>NZ_JADCNN020000005.1:0-252041 GCF_014947195.2 Paenibacillus rhizolycopersici | reverse complement strand
AGGCTCGGGCCGTTTCTTTTTTGATTTCTCAGGATCTCCAGGAACCCTGCTGCCTGCGAATCAACACGATTTGTCCCGCATGGTAGGCGTCATGCAGCATCCAGCGGGAGAACTCGCGTCCCACGGATTCGTTCGTATTCGCGTAAGGCGCTTCCAATTCCTCATTGGATAAGGAAGCGATCGCCTCGCGCAGTTCCAGCTGAATCCGTTTCGTTTCCGCCAGCACCTCTGCCCATACGGCTTCATCCGGCGTTCCGCCAGCGAAGGTCTCCTCGTTGGTTTCCACGCGAGCGTCCGGCTCCACCCCTTTTAGGCGGCTAAGCATCCGCTCGTTGTAATAATTAATATGACTGACCGTTTGCCATATCGTGTTGCCGCCGCCCGGCGGAGCCCAAATGGCTTGCTCGGCGGTCGTGCCTGCCAAAGCCGTTGACAACGGTACGATCCACTCCTCCAATTCCCAAGTGTTGTCTTTTTGCAGTACGAGTAAATCCACGGCACTTACGCTCATCTGATCTCCTCCTCGTCATTGTAACTGGCTAATCCATATTTAAAGGGTTACAATGGTATTGTAGCAGAAGATGGTAAGAATGTAACTATTCATTTATAGATTTGGTCGTTACATCTTGGGGAGGCCTTCGGAGTTGGAGACATTATGGAGTGATTTTCTAAATAGCCAATGGCATGACTGGCGGGGAAGCGGACGCAGCGAAGATCGGCTGGAACTACGGGCTTGGCAAGAGCGATTCCTTAGCGACTGGCATCTCGCCGCACCCGTACCGATGCCTGCGGAAGCAGCTTCGGCAATGCGTCATTTTCGGGAGCGTTTGCATCTGCTAGCCGTCAAATTGGCGGACGGCGGCGGCATGGAAGATGGGGATTGGCAGCTGCTCAACGAGCATTTAGCGCTTGATGTAGTGAGCCGTCGTCTGATTGGCCGGCCGGGAGCGGTTCGGCTGGTATATGTTCCGGTAACGGAGGATTGGCGCCATGTGCGGGCGGAAATCGCCGCGAGCTTCGGCGAAACCTTACTTGGGGGAGAGACGGGAAGGATTCGCGTGTGCGATAACCCTGATTGCCGCTGGATTTTTTATGATGATACGCGAAATCGAACGAAAAAATACTGCGATGATAAAATGTGCGGCAACCTCATGAAGGTGCGGCGGTTTCGTGCCCGTAAAAAGGCCGGAGAGGAGCGGGGCGAAGAATCATGATCCTCTCCAAAAAGAACAAGGCTGCCGGGATCGGCAGCCTTGTTCTGTACTAGCTTCTTTATTCTTGCGTATCTTGGAACAGGTAAAGATATTCTCCGTACCCTTCCTTCTCTAGATCCGCTAACGGTACAAAGCGGAGCGCCGCGGAATTAATGCAATATCTGAGGCCCGTTGGTTCCGGGCCATCCTCGAAGACATGGCCCAGGTGGGAGTCGCCCAGCCGGCTGCGCACTTCGGTGCGGATCATGAAGTGACTCGTGTCGGTTTTTTCCTTGACGTGGTAGCTGCGGAGCGGGCGCGTAAAGCTGGGCCAGCCGCAGCCTGCGTCGTATTTGTCGCGGGAGCTGAACAGCGGCTCGCCGGAGACGATATCGACATAAATCCCTTCTTCTTCGTGGTCCCAGTACTCGCCTGTAAACGGCCGCTCGGTCGCGTTGTTTTGCGTCACCTCGTATTGCATCGGGGTCAGCCGGCGCTTCAGTTCCTCTGGATCCTCCGGGCCGGACCAGTGGCGTTCCAGAAAGTCCTCGCGTCCGGAGCCTTTGCGGTACAGCTTATAATGGCCCGGATTTTTCTTGTGATATTGCTGATGATATTCCTCGGCAGGATAAAAAGACGCCGCCGGCAAAATCGGTGTGACGATCGGCTTGTTAAAGCGACCGCTTTGCGCAAGCTCTTGCTTAGAAGCCTCTGCCTCCAGACGCTGCTCCTCATCATGGTAAAAAATCGCGGTGCGATACGATTCGCCGCGATCATGAAATTGGCCGCCTTCGTCCGTCGGGTCGATTTGCTGCCAATATAACTCCAGCAGCTTGCGGTAAGGAAACACGGCCGGGTCGTACGTGATCTGCACGGCTTCGTAGTGGCCGGTGTGTCCGGCGCAAACCTGCTCGTAAGTTGGATTAACCGTATGACCGCCGGTATATCCGGAAATAATCCCGTGAATGCCGGGCAGCTCTTCGAATGGCGAAACCATGCACCAGAAGCAACCTCCGGCAAAAGTGGCCAGTTTGACATTGGAATTTGACGCTGGACTCATTGTGATCCCTCCGTTTCGCTCCTTATTATAACTTGTTTTTGCACCAAACCCAAAACGCTTTGCATAAAAGGCTGGTGCTCTCCTGGAGTACGTGCTATAATAACTCCATTAAACATGCATGGTTCCCAAAGGGGAGTAGCTGCTACAATAAAGTCGTCATTACGGGAGTATACATACCCCCGGCTTTATTGGCAACGAAATGTTGTTAGCGAGACCTTTGCCCGTAGCGAGTATTGGGTGAAGGTCTCTTTTGATGCATAAATTGCGTCGTGCCCAATACGGACACGGCGTATTTTTTTTGGATCACTGATGGGGATTGTTCCCGTAATCCCTACCGCATCAATTGTCCGTAGGCCTGACACACTACCTTTACAACAAAGTCAGCGGTCGGTCGTGAGGCGGTTTTTCCGGAAAAAGTGGGATCGCTGCATGGAAATTAGAAAGGGGAGAGAATATGGATTTATTTTCGCCGGAATTTTGGATGGCTTTATTATCCATCGTCCTGATTGACCTCGTCCTAGCCGGAGACAACGCGATCGTTATTGGCCTTGCCGCCCGTAACGTGCCTCACCAGGATCAGAGAAAAGTCATTATTTGGGGGACCATTGGCGCGATTGTGATCCGGGTAATCATGACCTTGCTTGTCGTGCAGCTGCTAAACATCCCGGGATTACGACTCGCCGGAGGCCTTGCTCTTGTCTGGATCGCCTATAAGTTGCTGGTCGAGGAGAAGAACCACGAAATAAAAGCAGGCAACCAAATGTGGGCAGCCATCCGTACGATCATTATCGCAGATGCGATGATGGGCCTCGATAACGTGCTAGCCGTAGCGGGTGCAGCGCATGGGGACACCCTGCTGGTCATTATCGGTCTCGCCGTTTCTGTACCGATTATGGTATGGGGCAGCACGATGATTCTGAAGTTGACCGAACGTTATCCGATCGTGATCACGATCGGTGCCGCCGTACTGGCTTGGACCTCAGCCAAGATGATCGTCGAAGAGCCGCTGGTCCACGATTGGTTCGCCAGCCCTTGGATCAAATACGGATTCGAGATTCTCGTCATCGCTGCGGTGGTGCTGCTTGGCACCCAAATGAAGAAGCGTAAAGCGCGCCTTCGCCAAGCGATACCGCAAACCAACGGAGGTTAAGGGTAAAAAAAACAACGCCGCGGGAGGCCGTTACAATGGCCGCCCACGGCGTTGTTTGCATTTCAGGCAGACCAAACACTATGCGCCATTGTCACGGGAGGTTTGGCGGAATTGTTTGGGAGACATCCCAAAACGTTTGCGGAAAACTTTGTGGAAATAATTGTAGCTCGGGAAACCGGAGCTCTCCGCAACGTGCTCAAGCGATAAGGGGCTGAAGATGATCCGCTCGCGCGCCATGTTCAGTCGCACGTCCAGGGTGTATTGAATCATGCTGGTGCCAAACGCCTGCTTGAAGAGATGCACCGCCCGCGACACGCTGATGCCGACGTGGACTGCGGCGTCCTCCAGCTTAAAGGGAGTGGAAGCGTTTTCTTCGATATAATTTTTCAGGCGGTGGGCAAGATAGGTTGGATAGGTAGGTTGCGGCTGCTCCAGTAAATTACGTTCGATCTCCATGCACAGGATCTTTAAATAGTATTCGGATATTTCCGGTGTCGGGTTGGAGATGCGGCGCTGCTCCAGCATGATCTGACGGAAGGTTCCAACGATGCCCTCGGACAAGGGAACCTTCAGTCGATGAGGAAGCGGCCGGCGGTTCCACCAGGCTTTGATCCATTCCCCAGATAGAAAAATATGGTAATCGCCGCTGGAAACCGCCGGTTCCCCTGTACTGTTCGGTTCCGCTTCAATTTTCAGCTCGTAGGGATCCCCCGGGGCGAACAGCAGCAAATCGCCGGGTTCCAAAAGCTCTAGCCGCCCGTTTAATCGCGAACGGCATTTGCCTAATGTTTGCAGGCGAATGAGATAATTCTCGTGTCCGTCTATTTGCGTCGTGTGGAATGGCTTGCGGTGCAGCGAATAGCCGGCATGCAAAATTTGCAGGTTTGCTTCTTCCTTCATTGGTGTCCTCCACAGGGTCTTCGAAAAAAATGACCAGATTGTTCATGTTTCAATCATATTATTCATTTTACAACGGAGCGTTTTGAAATACCATGGTACATGGAAAGCGCTTTATATGGATCCATCTGATGGCATGAATGGAGTTCTAGGTTATACCACAACTATGGATGAGGTGAACGAGAAGATGACGCAGATTGGTTTGCAGTTGTATACGGTAAGAGATCATTTGGAGCAGGATTTTGAGGGAACGCTGCGCAAAGTGGCGAAACTTGGTTATAAAGGTGTGGAGTTTGCCGGATTTTACGGTCGCTCGGTAGAGCAGGTGCAGGAAATACTGCGGGAAACGGGCTTGACCGCGATCGGTGCGCATACTCCATATAACCGGTTGAAGGAAGCCTTGGATGAGGAATTGGCGTTTAATAAAGCGATTGGCAGCCGTTATATCATCGTTCCTTATTTGGCGGAGGAGGATCGCAACCGCTGGTCGGAAATCATCGAGGATCTGAAAATATTCGGAGAGCGCTGCAAAGAAGAGGGTTTGGTCCTTTGCTATCATAACCATGATTTTGAACTGACGTTGCAGCACGAGGGCAAACCGGCGCTAGATGCGATATACGAGCAAGTTCCCGAATCCTTGCTGCAGGTTGAACTCGACTCTTGCTGGGTTGCGTTTGCCGGGTCGGATCCGCTGGAATATATCGCGACATACCAAGGGCGGCTTCCGCTGGTGCACTGGAAAGACTTGGTTAAGAAAGCGGACGGTTCTCCGGAAACGGTTGAGTTGGGCCGCGGAGAAATCGCCATTACGGACATCGGCGATGCGTCGATCGCAGCAGGTGTAAAATGGTTGATCGTGGAGCAGGATTATTGCGCCGCTGATCCGCTGGACAGCATCCAAACAAGCATGGAGTGGGTGCGTGCCTACGCGGAAAAGGGAGGTAAGCTTCATGTCTAAAACGTTGAAAGTCGCGATCATCGGTTGTGGCGGGATTGCGAACGGTAAGCATTTGCCAAGCCTAGCTCAGCAGCCTGAGGTGGAAATGGTCGCGTTCTGCGACATCGTCCAGGAGCGCGCAGCCAAAGCTGCGGAACAATATGGCGCGGAAGGCGCCAAGGTTTATACGGATTTCCACCAATTGTTAGCGGAATGCGATGCCGAAGTCGTGCATGTCTGCACGCCGAATGACTCCCACGCGGAAATCACGGTCGCTTCGCTGGAATCCGGCCGCCATGTGATGTGCGAGAAGCCGATGGCCAAAACGGCTGAGCAGGCTCGTCAAATGCTCGATGCGGCCAAACGCACGGGCAAAAAGCTGACGATCGCTTACCAGAACCGCTTCCGCAACGATAGCTTGTACTTGAAAGAGCTGTGCGAAAATGGCGAACTCGGGGACATTTATCTCGGCAAGGCGCTGGCGCTTCGCCGCCGGGCGGTGCCTACTTGGGGCGTATTTCTGGACGAGGAGAAGCAGGGCGGCGGTCCACTGATCGACATCGGTACCCATGCGCTTGATCTTACCTTATGGCTGATGAACAACTACGAGCCGAAGAGCGTCACCGGCTCCGTCTTCCATAAGCTCGGGAACCGCGAAAATGCGGCGAACGCGTTCGGTCCATGGAATCCTGAAGAATTTAAAGTGGAGGACTCCGCGTTTGGTTTCATCACGATGAAGAATGGCGCTACGATCATCCTTGAATCAAGCTGGGCGCTGAATGTGGTTGAAATCGGCGAAGCCAAAACGTTGCTGTGCGGCACGGAAGGCGGAGCGGATATGACCAACGGACTTCGCCTCAATGGCGAGAAATTGAGCCGTTTGTACGAGACGAAGGTCGATTTGGGCTCGGGCGGCGTCGCTTTTTTCGAAGGCAAGCAGGAAACCGATGCCACTCGCGAAGCGAGAGCTTGGGTGCAGGCCATTCTTGAGGATAAGGAGCCGCTCGTTAAGCCGGAGCAAGCGCTCGTGGTAACGGAAATTTTAGAAGCCATTTATGAGTCGGCGAGAACGGGAAAAACGGTTTATTTTGATTAACACTACCCATCGATTTGGTGAACGTAAATGGTAACGGATTCAGCCGCCGAGATGCGGGGGTATAAGTTACAACCAGCGTAATATACTATATTAGCGGCCGCCGCCAAGGCGGCCGTTTTTCAAATGACAAGGGTACCCCCTTACTTTCCAAGGACAAATGTGCTAATATGAAATATACTAACAAAATGTAAGTCTTAAGCCTTTAGGCGGGCAATGATAACGAGGTGAATTTTATGGATGAGCATTCTCATGCGATGTGTCCGCGTTTTGAATCGGCTTTTTCGTTTCTCGGCAAACGTTGGAACGGTTTGATCATCAATACGCTGATGAGCGGGCCAAAACGATTCAAGGATATTTCCAATCAGATTCCTTCCATGAGCGATAAAATGTTGTCGGAGCGGATGAAGGATTTGGAATGTGAAGGGATCCTGATCCGTCACGTTTATCCTGAGACACCGGTTCGTATTGAATATGAATTGACCGAAAAGGGGCGTGCGCTTCGTCCGGTGATGGATGAAGTTCAAGCTTGGGCAACGGAGTGGATCAAGTGATCGGCATGCCGTTACCGGCGAGCGGGCGGCATGAAAACAATAGAAAGTGGGTGTACTTGTGGCTGAGGTAATTGTTATCGGAGCAGGACCGGCGGGAGCCAGCGCAGCGCTTTTCTTGGCCAAAGCGGGTAAAGAAACGCTCGTTCTGGACAGCAACGCTAGCATGACCAAACGGGCATGGATCGAGAATCATTACGGCGCGAAGGATATTTCCGGACCGGATCTTCTAAAGATCGGGCGGGAGCAAGCGGAGAAATTCGGCGCGAAATTCATTGAAGAAAAAGTGACGGGCGTAGATACCAACGGCGGATCGAAAGTGACTGTCAAGACCGAATCCGGCCGCAGTTATGAAGCGTCCCATATCGTATTAGCCACTGGTGCCTTAACCGATCTTGCAAGCGCTATCGGCTTGGAGCTGAAGGATGGCCGGGAACCTAGAATCAAAACCGTGATTGCTACCGATGGCGAGGGACGTACGAGCATTCCGCGCGTTTGGGCAGCAGGAACGGTTGCTGGGGTTAGCGTGCATACGATCATCACCGCCGGTGACGGTGCGAAGGTTGCGATCGAGCTGATCAGTGAGTTGAATGGCGAGCGTTACGTTGATCACGACGTACTTAAGTAATAAATAAGAACATACGACAGGCCTCCTGAGACAGGGGGCCTTTTTATTTTATAAGGCAATCAGGTTTATGGCGAAGTGAGCGCAATCACCAAGCAGGTGTACCTCGTGAAGTATGGTGAAGAGGTAAGCTTGACTTCATTATTTCAGGAGGTTTTAGAAATGGATATCAATCCAATAGAATTTCAAATGACCGATAAAGTTCGAGATATCGTGCTGCGGTTTCCCAAAGCTGCGGATTATTTCCGGCAACGGAAAATCGACTTTTGCTGCGGGGGAAACCGTCCGATTACCGAGTCGGCGGAAGAAAGCGGCGTTCCGGTAGAGCTGTTGCTGGAGGACTTGAACCGTATGTTAGCTGAGCATCCGCATACAGGAGGAGAAGAAGGCTGGCTTCAAGCGTCATCTGCGGACCTGGTTGAACATATCGTAGGCAAACATCACCGTTATTTACGGGAGGAGCTCCCGGAAATTCAAAAATACGTGACGAAGGTCTCGCGCGTTCACGGTGAAATAGATCCTCACCTGCTGGAGGTGGCCCGATTGTTCGGCGAGTTGCGGCGTGAGCTGTTGGCGCACAGTGACAAAGAGGAGGCCGAGGTATTTCCGAAGATGCTCAACTGGGATGCAGGCCGCGAACCGGAAGTGCTCGAAAAACTGCAGGGCGCGATTGCCGATTTGGAATCGGAGCATGACGGTGCAGGGAATATCTTGAAACAGCTGCGCGAGCTCACCGGGGATTTTCAACCGCCGGCTCATGCCTGCACGACGTACCGTCTGACTTACGCGCGCCTGGAGGAGTTGGAGGGAATGACCTTTACGCATGTACATCTTGAAAATAACGTGTTATTCCCGCGATACACAGAATAAGTGGTCTTTCGCTTCCGCGAGCCGCCGTTTGTATAAAATTTGAGAACCTGCGCCTTGTCCGGTATCCTTAAGATAAGGAATATTCTATTGCCCGGGTTGGGACAATGATAGGAGAAGGGCAGGGGGCGGCAATGCACAAGAGATGGCGATGGCTTGTTGGATGGATGGCAGGAATAGCAATAATCGTGACGGCTTGCGCCCAAGGCCAAATTACGGATCAAACGGCACCGGCGGAAGCACAGAGAACCGACAAAGAACAACCCCACGACATCACGTTGACGATCGACGGGGGTACCTTTATCCCCGATGTGACGCGCAGCCTGCATTACGATTATATGGCTGGGCTAACGGCACGTCATGCGCTGGAGAGCAGTGGGATCGTGAGGTTCACGGAGGATCAATCGGCAATCCAATCGGTTGGGGAAGTGTCGCTGGATTCTACCCTGGAGTGGGGAACGCAGTTGAATGACAAAGAGCTGGATCCCAGCGACTGGGATCATGAGTTGAAGATTGGCGACAAGCTGCTCGTCTATGTCAAGACGGTCGATAGCTTTGAAGCGATCCCGCAGCAGGCGTCCTTGCTATTGATTATCGATGGGGGCAGTCCGAAGAAGAAGTATTACGTCAATAAATACGACGATAACACGACGGTCAGGGATCTTCTAAAACGCAGCGGCATCGTTCAGTTTAGTCCCACCAACAAATCCATCGTATCGGTCGGCGGGTATACTCCCCAAGAGAACGAACAGTGGATCCTGAAGGTGAACGGAAAGAAGCTACTGGATACGGGGCTGGATATGAGATTAAAGCCACAGGACAATGTGGAAATTGTCTTAAAGCAGAAATAGATGTAGGTACTCGACAAAACTTATGGAATCCGCAGTCCTGGTCATAACCGGGGTTGCGGATTTTTTCAATAGGTTCATGAAAATAGTTATGACAAAAGTTTGTGTATTCTTTCACAATTAATGTGAATGCAATCACAAGGTATCTGCAATTTTAAATTTATACTAAGAGCATCACTTAAAAATTGAACTATCGTAAAGACACTAGAGATCTAGGTATTTATAGGAGGAGGCATTACGAATATGGGAACGGACAGAGAGAAACTGGTCGTGATCGGGAACGGAATGGCCGGCATCAGCGCCGTGGAACAAATCCTGAAGTTGACTACGAAATTTGACATTACGGTCTTCGGAAGCGAGCCGCATCCGAACTATAACCGGATCATGCTGTCGTATGTGCTGGAAGGCAGCAAAACGATGGATGACATCGTATTGAATGATTTGAATTGGTATAAAGAACATGGGATTACGCTGCATATGGGGACCACGGTCGAGCGGATCGATGCGGAGGCCAAAGAGGTTGTGGCCGATAACGGGCAACGCGTTCCGTACGATAAAGTGTTGATTGCTACCGGCTCGACTTCGTTTATTCTGCCAATTCCGGGCAGTGATAAGGAGGGAGTCGTTGGATTCCGCGATATCGCAGACTGTGAGCAAATGCTGCAAGCGGCCAACACCTATAAGACGGCGGCCGTGATCGGCGGCGGCTTGCTCGGTTTGGAAGCGGCCAAGGGGCTTGTGCAGCTTGGCATGGACGTGACGGTCGTGCATTTGATGGAAGATTTGATGGAACGCCAGTTGGACCATCAAGCGGCAGGCATGCTGCAAGCGGAATTGGAACGTCAGGGCATCAAGTTCAAGATGGGCGCACAAACGACGGAGTTGCTAGGGGATAACCGGGTACGCGGGCTGCGGTTCGCGGACGGCACGGAGCTTGCGGCGGAATTCGTTGTTATGGCGGTAGGGATCAAACCAAATGTCGCCGTTGCCAAGGCCAGCGGAATGGAAGTGAATCGCGGGATCGTGGTCAACGACTACATGCAAACCTCGCTGGAGGGAGTCTATTCGGTTGGTGAGTGCACCGAGCACCGCGGAATCTGTTACGGTCTGGTCGCACCGCTGTTCGAGCAGGGGAACGTGATGGCCAAGCATATCAGCGGCGTAGACACTCCACCTTATGAAGGTTCGGTCGTATCGACCAAGCTGAAAATTTCCGGCGTAGATGTCTTCTCGACCGGCGAATTCATCGACGGGCCGGAACATACGGTCATCGCGAACAAGGACGATTGGAAGCGCACGTATAAGAAAATCTTGCTGAAGGATGGCAAGCTGGTAGGTGCGGTGCTGTTCGGCGATATCACGGATTCGGCCGAGCTGCAGAAGCTGATCAAGCAAGGCGCAGAGATGACCGACGAATTGTACGAGTCGCTGATGGGCGGAGGCTGCTGCGGCGGCGGAGCCAAGAAGAAGGCCTCGGTCGAAACGATGAGCGACGAGGAAATCGTCTGCGGCTGCAACGGGGTTACCAAGGGTACGATCGTGGATTGTGTTGTGAATCAAGGCATGACGACGGTGGACGAGATTAAGGCATGCACCGGGGCGACCCGTTCTTGCGGCGGGTGTAAACCGGTCGTGGAGCAAATCTTGCAATATGTACTTGGAGACGGCTTCACGCAAACGGCGAAGCAGGGGATTTGCGGCTGTACGACACTGAGCCGCGATGAGATCGTTGCGGAAATTAAGGAGAAAGGGCTGCAGACCACCAAAGAGGTTATGAACGTACTCGGATGGTCGCAACCGGAAGGCTGCTCGAAATGCCGGCCCGCCATCAACTACTACCTGGGCATGATTTACCCGGATACGCACGAGGATGAGAAGGCTTCGCGTTTCGTCAACGAACGGATGAATGCCAACATCCAGAAGGACGGCACTTACACAGTGGTACCACGGATGTACGGCGGCGTAACAACCCCGGAAGATCTGAAGAAAATCGCCGACGTGTCCTTGAAATACGATGTCAAAGTGGTGAAGGTCACGGGCGGACAACGGCTCGACTTGATCGGGGTGAAGAAAGAAGATCTGCCGAAAGTTTGGGAAGAGCTGGATATGCCGTCGGGGTATGCTTATGCCAAATCGCTGCGTACGGTCAAAACATGCGTTGGTTCGCAATTCTGCCGCTTCGGGACTCAGGACTCGATGGGTATGGGCGCGCTGCTGGAGCGTAAATTCGAACGGCTTGATTTCCCGGCCAAATTCAAAATGGCGGTTAACGGCTGCCCGCGGAACTGCGCCGAATCGTGCACGAAGGACATCGGTATCGTCGGTAATGATGGCGGTTGGGAAATCTTTATCGGCGGCAATGGCGGGATCAAGGCGCGCTTGGCGGATTCGCTATGCAAGGTAAAAACCGATGAGGAACTGATCGAGCTGTGCGGTGCAATCATGCAATATTACCGTGAAACCGGCAACTACTTGGAGAGAACGTCGGAGTGGGTGGAACGGATGGGGCTCGAGCACATTCGCTCGGTTGTCGTCGACGACACCGAGAACCGCAAGGCGTTGATGGAACGGATTGAATTTGCCTTGACTCAAGTGACGGATCCTTGGCAAAAAGTGCTGAACGACGATGATCAACGCGGTAAATTGTATCATTCGTTGGAAATGAGCAACCAGCTGTAATGTAGCGTCTAAAGCGAAAGGGGTTATCAAGCATGAAGATGGAGTTGAGTGGTGATACGTTTTACCCTGTAGGCGCCTTGGAGGAGTTCCTGCCACAGATCGGTCGGGTGGTGGAATTGGCCGGTCAGTCGATCGCGGTGTTTCGTACGTCGGATGGTCGCATTTTTGCGGCATTAAACCAGAATCCCCATCCGAAGGGCGGACCGCTGGCCGAGGGCATCGTTTCGGGTCATTATCTGTATGATCCATTGTACGATTGGAAAATCGACCTGACCACCGGACAGGTTCAAGCGCCGGATACCGGCCAGGTGACGATGTTTCCGGTCAAGGTGGAAGAGGGACAGGTTTTCGTTGCTGCAGCGGTGCTGCAGCAAGCGTAGCGGGATGAACTGAAGCGCGGTGATCGAGAGGTCGCCGCGCATTTTTTGAAAGCAAGGCAGGCTTCATATGGGGGAGGAACACAAATGTTTACGCAAAACGTGGAAGCGATCGTGGAAGCGGCCGTCAAGAAAAAAGATAAGATGAACGAAAGTCTGTCCCGTTATTTCGTGTCGGCGATGCTGGCAGGGGCTTATGTCGGGTTGGGGATCATTCTGATCTTCAGCATCGGCGGACCGCTCGCCGTGGTCAAATCGCCGTATCAGACGATGCTGATGGGGATGTCCTTTGGGCTGGCCCTGACGTTGGTTGTGTTTGCTGGCTCCGAACTGTTCACCGGCAATAATATGTTCTTTACGGCTAGTACGCTCGCGAAGCGGACAACGGTCGGCGATACGGCGAAGAACTGGACCCTCGTTTTTCTAGGTAACCTGGCAGGTGCGTTAGTGCTTTGCCTGTTAATCGTCGGCAGCGGTTTGTTTAAGACGGCCGCGCCGGAGCATTTGATCTTTGCCGCTTCCGCCAAGAAGATGGGGGCTCCGGTGACAGAGCTGTTCTTTCGCGGGATTCTGTGCAACTGGCTTGTTTGCTTGGCACTTTGGATGGCGAACCGGGCCAAGGAGGATATCGCCAAGCTCGTCTTGATCTGGTGGTGCCTCTATGCGTTTATCGCGAGCGGGTACGAGCATAGCGTGGCCAATATGACTTTGCTCAGCTTGTCGCTGCTGCTACCGAATCATCCGGATACGGTTACGGTCGCTGGATGGTTGCACAACATGGTGCCGGTTACACTAGGCAATATGGTTGGCGGCGCCGTGTTTGTCGGTATGGCATATTGGTTCATTTCGCCTGTGCGCAAGAAGGCGTAGGACATAACAGGAGCTGAGAATGATCCCCCAAGTTCGTCTATCATAGACGAAGCTTGGGGGATTTGCTTTGCTTTATATGAAGAAGAACAAAGCAAAAAACCGTCCAACCAAAGAAGGGACGGTTCGATACGCTAGCACTAGCGTCTATTGGTGATGAAGCTGCGGGCAATTAGATACGGCAAATTTCGTTCGGGCATAGCTCGCAGTGACAAATATCCTGCAGCATCACGAGGTCTTTGATCACGATCATGCCGTTCTCGTACTCCAGCGCGTCTTTCTTGCGCAGATCGCTCAGCATGCGGTTGACGCTCTCGCGCGTTGCTCCGATCATGTTGGACAAGTCGGTGTGAGTGATCTTCTTGTTGATCAGAATCGTGTCTCCATGTTGTTCGCCATACGTATTGCTAAGGCGAATCAGTGTCGAGCACAATGCGCCTGGTTTGCCGTACATCATCAAATCACGGAATTTCGTCTGGGTCAAACGGTGATGGATTCCCATCCATTTCATGAAATCGATGGCGAAATCGCAATGCTGGCAGATCATGATTTCCAGATCCTTTTGCTCGATGACGCCTATTTCGCAGTCTTCGATGACTTCGGCGGTGAAGCTGTGCTTCGTGCTGAAGAACGGATCGGCCTGACCGACCATGTCGCCGCGACCATACATGTAAAGGATCAATTCCTTGCCTTCATCTGTCGATTTGGTCAACTTCACGCGGCCGCGCTTGATGTAGAACAGTTTATCGGAAAAGTCACCTTCCCAGAACAAATGCGTCCCCTCGGGATATGCTTTGTCTTTCATCGTAACGAGAAGGCGATTGAAGTTTTGCTCTGTAAAACAGCTCGTATTACCGCGGGGCAGGGTGGCATTTAAAATTTCACTCATCATCGATTTCCCCTTTGTACTCCAAATTTTTCTGAAAATTTTAAATTAATTATATAACGTTTTTTCGGTTTTTTGGGGGCCGTAAAGCCTGAAAAAGTGTCGAAATTTCAACATTGTGAGAAAATTCACTTTGTCAGATGATATAAATGCGCTATGTAAAGCGCACAATAGCAGGCTTGGGCTTACAAAAATCAATTCAAAATTTTCACACAATGTAAAGTATATATGAAAATAAAATCATGGCAAGTGAAAACTTTCAATTTTTTTAAAGTATGTGAAATAATTCACTATACAAAGACCATCCCCTGTGCTATGATCAAGACATAAAGAGAAGCACACAAGCTTCATAAGGGTTAGCTTGCAAGTGAATTTTTTCACGAGACATTGATCACCCGTACCTGCAGGCAAAATCCTTAAACCACTTAGGAGGATGAGAGAGATGGCCGTTAAAAACGAAGTGGCTCCAAAAGCACAGGCAACCGCGCAAGATTACATTCAAACTTTGATCGACAAGGCGAAGAAAGCATCCGAAGCCTTCATGAGCATGGATCAAGAGCAAATCGACAACATCGTGCAAGCCATGGCTTTGGCGGGGCTCGACAAACACATGCATCTCGCGAAACTGGCGATTGAAGAAACGGGCCGCGGGGTGTACGAGGACAAAATCATCAAAAACATGTTTGCGACGGAGTACATCTGGCATAGCATCAAGTACGATAAAACGGTAGGCGTAATCGAAGATAGTCCTTACGACAACTTCCAAAAAATCGCCGAACCCGTGGGAATCATCATGGGGATTACCCCGGTGACAAACCCAACGTCAACCACCATCTTTAAATCTCTGATCGCCATCAAAACACGTAACCCGATCATTTTCGGTTTCCATCCATCCGCTCAAGCCTGCAGTACGGAAGCCGCTAAAATATTGCTCGAAGCTGCCGTTAAACACGGCGCACCGGCCGATTGCATCCAGTGGATCGAAAATCCTTCCATGGATCGCACGAACGCTCTGATGAATCACCATGACATCGCCTGCATCTTGGCTACCGGCGGATCCGCAATGGTTAAAGCCGCTTACAGCTGCGGCAAACCGGCACTGGGTGTTGGCCCTGGTAACGTTCCTTGCTTCATTGAAAAGAGCGCAGACCTGGATCAAGCGGTCAACGACCTGATCCTTTCCAAAACGTTCGACAACGGCATGATTTGTGCATCCGAGCAAGCGGTCATTATTGAAGAACCGATTTTCGACCAAGTGAAGAAGAAAATGATCGCCAACGGTTGTTATTTCGTTAATAAAGATGAAGCTGCGAAGCTGACTGCAGGCGCGATCATCGCCGACAAATGTGCAGTGAATCCTTCGATCGTCGGCCAACCTGCGGTAAAAATCGCGGAAATGTGCGGCATCGACGTGCCGGCTGGAACGAAAATTCTCGTTGCTGAAATCGAAGGCGTGGGTCCGAAATTCCCGTTGTCTGCTGAGAAATTGAGCCCTGTACTCGCTTGCTACAAAGTGAAAAACGCGGAACAAGGCATCGAACGTGCTCTGGAAGTCGTTCAATTCGGCGGCATGGGTCACTCCTCGGTCATCCACTCGGATAATGAAGAAGTGATTCAAAAATTCTCGGAACGGATGCCGACTTGCCGGATCCTGGTAAATCAGCCTTCCTCGCAAGGCGGTATCGGCGACATCTACAACACGAACCTGCCGTCGCTGACGCTGGGCTGCGGATCGTATGGACGCAACTCGACTTCGTCGAACGTCACGGCTGTCAATCTGATCAACGTGAAAAGGGTGAATCGTCGTACCGTGAATATGCAATGGTTTAAAGTGCCTAACAAAATCTACTTCGAGAAGAATTCGACGCAATACCTGGCCAAAATGCCGGACATCTCCCGCGTGCTGATCGTCACTGACCCGATGATGGTGAAGCTGGGCTATGTGGAAAGAGTGGAACACTATCTGCGTCAACGCCAAACGCCGGTTGCTATCGAAGTGTTCTCGGATGTCGAACCGGATCCATCGACGACGACCGTGGAACGCGGGACCGAGCTGATGGCCAAATTCCAACCGGACTGCATTATCGCCTTGGGCGGCGGTTCGCCAATGGATGCGGCGAAAGGCATGTGGCTGTTCTACGAATATCCGGATACCGACTTCCATAACCTGAAGCAAAAATTCATGGATATTCGCAAACGGATCTACAAATACCCACGTCTGGGACAAAAAGCGAAATTTGTTGCGATTCCAACAACGTCGGGTACGGGTTCCGAAGTCACCTCGTTTGCGGTTATTACGGACAAAGTCAACGGCAACACGAAATATCCTTTGGCGGATTACGAGTTGACGCCGGACGTGGCGATCATTGACCCTGAATTTGTATACAGCTTGCCGAAGGTTGCGGTAGCCGATACCGGTATGGACGTACTGACACATGCAATCGAAGCTTACGTGTCGGTGATGGCCAACGACTTTACGGACGGCCTCGCGATCAAAGCGATCCAACTGGTGTTCGAGTGGCTGGAGAAATCCGCGCTGACCGGCGACAAACTGGCCCGCGAGAAAATGCACAACGCTTCGACCCTGGCGGGTATGGCGTTCGCGAACGCATTCCTCGGCATCAACCACAGCTTGGCGCATAAATGGGGCGGCCAATACCATACGGCGCATGGACGCACGAATGCGATCCTGATGCCGCATGTGATCCGGTACAATGCGAAGAAACCTACGAAATTCGCCGCTTGGCCGAAATACACGAACTTCGTGGCCGACGAGCGTTACGCGGAAATCGCCCGTATCCTGGGACTTCCGGCTCGCACGACGGAAGAAGGCGTGAAGAGCTTGATCAAAGCCATCCGCGACCTGAACAAAAAACTGGGCATTCCGGAAACGTTCCAAGAGCTTGGCTTCGATCCGAAGGATTTTGAATCGCGCGTCGATTACTTGGCAGATCGTGCCTTTGAAGACCAATGTACGACGGCGAATCCGAAGCTGCCGCTCGTAACTGAACTGGCTGATGTATATCGCGACGCCTTCTACGGAAGATTTGAAGAATAAGTGAACATCGCTTCATGAAAACGTGACAAATATCACTTAATGTGATATTTGTCACAATCTTTTTATAGGACATAAGCTATGATTACATTATAAATGATCCCTCATAGAGTGATGATGGAGTGGAACCCCGGTCCGGATGGCCGGGCACAATTATTGTCTAAGTTGTGAAAAGTATCACAAATTTTAGGGATCATGAGGCGCGGGATATATCCTTCAAACCGCGACCACTATATAAAATGGAGGGAATAAAGATGTCGGTGATCGAAAAAGAAGTGCAAGAAGTGCAAAACGCATGGAGAGGCTTCAAACCGGGCAAATGGATGAATGAGGTGAATACCAAGGATTTCATCGATACGAACATCACGCCTTATGTCGGTAACGAATCTTTCTTGAAAGGCGCTACGGCTAACACGAAGGCCTTGTGGGAAATCGTATCGGGCTTGTCCAAGAAAGAAAGAGAAGCTGGCGGCGTATTGGATGTTGACGTAAACACGCCTTCGACCATTACTTCCCATGCTCCTGGATACCTTGACAAAGACAAAGAACAAATCGTTGGTGTGCAAGGCTCCGCGCCTTTCCAACGCACGATCCGTCCTAACGGCGGCATCCGGATGGTTATTACCGCTTGTAAAGCTTACGGCTTTGAGCTTCCGGAAGATATCGTGGATCTGTACACGAACGTTCGTAAAACACATAACCAAGGCGTATTTGATGCCTATACTGCAGATATGAGAAACGCTCGTCATACCGGGATTATCACCGGCTTGCCAGATGCTTACGGCCGCGGCCGCATCATCGGCGACTATCGCCGCGTAGCCCTGTACGGCGTGGACTTCCTGATCAATCAAAAGAAACAAGAGCATGCCGAACTTGATGTTGACGTGATGAGCGAAGAAGTCATTCGCCAACGCGAAGAGTTGTCCGAGCAAATCCGCGCTTTGGGCGAGTTGAAACAACTGGGTCAAATGTACGGGTTCGACATCGCTAGACCAGCAAACAATGCGAAAGAAGCTTTCCAATGGCTGTATTTCGGATACCTTGCAGCCGTTAAAGAACAAGACGGCGCTGCAATGTCCCTTGGCCGCGTATCTTCGTTCCTCGACGCTTATATCGAACGCGACCTGGCTGAAGGCGTGTTGACGGAAGAAACGGCTCAAGAGCTAGTTGACCACTTCGTCATGAAACTGCGGATCGTAAAATTCCTGAGAACTCCGGAATACAACGAATTGTACAGCGGCGACCCAACTTGGGTAACCGAATCGATCGGCGGGATGTCTGTACAAGGCGTAACCCGCGTAACAAAGAACAGCTTCCGCTTCCTGCACACGCTCTACAACCTGGGGGCTGCTCCAGAACCAAACCTGACCGTGCTCTGGTCGGATAAACTGCCGGACGCGTTCAAGAAATTCTGTGCCAAAGTATCGATCGAAACCAGTTCGATCCAATACGAAAACGACGATTTGATGCGTCCGATCTACGGCGACGACTACGGTATCGCTTGCTGCGTATCTGCAATGAGAATTGGTAAACAAATGCAATTCTTCGGCGCTCGCGCGAACTTGGCAAAATGCTTACTGTACGCGATCAACGGCGGTAAAGACGAAAGATACGGATCGCAAGTAGGTCCGGAATATCCAGCGATCACTTCCGAATATCTCGAATATGACGAAGTCATGAAACGTTTCGTTCCAATGATGGAATGGTTGGCTAAATTGTATGTAAATACGCTGAACGTCATTCACTTCATGCATGACAAATACGCTTACGAACGGATCGAAATGGCGCTTCATGATCGTGATATCCTGCGTACGATGGCTTGCGGTATCGCTGGTCTGTCGGTTGTGGCCGACTCGCTTAGCGCGATCAAATACGCGAAGGTTAAACCGGTTCGCAATGAGAATGGCATCGCCGTTGACTTCGTTACCGAAGGCGAATACCCTTGCTACGGCAACAACGACGACCGTGTTGACCAAATCGCGGTGAACTTGGTAGAAACATTCATGGGCATGATTCGCAAACACCAAACTTACCGGAACGCATTGCCAACACAATCGATCTTGACAATTACCTCGAACGTTGTATATGGTAAGAAAACAGGTACAACGCCTGACGGACGTAAAGCCGGCGAACCGTTCGCACCAGGTGCGAACCCAATGCACGGCCGCGATAAGAAAGGTGCCTTGGCTTCCCTGAGCTCGGTAGCGAAACTGCCTTACGAGCACAGCTTGGACGGCATCTCGAACACCTTCTCGATCGTACCTAAGGCGCTGGGCAAAGACGAAGATACCCGCATCTCGAACCTCGCTTCGATGATGGGCGGATACTTCGGCAGCAACGCACATCACCTGAACGTTAACGTATTCGACCGTGAGACTTTGCTAGACGCAATGGATCATCCAGAGCAATATCCACAGCTGACGATCCGCGTATCGGGTTATGCGGTGAACTTCATCAAGTTGACTCGCGAGCAACAGCTTGATGTCATCAACCGGACGTTCCACGGCAAAATGTAAGAACCTTCTGCTGACAGGCAGCAATAATACAAGCTGAACGATAGAATGGGGAGTTAGGCCAATCGCCTTTCTCCTCATTCTTTTATCGGCCGGCTTATCATGGAAAGGGTGACGGAAGATGCTTAAAGGTCGCATACATTCATTGGAAACTTTCGGAACGGTAGATGGGCCGGGGATTCGCTTCGTCCTCTTTATGCAGGGCTGCTTGCTGCAGTGCCAGTATTGCCATAACCCGGACACCTGGAGCCTGACCGAAGGCAAGGAAATGACCGTAGAAGAAGTGCTTGCCGAAATCGAGCCGTACTTGAGTTATTACCGTTCTTCGGGCGGCGGACTGACGGTATCCGGCGGCGAAGCCACGCTGCAGGCGCCGTTCGTCACCGAATTGTTCCGGGAAGCGAAGAAACGCTGGAACCTTCATACGACGCTGGATACGAACGGATACAATGAAGGGGACAAGATTCGCGATCTGCTGGACGTTACCGATTTGGTGCTGCTGGATTTGAAGCATATCGACAACGAGAAACACATCAAGTTGACCGGCAAGCCAAATGATCGGATGTTGAAGATGGCGCACTGGTTGTCTGACCACGACCGGAAAATGTGGATCCGTCATGTTTATGTTCCCGGCATCCACGAAGATGAGCAGGATTTACTGGAGCTTGGGCGGTTTATCGGCAGTCTCCGAGGCGTAGAAAAATTCGAAATTCTCCCTTACCACCAAATGGGGATTTACAAATGGCAGGAACTCGGTTGGGCTTATCCACTCGAAGGCGTGCCTTCCCCGACGGATGAGGAGATCGAACGAGCTTATCGGTTGATTCATGAAGGCGAGCAGCAAACCGCAGCTAAATCCTAAATATGTGTAAGTAAATCTTACATCAAAACTTAATATCCCAACCTTAAACGGTTAAACCTTTCGATAGATGTTAGGTTTAACCGTTTTCATTTTGCGATTTAGATGATATTATCCCCTTAATAGAAAAATGTCCTCCTTATCAAAGCTGATGGCGCTTTCTATAATGAGGGTGTATCACATAAACGAGTTTGAGGAGGGTCTATAGAACATGAGGAAGAGTTTAACGCTGTTGCTATCTCTTGTGTTTATCGCATCCGCGCTGCTGGCGGGCTGCGGCAATTCCAATTCCGGGAATAACGGAAAGAATGCTGCCCCGGCGAACGAAGGTCAGAGCACGTCGAATGCGGGGACGGAAACGGAAACGAATAACGATCCGTTTGAAATTACGATCCGTCACACGCAGGTTGGGGATTCCAAGAAATTCCGCCTGGCGATGCTGGAGGATGTAGTCAAACAAACGGAAGCCGCCGTGCCAGGCTTAACCATCAAGCTGGATGCGGTCGATTCTGAAGTAAACCGCAAAGAAAAACTGCGGGGTGAGATGGCCGCAGGCAAACCGCCGGAAGTCTTCGACGTATTCGGCAGCCCGGATGCCCAGCTGTATGCCAAAGAAGGCTTGATGCTGGACTTGACGCCGATTATCGAGGAGTTGGGCATTAAAGATAAATTTACGACACTGGATCCGTTTACCCTGGACGGTAAAGTGTACGGCCTGCCGATCGGCGGTTCGATCGAAGGCTACTTCTACAATAAAGAATATTTCGAGGCCAAAGGCCTGACGGTGCCTAAGACGCTTGGAGAACTGGAGCAACTCGCCGAGAAAATCAAGGCGGACGGTAAAATTCCGTTTGCTCAGTCCTCCAAGGATGCTTGGATTCCGCTGATGACAACCAACAACCTGTGGTCGTACTATGCTGGACCGGAGATCACGTATGGCTTCAAAACAGGTACAACAAAATGGACCGATGAGAAGATGGTTACGGCCATCGCGAAACATCAGGAATGGGTACAAAAGGGTTACTACAAGAAAGGCGAGCTGGGTTTCGAATACGCAGATATGAGAAACCAAGTCATTACGGGCGAAGCGATCATGATGATGGACGGCTCCTGGGCCAACTCCGTGTTCCGTGATCCGGCTCAAGCCGGCGATATGGTCGGAAAAATCGGGTTCTTCAATATGCCGCCGGTGAACGCAGGCGATCCGGTAGTTGTCATGCAGGACGCCAATAACGGTTATGGCTTCTCCAGCGCCGTTGCAGAGGATCCGCGGAAGCTTGCGGCTGTCAAGGAATTCATCAAAAACATGTGGACGGACGAAATGCAGCTGCGCGGCTTGAAAGAAGACGGTGTACTGCCGGCGATGAAAATGGATCTGGAACAAATGAAAACGGCGTCCGACGACCCGTTGATGCAGGATATATTCAAAGCGGTCAGCGAAATCGGCACCTCGTTCCCGGCATTTGACGCCCTCGTGCAAGCGGAAGTCAACACGGCGCTTAGCATGGGCATCCAACAAATCATCGGCGGTGAAATCGAACCGGCGAAGATGCTGGAAAATGTACAGGCGGCGCAAGAAGCGGCCAATGCCGCAGCAGAGTAATCATCTAATATGATCATCGAGCAAGGGCGTCAACCGCCGGCAGCGGTCCGGGGGGACGCCCTTGCTTCCAACTACGGAGGGATTGGCATGAACAAAGCGCTCAGAAGTCCTCTGATCTATGGTTTGTTTGTTCTCCCGGCATTGATCTTGTTCTTTGCCTTTTTCATTTATCCGATCTTCACGGCCATCAACAACAGCTTTACTAGTTGGAACGGCATTTCCAAACACATGACTTACATTGGATTGGATAATTACACGATGGCGTTCGAGGATCAAGCGTTCTGGAAATCGGTGCGGAACAATGTGTACTTTATTTTGTTCTCCTGCTTGGTCCAGGTGCCGCTGATCGTGTTCTTCTCCTTGCTGATTGCAAATGTAAAGAAGCTGAAGGGATTGTACAAGACGGCTGTTTTTATGCCATCGATCATGTCGACGGCCGTCATCGGGATATTGTGGGGGTTCATTTATAATCCCGATTTTGGATTGATGAATCAATTGCTAGGCGTGTTTGGGATTTCCCCGGTGTATTGGTTATCCGACAAGAATTGGGCGATGATTTCTATCCTCATTACGAATGCCTGGCAGTGGACGGGGTTCTATATCGTCATGGTGTTGGCGGCGATCCTGGCGATTCCTCGCGAGCTAGACGAAGCGGCGGCGATCGACGGGGCGAACGGCATTCAACGAGCCGTCAAAATTACGATTCCGTTAATTATGCCGATTATTAGCGTCGTCATCATGCTGTCGGTAGCCGGAGCCATGAAAGCGGCCGATATCGTCTTGGTCATGACCAAAGGCGGCCCGGCCGGTTCGACGGACGTCATGGCAACCTATATGATCCGCTACGCGATCACCAGCTTCCGCCATGGATTTGGCAATGCCATCGCGGTGCTCATTTTTGCGTTTACGATCATCATTACCGCCGTGTACCAAATCCTCGTGGTCAGACGCACAGAAAGGATTGAATACTGATGAGAATGCTAAAAAAGTCGATCCCGCATCTGTTTCTCATGGCGTATCTACTCATCATTTTGTATCCGTTTCTGTTCGTGTTGTTCTCCTCGGTCAAAACCGATAACCAGGCGATTGCGTCGAATCCGTTTGGTTTGCCGTCGTCGATCATATTCGATAATTACGTGAATGCATGGGTTAACGCCAAGATCAGCACGTTTTTCTTTAACAGCTTATACATCGGCGTATTGTCAGCTTGCTTGTCCATCTTCTTTGCAGCGATGCTGGCGTTTGCAGTGACGCGCATGCGGTACAACCGAATCAGCGCGATCGTGTTCCAGCTCATCCTGCTGGGGATGCTGATCCCGAACAATTCGCTGCTGCTGCCGATCTATGGCATGATGCGGAACTTGAATGTGCTCGACACGCATATGGCGTTGATATTGCCTTATGTGGCCAACGCGATTCCTTTTTCGGTCATCATTTTGGCAGCATTCATGCGCTCCATCCCCGGAGAAATTGAAGAGGCTGCCGTCATGGACGGCCTATCTTCGTTAGGGATGTTCTTCAAAGTCATGCTCCCTCTGACGGTGCCGGCGATCGTGACCGTGTTCATCATCAATTTTCTCGGCAATTGGAACGAGTTTTTGCTGGCCAATTATTTTCTGTCCAGTGAAGAACTGCGTACGCTCCCGGTTGGTATGGTGGGTTTCCGAGACGCATACAACACGAATTATGCACAAATGTCGGCAGGGATCGTGTTCAGCGTGCTGCCGGTCATGATCATCTATGCGGTGCTCCAGGAAAAAATAATTGAAGGCGTTACGGCCGGCAGCGTTAAAGGATAGACGGGGGCATGTTAAAATAAGGGGAGTCTTACCAATTGGGAGCTGCCGCCGATGAATTTACGGATCAAACTATTTACCGCCTTTTTAGGATTAGTGATCATTCCCTTATTTGTGCTTGGCATTATCACGTTCTTCGTCACGTTCAACTCGATCGAGAAGAAATACAGCCAGCAGGCGGAATATTCGCTGAAGGCAATCGGCTACAGCATCAAGAACGTCTTCCAGGAGATGGACAATGTCACCGATAACGGCATTGCCAAAGGGGTGTTTCAGGCGGCATTGTCAGCCAAAGACCCGGATACCCAGGATTTGACGGCCACGACGCAGCTGGAGCTGAACGCCAATCAGCGAAATTTCCGATCCTTGCTGTATAGCCATCCGGCCATCGATTACGCGTTTCTGTATAACATTCACGGGGGCCGGGAATCCAATGTTATCGCTATTTTCAATAAGGAAAATTTTGAGACGCTGCCCTACGAGAAATTCAAGGAGCATCCTTTATATACGGAAGTGATGGCTCTAAACGGCCAACCCAAATGGATCGCTCCGCACGAATATCCGGAACTCACCGGGTCGGACAACGTGTTTACGCAAATTCGCCTGATTAAGGAGCTTAGCAATCTGGAGCGGGTTGGCGTGTTGGTGGTGCAGATCAAGAACTGGGAGTTCGAGAAGATTTTTCAGAACCTGAAGCTCGGCAGCCAGATGCGGGATACCCGGTTTATGTTGGTCAATGATAAGGGCCTGATTCTGTACGATTATCAATCAGAGCTGGACGGTCAGCAAATCGGAGCTTATCTGCTGAAGGACTGGGAGTTGGGCGAGGGGTATCGGAGTTTTAAAGGGAAATTTAACGGGAAAGAGAGCGTCGTCTCGATTTACAAATTGCAGGATTACCCGTGGAGCCTCGTCTCGGTGACTTCATGGAGTTATTTGTCGCAGGAGGTGACGACCTTTGCAAAATGGTTTGTCGCCATTATCTGTGTATGCGTATTGACGGCGATGTTGTTTAACTTCATCTTTATCAATCGGATTACCGGAACGATCGGCGTGATCGTACGGTTCATGCGCAAGGTCGAGAGCGGCGATCTGAACGCCCGCGTGGATGAGAAAGGCGATGACGAGCTGCTTCTGCTGCAAAAAGGCTTTAACAATCAAATGGATAAAATCAATGAGCTGTTTGATCAGGTCAAACGGGAACAACTGCAGAAGGCGAACGCCGAGCTGCGCGTCCTCCAGGCCCAGATTAAGCCGCATTTCCTCTTTAATACGCTGGAATCGATCAACGTGCTCGCGGTTCAGAATGAAGGGCGTAAGGTCAGCGAGATGGTGCTCCGTCTTGCCAGCATTTTGCGAATCAGCATTCAGGATAAGGAAGAGATCAAGCTGAGCTTGGAAGTCGAGCATTTACGCAGCTATCTAGAAATACAAAAATTCCGGTTTGATGAACTGTTTGAGTATGTTATCGATATACCGGACGAGATGAAGAACTGCCTGCTGTTAAAATTGACCCTGCAGCCCCTCGTGGAGAACAGCATTCAGCACGGGTTTGAGGGGATCGACTATAAAGGCAGGATCACGGTCACGGGGAGAATGGAACAGGACCGCATCCTGCTGAGAATCGAAGACAACGGAATTGGGATGACGAACGAGCAGCTGGCGAACATTCAATACGCGGATATGGACGATCCGGCATACCGTTCCTTGGCGCCTTATCCAAGTCATGAACGCCGGGGGCTGGGACTCCGCAGCGTGTATGACCGGCTGAGGTATCAGTATGGGAGCAGGTATGGATTATTTATTTGTTCGCTGCCCGGATATGGAACAACGATTCAATGTGTGATACCAAGATATGGGGCGGGTGATTTCGATGAGATTAAAAGCGTTGCTGGTTGACGATGAAATTCATATTCTCACGAACTTGTCGAAGGTATTGCCTTGGGAAGATATGGGGTTCGATAGCGTCTTACTGGCCAAGAACGGAAAGGAAGCGTTGGAGCTGGCCTCCATTCATCGTCCCGACTTGATCTTAAGTGATATCCGCATGCCGGTCATGGATGGGATTCAATTGCTGCAAGAGCTCCGGGAGCGCGAAATTCCTTGCGAAATCTTGCTGTTGACCGGGTATCAGGAATTTGAGTATGCTCGAACTGCGATCCGTTATGGCGTCAAGGATTACATTTGCAAGCCGATCAATTACTTTGAGCTGGAGGAAACGGTTCGGGGAGTTGCCAAGCAGATTCGTGAGAAACGCAAAACCCAAAATAAGGAACAGCGGCTGAATCAGGTGGTTGATCTGGCCAACGAGAACTTCCTGCTGCATTCCCTGCTTGGGCAGGAGACGGATGGGGAGGGGCTGCTGTGGGACGACGAAGACGTTGGAGTAGAACAACGCCGTTACGCCATGCTTCTCTTGGATCTGGAGGGATATTCGCATCGTTCGATCGTTTGGACACTCCATGAGCGCAAAGCTTGGAATTTGCATATCAAGCATGCGCTAAAGGACATCTTTGGCGTGGTGCTATCCGACTTGGTCGTGCTCCAGATCCGTGAAGGAGAATGGTGTCTGGTATTCCCGGCCACCGAATCGGATCGGTCGTATGGGGAGGACACGCTGATGCCAGGATTTGAACGTATACGGCAGCTGATCCATAGCAAGGAGGAACTGCCGGTTCGAATCTGTATGACCGCACAGCCGCATCGGTTGCAGGAACTATCGGTGTTGTACCATCAATTGCAGCATCGGTTGATTTTGGGATCGGCGCAGGAAGGGTTCGTGAGAGCCGACACAGCGCCTGCGGACGAGGACCGTTCAAGGAAAGACGCGATGGAATTGCAATGGGGCTGGATCGAACAGCTGGGGACCGGATTGCGTAATGGAAGCCAAGAGGTCTTGGACCGCATCGCCGGAGAACTAAAATCGTATTTCGGCCGTCTGGATGAACAGAGGGCGGGTGCGGCCGAGAAGTTGATGCACTACCTGCTTATTCATTTGCTGCGCGAAATGCGTGAGCTGCAGATGCTGCCGCGAGAACAGGAAGAAGCGTTATGGCAGCGGCTACGGGAACCGATGAGCTTGAAGGAGCTGCTATCGCTGATCGTCTCGCTCCTTGAGCAGTCACGCAGCTGTTTGTCGGCGAAGAAGTCCACGGAGCTGCTAATGATGTCCGCGCAGAATTATATTCAGAATCATCTTGGCCGCGACTTCGGGATCGAGGATATCGCCGATTATCTCGGCATCAGCAGCAGTTATTTCTGCTTGCTCTTCAAGAACCATTTCGGCGAAACGTTTGTGGAGTACCTAACGAAACAGCGGATGGAGATGGCGAAATGCCTGCTGCGCAGCAGCGAGCGTTCGATCGCGCAGATCGGGACCTCCATCGGTTACCAGGAACGGCGTTATTTCACCAAGGTTTTTCAGAAGTATACCGGCATGACGCCGTCGGACTTTCGGCAGAAGGAATCGAACGTATCTTAAGGGGGATAACTCGTGGATGGGAAGGCATGGACGTTAGAGGAGAAGATCGGGCAGCTGTTTATTTGCGGATTTCATAGCCTGGTGCCGGACGAACACATTCAAACGCTGGTGCAGCGTTACCATGTAGGCGGCGTGGTCTATTTCCGGCGGAATATCGCCTCGGTGGAGCAGCTCGCTGAGCTTTCGCGAAGCTTACAAGCGCTGCCCCGCAGCAGGCCGGAGCTTCCGCTGTTCGTTTCGATTGATCAGGAGGGCGGCATGGTATCCCGGTTGGATCATGAGGGGATGAGCCGCATTCCCGGTAATATGGCGCTAGGGGCAGCCGATGATCCGTCGTTGACGGAGGATGTGGCGCGGCTGGCGGCGAAGGAGATGCTGCAGCTCGGCATCAACTTCAACTTTGCGCCTTGCGTCGACGTCAACAACAACCCGGCGAATCCGGTGATCGGCGTACGTTCGTTCGGAGAGCGTCCGGATCGAGTGGCCGTTCAGGGAGCTGCGGCGGTACGCGGCTATCAGACCCAAGGCGTGATCGCGACGGCCAAGCATTTTCCGGGCCACGGGGATACGGCAGTGGACTCCCACCGCGGCTTGGCCAGCGTCCCGCACGGGAAGGAGCGGCTGCACCAAGTCGAGCTGGCGCCGTTCCGCGAAGCGATTGCGGCAGGCGTCGATGCGATTATGACGGCGCATGTGATCTTCCCGGCGTTCGAGCCGGACGGGATCCCAGCGACGTTATCACGTCGCGTGCTGACTGGCTTGCTACGCGAAGAGTTGGGCTTTGGCGGGCTGATCGTCACCGACTGCCTGGAGATGAAGGCTATTGCGGAGCATTACGGCATCGCCGAAGGGGCGGTGCAGGCGATCGAAGCCGGCGCGGACCTCGTGCTCGTGAGCCATACGCTGGCGGACCAGCGCGCGGCGATTGAACGGGTGGCCGAAGCGGTGCGGAGCGGCCGGATCAGCGAAGCGCGGATCGACCGCTCGTTAGAGCGCATTCTGGCGCTCAAGGCGAAGCGGATCGGCAGCGCGGAACAGGCGTTAACTGCCGCGACCGCGGGGGAAGGGCCGCTGACGCCGGAGGCGGAGAGCGGTGCGCTATTGCGGAGAGCGGCAGAGCGCAGCATGACCCTTGTGAAGGGTGCGGGCAGCCTGCCGCTTGAGAGCGATCGGCCGGTGCTGGTCGTCTGGCCGGAGCTGCGGCACCGCACCGAAGTCGATGAGCCGGCGGTGCATCCCTATACGCTAGCGGATGCTCTACGGCCGCTTCATGGCCAGGTATCTGCGACGGTGATCGGCACACAGCCCAGCGACGAGGAGATAACCACGGTGATGGAACGAAGCAAAGAGTTCGACCAGATCGTTGTGGCAACCTATACGGCGGAAGGGGGGATCCCCGAAGGCCAGCAATCCTTGGTGCGGCGGCTTCTGCAGCTTCCAGATAAACGCCTGATCATCGTGTCTACGCGGAATCCTTACGATTTGCTCGCGTTTCCGGAGATCGAGACGTATCTCTGTTTATACGAGAACCGCCCTTATTCACTGGATGCAGCCGCTAAGGTCTTGGTTGGCCAAGCGCAGCCACAAGGAGTATTACCGGTCAGCTTGATCCAAGGTTAATGAAAGGTTTTGCGGCAACGCCCGGGAGTGTTTTCCGGGCGTTTTTTGTGGTGATTTGTCAAAAAATAAAGGAAAATGCGGCAACGAACGACTTCTTTTGCCAATTTATTGTCGTTCGTGTCAGCAACTTTTCGTTTTTACTTGCGTTTAATACATTGTGAGATAAAGGGTGCTTTATAAAATGGGAGAGTAAGGGAGTTTAGGCATGAATTTAAAGAGATTGTTGATCACCACGATGTTGGTAGCATCGCAAATTTCCATGGTGCTTCCGGCTAGCGCGGAGGAAATGGGGCAAGGGAACGGCGTGGATCCGTCGACTGTGACGCAGCAGCCTGCGAATAACGGGACATCGACCCAACCAACCGATGTTGTCCAACCCGGCGATACGCCTTTGGATCAAGGAACGAATGATGGAACGACGGGGGAAACGATTCCCGGAGATAGCCAGGACGGGACGGAGAACGGTGACGAATCTTTGCCTCCAACCAGCCCGGTAACCCCGCCAGCAGATCAAGGCACGCAAAACCAGAGTAACTCGGGCCAATTGATTTTGATGGTGAACAGCAACAAGATGTACCAGAACGGGAAGGAGTACCTTGCCGGCTATCCAATGGAAGTAAAGGACGGCGTATCCTACATTTCGATCCGGGCGATCGTGGAACGGGCGGGATTCCAGCTGTCTTTTGACAATAAAACCAAGGAAACGATCATCAAGCGAGGCAGCGACGAGCTTCGGTTCAAATTGAATACGACCTCTTACAAGGTCAATGGCGTAACGCAGACGATGCGTGGGAAATCTTATTCAGCCAAGAATAACTTCATGGTGCCGTTGACGGCGATTACGAAGGCCTTAAATATCACGTATTCTTACGATTCGGTAGGCAAACGAGTGATCGTTAATTTGAATACTCTGCCGTATGCATCGTTTACGATTGGCAACAATGAAGTGGTCGCCGGTGAAACGCAGGTTCAGTATGTAACGAATGCTTCCTCGCCGATTGGACTTCCGATCGTAAACGAGGAGTGGATCGGGCGCCAGGATATGTTCATGACGCCGGGGGATTACACCGTTACATACCGGGTTCAGGATTCCAGCGGTCAATGGAGTAATCCGTATACGCTGACGATTCATGTCAGCAAGCCGCATACGCCGCCGGTAGCGAATTTTACGACGGATAAAGACACCTATAAAATGGGTGAAATGATCACTTACACTGACCTCAGTACGGATGAAGTGGCCATCACCGAACGCGTGTGGGAAAATAAACAACTGGCGTTCTTTACGCCAGGGCAGATGACGATCCGCCTGAAGGTCGTCAACAAATTTGGTTTGTATTCGACCGTAGAGAAGACGATTACGATTACGAACGAAACGCTCTATACGCGGGACGAATTCAACAAGCTGTTTATGCCTGTAGGGGAAAAATATACGTTTGACGGTACACAGGTGCCAAGCTGGGAACGGCTCAAATACGCGTTCACTTCCGAAGCGGTAACGTTGATCCGCAGCAATAGCCCGGAAACGGTCTATTCCAAAGGGATTCTGTATAAGGAAGCCGCCATCGGAAATACGCGCTTCATGATCCACCACGCCAATGCGACCGGGAAATCGGTCAAAATGTACGTCATCGCGACGAACAATAATGGTGAAACGACGCGACTAACGCAGAGCAACCTGGGTTTTGGCGGTCCGAGCAATTACGCTACAGCGGCGGGGAAAGCTTCGGTACAGCGTTATTATGAGTCGATGCAAACCGGCAACAAATACAAGGATACCTGGTTTGCTCCAGGGGAAAGCAAGATCATCCTGAACGAGCTGAGCGCTACCTCAATGAAGCAGGGAGATGTCATCTCGCTGTTTGCGGACTTGTACAGCGATCACACCTTGAATTACACGGTCATTATGGTGGATCAGGATCAAGACCCGTTCAAGACTTTGCCTTATCTGAGTGCATTAGCACCTGATATTCATAATCGCGGTACCTATATGGAGGCCAACCGCAATATCGAAGTGACCGATCTGATCGGCAATACGCCATCCCGGTTGTTGATTGGCGATAACTCCAGTGACCCATTCCTGATCGGATACGACGGTCCAACCGGGGAATATCGCATGAACGCCGGTAACTTCGGCGTCTTGTACCGGATCAAGCTGTACCGCGTCGCCCCAAACACACTGATCTCGTTTAATCCACGTGGGGGTGCTTATATGGGAGCGGTTATGGTCAACGGGGACATCGTGGGATTGGCGAACGTTGGCGGACTCAGCGCCCCTAACGATAACGGCGTGCTGTTCCGCACCGGGGAACGCGAGCAAACCGTGGATCTGATTTTCACGGCGGCTCCGGGCAGCAATTTGTCCGTCAACCTGCTGTTCCAGCAGATGCCGGAGAAGAAGAGCGAGTAAGAACGAATGAGCCTAAAGGCACGGCGCCCCAGCGTCGTGCTTTTTTGGTTAAGGTTAGAAGCGGATAAGCTGCACGCAATGCATATCCGATCTCATTGACGGAGCATTTGATTTGGGGCATTATTAGAGAAGACGCATGGATTAAGGGGTAGACGGGAGGAATGTCACATGCTGTCGACCGAAGAAATTATTAAAGTGATGTCCAGCCGGGGGCTGCGGATTACCGACCAACGCAAAAGCTTGGCCAAGCTGTTCGCCGAGCGGGACGGTTATTTGACCCCAAAGGATGTCTATGAATATATGGGCAAGGAGTACAGCGGTCTCAGCTTCGATACCGTATACCGCAATCTCCGGGTTATGGAGGAGCTAGGCGTGCTGGAGCAGGTCGTATTTGAAGACGGCCTCAAGTTCAGAGCCAGCTGCAGCAGCGAGGGGCATCATCACCATCATATGATCTGCCTCCAGTGCGAGAAGACGTATCCGATCCATTTCTGCCCGATGCCGCTGACGGACGCGCCGGAGCAGTTCCAGGTCGTGAAGCATAAATTCGAGGTTTTCGGGTATTGCAAAAACTGTCGTCCGGACGGCAAACCGCAGGATGCCGCGCCGGAGCCCAACGAGGTATCCTGAGATGGGCGTGGTCCGCAAAACGTTTCAGGCCCCGATCCATGTCTACCGCAAGTTTATTTCGCCGCTGAAACCGCCAACCTGTCGTTTTTATCCGACCTGCTCGGCGTATGCTTTGGAGGCGATCGAGGTGCATGGCCCGCTGAAAGGCTCCTGGCTGGCGGCGAAACGGATCGTCAAATGTCAGCCGTTCCATCCGGGCGGATATGACCCGGTTCCCCCTAAGGCGGAGAAGAAGCCCGGGGGCGAGCAAGGCACGCCGCCGCTGAATGGCGGACAAGCCTGATCGCTTCGGGGAAGAGGCCGGCTCCGAGGCGGCTTGACACGGTTTGGAAATTTTTTTAATATAAAACGTAAGTTCAAATTAAAATGTAAGTTCAAAAAAATCAAGATTCGACGCCGAGTTTTCTTCTTGAACTGCTTCGTGATCGAAAGCTGACTTTTTGAACAACTTCTATTGTGTCCAGTGAACGGATGAGTACAGGGATAAGATCCAGCTACAGAGAGCCGGGGAAGCTGCAAACCGGTCTGGAACATCTTTGGAATATGGTCCGGGAGGAACCGTTTTCGAGCCGAGTGGGATGCGTTCTGCGCAGCGCACGGGTAAGGGAATGGCGTACGGTCCGGCGTTAACGGACGGTCGGTTTCGACCAATGGAGCCCGTTGCCTGCGAAGGTACGGGGAATTTGGGTGGTAACGCGTGAGAACTCTCTCGCCCCATGATGGGGCGGGAGTTTTTTGTTTTAATTGGAATGAAATGAAAGTTCAAAAAGTCAGGTTTCCAGCACCGAGAAGGTTGGATGAAGCTAGGGACTGAGTAGCGGAGCGTAGCTGGAAGCTACGAGAGCAACGGAAGGCCCGGTTGAATTCAAGATTCGACGTCGATTTCGCTTCATGAATGGCTTCGTGATGGAAAGCTGACTTTTAGAACAACCTCTAAAGGAGATGACGGTACAATGTCCACCAACAAACCAACATTCTACATTACAACACCGATCTATTATCCCAGCGATAAGTTGCACATCGGCCATGCCTACACGACGGTAGCCGGGGACGCCATGGCGCGGTATAAACGGTTGCGCGGCTTTGATGTCCGCTATTTGACGGGGACGGATGAGCACGGGCAGAAGATTGAGCAGAAAGCGAAGGAAAAAGGCCAAACCCCGCAGCAGTTTGTGGATGGGATCGTGGCGGGGATTAAACAGCTTTGGGATAAACTGGACATTTCTTATGACGACTTTATCCGCACGACGGAACCCCGGCATAAGGTGGTCGTGGAGGAGATTTTTGACCGACTGCTGAAGCAGGGGGATATTTACAAAGGGGAATACGAGGGCTGGTACAGCATTCCTGATGAGACCTATTATACGGAATCGCAGCTGGTTGACGTCGTTCGTAACGACAAAGGCAAAGTGATCGGCGGGAAAAGCCCGGAAAGCGGCCACGCCGTGGAGTTGTTGAAGGAAGAGTGTTACTTCTTACGGATGAGCAATTATGTCGACCGATTGCTGAAGTATTATGAGGAAAATCCGGATTTCATTCAGCCGGAGTCACGAAAGAACGAGATGATCAACAACTTCATCAAGCCGGGATTGGAAGATTTGGCCGTGTCGCGGACAACATTCGACTGGGGCGTGAAGGTCAAAGGCGATCCGAAACATGTTGTGTACGTGTGGATCGATGCTTTGTCCAACTACATCACAGCACTGGGTTACGGCTCGGACCATCCGGAGCTGTATGAGCGGTTTTGGCCGGCAGATGTACACCTCGTTGGCAAGGAGATCGTCCGATTCCATACGATTTATTGGCCGATCATGCTGATGGCGTTGGGACTGCCATTGCCGAAGAAGGTGTTTGGTCATGGCTGGCTGCTGATGAAGGGCGGTAAAATGTCCAAATCGAAGGGCAACGTCATGGACCCGAATGCACTGATCGACCGCTATGGGCTTGACGCGACCCGTTACTATTTGCTGCGTGAGGTGCCATTCGGCTCGGACGGTTCGTTTACGCCAGAAAGCTTTGTGCAGCGGGTCAATTCCGATCTCGCCAATGACCTTGGTAACCTGTTGAACCGGACGGTGGCGATGGTTGAGAAGTATTTTGGCGGTGAAGTACCGGCTTATCAGCCTAATGCAACGGCGTTTGACGCCGAGTTGGAACAAGTGGCGGTGGATACGGTTCGCAAGGTGGAAGAGGTGATGGAGAAAATGGAATTCTCCGTGGCGCTGACCTATATCGGGGCGTTTATCAGCCGCACGAACAAATACATCGACGAGACGCAGCCATGGGTGCTGGCTAAAGACGAAGCGAAGCAAGGCGAACTTGCTTCGGTGATGGCGCATCTGGCCGAGTCGCTGCGGATCGCTTCGATTCTGCTGCAGCCGTTCCTGACGCAAGCGCCGAAGAAGATCTGGGCGCAGCTCGGGATCGCTCCCGGGGAGCTCACGACCTGGGAGAGCGCCAAGACGTTTGGCCGACTCCCGGCTGGAACGAAGCTTGTCAAAGGTGAGCCGATCTTCCCGCGGCTTGACGCGGAGCAGGAAATCGAGTTCATTTCGAGCTCGATGAGCGGAGGCACGCCGGCGGCAGAGGCCGCAGCTCCGGCAGACGCTGCGGCGTCGACTCCAGCTCCGGCGGTGGAACAGCCAGAGCCGAAGGAGGAAATCGGCATCGACGATTTCGCCAAGGTGGAGCTGCGCGTAGCGCAGGTACTGGCTTGCGAGCCGGTACCGAAGGCCGACAAGCTGCTGAAGCTGCAGTTGGACTTGGGCTACGAACAACGTCAGGTCGTGTCCGGCATTGCTAAGTTTTACAAGCCGGAAGAACTCGTTGGACGCAAAGTGATTTGCGTGACCAACCTGAAGCCGGTGAAGCTGCGCGGCGAGTTGTCGCAGGGGATGATTCTGGCCGCTTCGCAAGGCGACCAACTGACGTTGGCGACGGTGCCGGATTCGATGCCGAACGGCGCTATTGTCAAGTAAGCAAGGTTTGCAGACGTGATCAACGCGTCAAAATATCGGTGTCATGCGACCGCCAGGGGAACTCCCTCTGGCGGTTTTGTTTGTGGCGTCTTCATTAAAGGAAGAATAATAGAGGTTGACAATCGTAGGAGAATGGCCCTATAATCCTTGTTGGTAATCATTACGATTAAGAGAGGGAGTTATTTATGCTTATACATAGATCCAAGCGGGCGCTGATCCTCGCGGTGGCGCTGCTTACCATCACGCTGACTTTGTCGGGCTGCGGAAAGAGTTCGGACAGCGGAACCATCGTGGAGGGGAAGGTTAACGTCATCACTAGCTTTTATCCCATTTACGAATTTGCCAAAGCGATCGGGGGAGAGGAAGCCAACGTTATCAACCTGCTGCCCACGGGGGTCGAGCCGCATGATTGGACGCCGCGCAGCCAGGATATTTTGAATGCGTCCAAAGCGCAATTGTTCTTGTATAACGGAGCAGGGCTGGAGGGCTGGGTCCCGAACTTCCTGAAAGGCTTGGGCGGTGACAAAGAGGTGCAAACCGTGGAGGTCAGCCAAGGCATTGATTTGATCGAAGCGGATGGGGACGATGGTCATGGACATGGCGAGGAATCGGAGTCGAACTCGGGGCATGAGGGAGAGGAAGCCGACCATCACGTCGATCCGCATACTTGGGTTAGCCCCAAATCCGCAATCGTGATGGCGGAGAATATCAAGAACAACTACATTGAGGTAGATCCGGCTCATGAGGCAACCTATGAAGCCCGCTATCAGGAGTTGATTGGACAATTGCAGGCGCTGGATGCCAAGTTTACCGAGCAATTATCCGCGCTGCCAAACAAGGAGATTGTCGTTTCCCACCAGGCCTTCGGCTATTTGTGCCGGGATTACGGCTTAACCCAACATGCGATCATGGGGCTCTCGCCCGAAGCCGAGCCGCGGGCTCAGGACCTGGTAGCCCTGTCGAAGATGGTGAAGGAAGAGGGCATCCGCTATATTTTCTTCGAGGAGCTTGTATCGGATAAGTTAGCCAAAACGCTGGCTTCCGAAGCTGGCGTGGAGACCTTGGTCTTGAATCCGGTGGAAGGGTTGACGAAAAACCAAGCACAAGCGGGGGACAATTATTTTACGTTGATGGAGAAAAATTTGCAAAATCTGATCCAAGCTCTACAATAAGAAGAAAACTACATGTACCGGAAGGACGCTATATAAATGATATCCGACGCAAATACGGCACAGGAAGCCGTTTGTCATGATAGTGTAATCGAGCTCGACCACGTCTCCTTTGCTTACCAAGAGCAAAAGGTCATCAACGATTTCAGCTTTCGAGTTCGTGAGCGGGATTTTGTTGGCGTGATCGGTTCCAACGGCGCGGGGAAAACGACGCTGCTGCGAATGATGGTAGGCTTGCTGCAGCCGACGGAAGGGCAAATCCGCTTGTTTGGCGAACCAATTCGGCGCTTCCGCGATTGGGAGCGAATCGGTTATGTGCCGCAGAAGAACGCCTTTAACCCGCTATTTCCGGCGACGGTCCGCGAAGTCGTGATGTCCGGCCTATACAACAATAAGAAGCTGTTTCGCCGCATCGGCCGCGAGGAGCAACGTAAATGCGATGATGCGCTGGAAGTAATGCGAATCGGCGAGATCCAGGATAAACGGATCGGTCAGCTTTCGGGCGGCCAACAGCAACGTGTATTTTTGGCGCGGGCGCTCGTCAACAAACCGGATCTGCTCGTTTTAGACGAACCTACAGTCGGTATCGACGCACAGACGCAAGCCGACTTTTTTGAATTAATCTTTCATATGCACGCCCATCATCATATGACGTTTTTGATGGTCTCCCATGATATCAGCATGATCGAAGGTCAGCTGGGCCATGAACCCCGTGAGCATTGCGGGGCGATTAAATTTTACGTGCGTCATTCGCACGAGCAGGACTGCGCGATCCCGGACCTACAGCATTCGTTGGTTTAGCCTACGCTTTCGAGGCCGTTTTGCTTCGAAAAACTTTTAGGAGTTGTTGATTTTGGAAATATTATCCGCTGATTTTTTTCAAAGAGCGCTGGCTGGAGGTCTGCTTATTGGGCTGACGGCACCGCTGATCGGGATCTTTCTGGTATTGCGCCGCCTATCGATGATCGGGGATACATTGGCCCATGTGACGATTGCCGGGGTGGCCTTAGGTTTCTTAGTTGGTGTATACCCCGTAGGGGTTGGTTTAGCTTTTGCGGTGATCGCCTCGTTTGCGATCGAGAAGCTGCGCAAAGCTTATAAAGGCTACGCCGAGCTGTCGATAGCCATCATCATGTCCGGGGGCGTTGCGCTAGCTTCCCTGTTCTTCACACTAGGGATGGGTTACAATACAGATGTGGTCAGTTATCTGTTCGGCAGTATCTATACGCTGGATACGACGGACTTGTACGTGGCATTTGGCGTCACCTTGGTAGTGGTCATCGTCGTCGCGGCGTTTTTTAAGGAGTTCTTCTTGCTCACCTTTGAGGAGGATGCCGCTTCGGTGAGCGGCCTTCCGGTAAAGCTGCTGAATTTGCTGCTGACGGTCATGACGGCGTTGGTAATCAGCACCGCGATTAAGATCGTTGGCGCTTTATTAGTCTCGGCCTTGTTGACGATTCCAGCCGCCTGCAGTCTGTTGATCGCCCGAAGCTTTAAGACGTCCGTTCTATTCTCCGTCATCATAGCCGAAATTGCGGTCGTGGCGGGATTGATTGTGGCGGGCATCTGGAATCTGGCACCGGGTGCCACGATCGTGCTGCTGCTGATCTGTATGTTGATACTTACTTTGCTGGGCAAACGGGGATTTTCCGCCTAGCCCGCAAGGGTACATAGGGGGTTCATATGGCCGACATCCATCTCGGGCTTGCTTTTGGCGCGGGAGTAGCTTCCTTTATTTCGCCTTGCTGCTTGCCCTTATATCCGTCTTATTTGTCCTATATCACCGGGATGTCCGTGCAGCAGTTGAAGACGGAGCAAAGCAAACGAGACGTCCGGTTCCGGACGATGACGCATACGCTGGCGTTTATCCTCGGTTTCTCCGTCGTCTTTTACACATTAGGGTTCGGCGCCGGTTTGTTTGGAGAATTCTTTAATCAATACCGCGGGTTGATCCGGCAATTATCCGCTATTCTGATCATTTGCATGGGTTTGTTTCTTATGGGGATCTTCCAACCGCGGTTTTTGCTGAAGGAACGAAAAATGGACCTGAAGTTCAAACCTGCCGGTTATGTTGGATCATTTATTTTCGGGATCGGTTTTTCGGCGGGTTGGTCGCCTTGCGTTGGACCGATCCTGGCGGCGATTATCGCGCTGGCTGTGACGGAGCCGGGAACCTGGATAGGACTCATTACCGCGTATACGCTAGGATTTGCCTTACCATTTTTTGCGCTGGCCTTCTTTATCGGTTCGACGAAATGGATCCTCCGTTATTCCGCGATCATGATGAAAATCGGGGGCGCTTTGATGCTGCTGATGGGGGTGCTGCTCTTCACGAACCGCATGGCCCAAATCACCATTTGGCTGCAGCTAATCACGCCCGAATGGTTGAAGTTCTAGGGTTGGATATAGGAAAGTGTACCGATGCGCACTTGCCAACGGACAATCAGAACATGTATCATTAACAGAGTAATGTTAACCTGCGTGTACATGTTTGTCCGCGTCAACTCATGGAAAAGAGGGAATCGATAGATGCCAACGCCCAGTATGGAGGACTATTTGGAGCGTATTTACAAACTGATCGACGAGAAGGGATACGCGCGCGTGTCCGATATCGCGGAAGGTTTGGAGGTTCATCCTTCCTCCGTCACGAAGATGATTCAAAAATTGGACAAGGATGAATATTTGATTTACGAGAAGTACCGGGGCCTTGTCTTGACCAACAAAGGAAAAAAAATCGGCAAACGGCTCGTGGACCGACATCAACTGCTCGAGGAGTTCCTTGGCATGATTGGCGTTGAACACGAGAACATTTATAAAGACGTCGAAGGCATTGAGCATCATTTAAGCTGGGATTCCATCACACGTATTGCAACGCTAGTGGAGTATTTCAAGCGCGACACCTCTCGCATCCGCGACCTGGAGACGGTCCATCAGGAACTGATTAGCGAATCATAGAAGAAGCATCTGTCTTTGAAGATAAGGCAGATGCTTTTTTCTTTTTTGCCCCCAGGAGCGCAACTCTTGACCTCTGCCAGACGTTAAAGAGAGTAACGCGGTTTGTCCGTACATAAAGAATGATGTGGAGGATTCTGATGAAATTTCGTAAATGGTTTATTCCTTTTCTTGTGTTGCTCTTCTTATGGCCTTATTCCGGAAATACGCCGGCAGCTGCCTCATCCGACATTCGGATTATTCTCGATGGTGTCGAGTTGTCCTCCGATACTTCGCCATACATTAAGCCCGGAGCGAACGTCACCATGGTCCCCCTTCGGGTGATTAGCGAAAACCTGGGAGCCCAGGTGGCCTGGTCCCAAACCGATAAAAAAGCGACGATTCAAAAAGACGGCAGCACGATTGTGCTTACAGTGGGGGATTCCACGGTTCAAGTGGACAGTAGCGCTATTCGCCTTGAAGCGTCCGTAGAGATCAGTTCGGGACGAACGATGGTCCCGCTTCGCTTTGTCAGTGAGCAGCTTGGAATTGCCGTTGATTGGAATGGACAAACTCGCACGATTTCGCTGACGAGTGGATCTGCGGAAGAGCCATCGGTTCCCGGCACAGGCGGGGGAGTTCCGCAAGGCGAGGTTCCTCAGCCTCCGGCTTCGGGCGATACCGCTAATGGGCTGCGAGGCGTTTGGGTATCCACCGTTTCAAACCTGGACTGGCCAAGCAAAAGCTCATACGGTAAGGTGGAAGCTCAGAAAGCCGAATACGTTCAACTGCTGGACGAAGTGCAGGCGATGGGCATGAACGCGGTATTCGTTCAAGTGCGCCCGTCGGCGGACGCGATCTACCCGTCCTCGTTGGTGCCATGGACCTCCTATTTGACAGGAACAGCTGGAAAGGATCCGGGATATGATCCGTTGCAGTTCCTGATTGAGGAGACGCACCGTCGCGGCATGGAATTCCATGCTTGGTTTAATCCGTTCCGTGCCAGCACAGGCGGCGACGCCAGCAAGCTTCCGGCCAATCATGTGGCGAACCTGCATCCGGAATGGATCGTAAAGTTCGACGGCAAGCTTTACATCAATCCGGGGATTCCGGAAGCCCGGGATCAAGTCATTCACGCGATCATGGAAGTCGTGAACGGATACGATATCGACGGAGTTCATTTGGACGATTATTTCTATCCAACCGGGGAAACGACCTCAAAGATATTTGCGGATGATGCGGCGTTTAAAGCCTATAACGTCAAGAAAATCGCAAATAAGGGCGACTGGCGCCGGGACAACATCAATCAGTTCGTACAGAAGCTGGGACAAAGCGTTGCCCAAGCCAAACCAAGCGCGTCTTACGGTATCAGTCCGTACGGGGTTTGGCGAAACAAGTCGAACGATTTAACGGGTTCTGATACGAAAGCCAGCGTTACGGCCTACGACAGCACATATGCCGATGTTCGTACCTGGATCAAACACGAGTGGATCGATTATGTGGCTCCGCAGATCTATTGGAGTATGACGCGCAAAGAGGTTCGGTATGACCTGCTGGCGGACTGGTGGGCCAGCGAGGTTAGAGGTACAAACGTGAAGCTCTATATCGGCCACGCGCCATATAAGCTGGGGACACCGGAGATTGGATGGTCCAGCGCGCAGGAAATCATCGACCAATTGAATTACAACCGCCAAGTTCCCGAAATCAGCGGCAGCATCTTCTTTAGCGCCAAGGATCTGCGGAAGAACCCGCTGGGCTTGATCCCGCTGCTGCAGTCTTATTATGGGATGTAGGCAGCTATAGGCATACGTACAGCCCCTCCCAACATACATAAGCAATAGACTGATGTAGGTTGGGGGGAAGGCACCTGATGCTAATGAACGGAGTGTTTGAAGGCGGCGGGGTCAAAGGGATTTCGTTGGCCGGTGCGGTCAGGGCGGCGGAGAAATACGGCGCGCGGTTTCATCGTGTGGCCGGAACTTCGTCCGGCTCGATTATCGCTTCCATGATTGCTGCAGGCTATACGGCTGATGAAATGAAAGAACTTATCTTGACCACGTCGTTTTCAAAATTTCTGAAGCGTGCGCCGATCTTTAATCTGGCGTTGATCGGTCCGGCCCTCCGTGTGCTCCTCAAGAAAGGATTATATGCCGGAGAGGCACTGGAGGATTGGGTGCGCCAGATCCTGCTGGCCAAAGGCATTCGCACATTTGGTGATCTCCCCCCGGGGAAGCTGACGATTATCGCCTCGGATATCACAAGCGGGAAAATCATGGTACTGCCGGACGACCTGCATAACATCGGTCTCAATCCGGCGACATTCGAAGTGGCCCGAGCGGTTCGCATGAGCTGCAGCATTCCCTATTTCTTTGATCCGGTGCTGTTGCGGCTGCCGCCGAAGCTTGCGAAAGGCAAACCGTTCGCCGAGCAGTTTCTACACATCGTTGACGGCGGACTGCTCAGCAATTTTCCATTATGGTTGTTTGATCGCGATGAGCCACGGCACGGGGAGAGGCGTATTCCGACCGTCGGCTTTCAAATGGTCGGCAAAAATACGAATAAGCCGCATGGCATTACCGGTCCGTTTACGATGCTGCAGGCGATCGTAGAGACGATGCTGTCCGCTCATGACGAGCGGTACATCGAGCAGCCCAATCGTTATCGGACGATTAAGATTCCAACGCTTGGCATAGGCACGACACAATTCGATATCAGCGACGAGGAAAGCTTGCTGTTATTCGAATCGGGATTTCTGGCCGGAGACCGATTCTTCGGCAGTTGGAACATGCAGTTGTACGAGGATCAGTTCAAGAAGTATCAGCAAGCGTTCGCCGCGCTAAAATAAACCAAAAGGACGGTACCGCAATTTTAGCGGCACCGTCCTTTTACATTTTAATGATATTTAGGCAAATCGTCATCGCTCTTGCCTTTTTGCCCTTCAATAACTTGAAACGGATACGCTTTGCGTTTATCGCTTCGGGCAGGCTTGCGTTCCGCGGCCACTTTGGCCATTGTACGCGCCGAAGGTTTGATTTTCGGCTGTGCTTTCCGGTATTTCCGCGGCGGGAATTTGTACAGTAGAAAGACGATGCCGATGACGGCGACCGGAACGATAATGCTACTCCAAGGGATCCGATGGCTCACAAAGAGACTGTCGATAATGCCGACGCCGACCAAGAGGACGATGATCCAAAACATGATGCCTTGTTTTTTCATGTTACCTCATCCTTTCAAGGGATCCAAAGCCGAACCAACTGGCGTCTCGAGGACGCCGACTTGTTCCAATTGAGCATCTAACTCACGCATCCGATTAAACGAAGCGATGGATACTTCGACTTGATCGTCGGACGGTTCCTTTGTCGTTAAGAGTTGCAACCATAGACCCGGATACCCGAGGAAACGCAGAATCGGAATGTCCCGAACCGCATTGGTGAATCGCAGCATTTCGAACGAAAGACCAATGACGAGCGGGAGCAACAGCACGCGGATATATACGCGTTCCCAAAGCGAGTCCCAACTGAATATAGGCAAGGAATAAATGATAACGCCAACAATGACTGTCAAAATAATAAAGCTGCTGCCGCAGCGGTAATGCAGACGGCTGTATTTTTGCACATTGGCCGGGGTTAAATCTTCCCCTGCTTCATACGCGGAGATGACTTTATGTTCTGCCCCGTGGTATTGGAATAACCGTTTAATGACGGGCGTCTGCGACATCAGCCACAGATAACCAAGCAACAGGACGATTTTGATCGCGCCTTCGATGAGGGAGTGCAGTGTTTGACTCGCAAAAGCGTGCTGGAACAAGTATTGTTCCAAGAGTGCCGGTACCAAAGTGAAAATCAGCTTGCCCACGATAAAGGACAAGACGCCGACCACGGCAACCCCAAGCAGCATCGTGAGGGAGAAGCCGGACTCCTCTTTTTCCTTCTGTTTGGCGCGTTCTTCCGGGTCCATTTCGTCATCGGCCATCGCCTCTGCCGAATAGTTGAGGTGCTTAGAACCTTTGGCACTGGAGTCGACAATGCTGACGATTCCGCGAATCAGCGGGATTTTGCGCAGCCGTTTGACCCAATCCTTGTCTTCTTTAGGGACCTCCAAAAAGCTGATTTCCCCGGTCTTCCGGCGAACGGCGGTTACGTTGACATATTTTCCACCGAACATGACGCCTTCTATAACGGCTTGGCCGCCGTAAATCGTCGGTGCAGATTGTTCAGGCAAAACTTTCACCTTCCTACAATATATGAGTTTTGTGTGGCGTAAGCGGCGTGACATCAAGATTTGTAATGATTCCATTGTAACGGACTTTGCGGGCAAATTCTAGTTTGTTTAGTCTTTTTGGAAATGCACATACTAACCTTCAAAAAAACGAATGTAAATATTTCTATGGAAAGGAAGGATGCGAATGAAAGCGAACAAGGAAAAATCACATGCGAGGGTTCAGCCATGGCGGCAGCAGCGGCGTAAAAACACCAACATTTGGATGTTTGCGTTGGAGATCGGATTGTTTGCCGGATTGATCTGGGGGGGTGCCAAAGGCTTATTTTTCTATATGAGCTTTACTTCGGTATTGCCCGGCTATCTGGTGGAGCCATTCTTCAAAAATTCGTTCCTGAACAGTCAGGCTGGATATTACATTGGATGGCTGTCGTTTATCGTGTTGTCCATTCTGGCGACGATCCTCTATGTGGTAGCGTTCCGTAAACTGAAAGGCCCGGGCCCGGGGATCTTATACGGCATCGCTTGGTGGGGAATTTTGTTCGGGGTGCTCGGCCCGTTGCTGGATCTGATTCCTCCGCTGCGCGATCTGTCACGGACCACAATCATCAGCGAGTTTTGCCTGTATTTACTGTGGGGGTTGTTTATCGGCTATACCACGGCGGAGGAATATACGGACGAACGGTCGCGTGAACCGAACAAAGCCCGCGAGCAGCATGCGCTTCAATAAGAGAGCGTCCGAAAAGTTATAGCTTCTCAAGCGACTCCCTCCTATGTTAAAATTATTTTTGGTTATTTTTCGGAAAGGGGGAGCCGCCTTGTATCGCATCTTCGTCATGAACGGACCGAACTTAAACATGCTTGGCGTACGCGAGCCCGGCGTTTACGGATCCGAGACACTCGGTGATATCGAAGATAAGCTGAAGGAACTGGCTGTGCCAAACGGGCTGGAGCTTTCCTTCTTTCAGTCCAACCATGAGGGCGAGCTGATTGATCGAATTCACGCCGCCTACGGAAACTCGGACGGAATTCTGCTGAATCCAGGTGCGTTGACGCATTACAGCTATGCGCTTCGGGACGCCCTGACTTCGGTGAAAATTCCTGTGGTCGAAGTTCATTTGTCTAATATCCATGCCCGCGAGGCGTTCCGTCATACCTCGGTCATTGCGCCGATCGCTGTCGGTCAAATCTCCGGATTTGGATCCTATGGCTATGAAATGGGACTGCTGGCGTTGAAACGGCATTTGGAACGGGGATAGCCGGAGGTTTCTAAACCAAGTGACCTTGAATTGACCTTGGATTCGACCGGTTGGCTTGAGACGAATAACTGCAAAAGTGCAGGAATTTCGGGCGATATTGGAGCTTAAGTCGAAAAAAGATGCAAAAATGCAGGGATTTTGGGTTGAATGAGCGTTATAGTCACTTTTTGCGAAATAAAACTGTATTTTTGCAGGTATTCACGTGATGTCTATAAAGCCCCCTAATCACTTTGGACACTTTCAGGCTAAACAATATACAATAAATATTAGCCGGAGGTAGTCCGTATGAGAGTTCAGCATAGCAAGTTCGACGAGTTAAGAATACAGGTCGTCGAGGAGGCACTGGACAGGGGGAATGTGGCTTTAACAGCTCGCAAACATGGAATCTCCCCCTATTCCTTGTACAAGTGGGTGAAACAATATAGGGATGAGGTGGAGATAAACATGGGTAAGAAAAAGGACATAAAGCATCTTAATGATCCACAGACGGCTCAAGAGTGGGAGCAGAAATATGAACAGGCAGCGAAACTCCTTGGCGAGAAAGAACTGGAGATCGCGATACTTCGAGATCTTGTAAAAAAAAAGTATCCCCACATCCAATTCAAGTGGCCCGAAAATGGATCCTAAAGGGCTACAAGGTAGCTCCTGTGCTTAAAATCTGTGGTGTTCCGCGTTCATCGTACTACTATTCGCTCAAGCATACGAATCCTAAACAAGCCCCTCAAGGTGGGCGTCCCGTACCCGGATACTCCTATACCTTTGAAGGGAGGAAGGTGGCCGATCCGCGGATTAAACACCTGATTATGAAGCTGCTGGAAAGTGAGGAATCCGCCTATGGATACCGGAAACTCACGATTGCCTTACGCCGGCAGCATCATCTTAAGATTAACAAGAAGAAGGTGTACAGGCTCTGCAAGGAGCTCGATATCCTAGGCAAGCCGGTAAAACCTAAACAGTCTTATCCGCGCCGTCTCGCAAACAATATGGAGGTTACAGGACCCAACCAGCTGTGGCAGATGGATATTAAATATGGTTATATCGCCGGTCTGGAACGTTACTTTTATACCGCAAGTATTATCGATGTCTACGACCGTAATGTGGTTGGACAATACCGCGGCAAGGAGTCCAAGACGAAGGATCTGCTTACCACACTACACAAATCCCTCTTAAAAAGAGGCGTGTACACCCAAGAAACGCCGCTAGTTGTTCGTACCGACAATGGCCCGCAGTTCAAGAGCCACAAGTTTAGAGAGTTTTTCGAGAACAACAAAGAGTTACTGATCCATGAAAGAACACCGAACCGAACTCCAAACAAAAATGCGTACATTGAGTCATTTCACAGTATCTTGGAGCGTGAGTGTTTCAAGCGGCACATCTTTATGAGTTTTGAAGAAGCATTCGATGTTCTTGACCAATTCATGGACTTTTACAATAACCGCCGAATTCACATGAGTTTATATGGCTACTCTCCCGCTGAATTTGCAGTGAAACTGGAGAGAAACGAAGTAAACGCGTTTAAAGTCGCCGTATAGTTGAGCTGAACTAAGGTTTGATCCTAAAGTGTCCAATATTCAGGGGCCTGGCCGATGTTGCCCTTTTTCAAGAGAATAACTGTATTTTTGCAGGAATTCCTTGGATTCATGTGGCAGATTCGATGCCGACCTCGCAACGCAGCCAATGCTTCGTGATCCAAAGATGGCATTTTGAACTACCGATTCAAATGAAGGTTCAAAAGGGCAGGTTTGGAGCACCGAGAAGGTTGGATGAAGTTAGGGAGTGAGTAGCGGAGCGTAGCTGCAAGCTACGTGAGCAACTGAAATGTTTCCGAAGGAAACATGCTTCGGAAGCATCGGCTTGGACCGGCTGAATTCAAGATTCGACGCCGACCTCGCATCCCAGCCAATGCTTCGTGATCCAAAGATGGCATTTTGAACTACCTTATAATAAGGGAGAGTTAGTTATGGCGAGTACACGTGTAACCCGGCTCCGCGAAGCGATGACATCGCAGCAGATCGAAGCCGTACTGATTACCGGAGAAGTGAACCGCCGCTATTTGACGGGATTTACGGGAAGTTCCGGCTATGTGCTGATTACGCATCAACAAGCCTGGCTGTTAACGGACTTCCGTTATTTGACACAGGCGGCCGAACAAGCGCCCGGGTTTGAAATTGTGGACCATGGTGCATCGGTCACTGGAACCATCCAAAGCCTGCTGCAACAAGAGAACATCGATCGGCTTGGATTTGAAGAAGAGCAAATGGTGTTTGCCACCTTCCGTTCTTACGAGCGCGAACTGCAGCCGGTGACGCTTGTTCCGCTGAGCGGTATGGTAGAAGAGCTGCGCATCTTCAAGGACGCTGAGGAATTGGCGATCATGAAAGAAGCAGCCGAACTGGCTGACCGGACTTTCCTGCATATGTTGGACGTCCTGAAGCCGGGAATGAGCGAATGGGATGCCGCGCTGGAGCTGGAAACGTTCATGAAGAAGAACGGGGCGACGGGTCCTTCCTTCGATACGATTATGGCCTCCGGGGAACGTTCCGCTCTGCCCCATGGCAGAGCAAGCGAACGCATCATGCAAACGAACGAGCTGGTAACCATGGATTTCGGCGCCTTGTATAAGGGGTATTGCTCTGATATTACACGGACGGTTGCTTTGGGAACACCAACCGCCAAGCTGCGCGAAATATACGATATCGTCTTGGAAGCCCAACTGCATACGTTGGAATTCCTGCGTCCGGGGATGACTGGGCGGGAAGCCGATGCCTTGGCGCGTGACGTCATTACCCGTTACGGCTACGGCGATCAGTTCGGCCATAGCACCGGGCATGGCCTCGGGATGGAAGTGCATGAGGCCCCTCGCGTATCCAAAGCGAGCGACACGGTCTTGAAGCCGGGGATGGTCGTCACCGTGGAACCGGGGATCTACTTGCCGGGGATCGGCGGCGTTCGCATCGAGGACGATGTCGTGATCACGGAGACCGGAATCCGCCGGTTGACAGAGTCGACGAAGGATTTCATCGCGCTCGGCTAAAATAAGGGTGACGACGGTTTGATGTAGCCGGCACCCGGCTGTACGTGGTTTCGCAGGGACTCCAAGGTTGGGGGAAACAGCAGCTTACGTTGGCCGCTTGAATTTTGGGTATTTTTCAATTTTAATAGAGATGTTAACCCACTTGAGGAGGTACTTTTGTGATTTCAGTAAACGATTTTAAAACAGGCTTGACCGTCGAGGTGGACGGCGACATTTATACGGTGTTGGAGTTCCAACACGTAAAACCGGGGAAAGGCGCGGCGTTCGTCCGCTCCAAGCTGAAAAACCTGCGTAACGGCAACACGGTGGAAAAAACATTCCGCGCCGGTGAAACGATTGGCCGGGCGATGATTGAAAACCGCGACGTGCAATACTTGTATGCCAGCGGCCAAGAGCATACGTTCATGGATAACGAAACTTATGATCAGTTCTCGTTGACTTCGGATCAACTGGAGTGGGAGCTGAACTTCCTGAGAGAAAACATGAACGTCAAGATCGTCAGCTACCAAGGCGAAATTCTCGGGATCAACCTGCCGAACAGCGTCGAGCTGAAGGTAATTGAAACCGAACCGGGGATCAAAGGGAACACGGCTACCGGCGCAACCAAAAACGCGAAAGTCGAAACCGGCTTGAATGTTCAAGTTCCGCTCTTCATTAACGAAGATGATGTGCTCCTCATCGATACACGCGAAGGCAAATACATCTCGCGGGCATAGAATTCCCTGCGGTTGTTTGGTACAAGGCTCCGCTTCAGGCGGGGTCTTGTCCATCAAGCGGTATCCTCCACCTGACCTGGGTGGGGGAATTTTTGTTAATATCCGCAAAACCATTGACGAACTTCGGGGCTTTCGTATTATACTGGTTTAAAGCGTTACTGGATTTAATGGGCTGAACGCTCCAATTCGGAGCACCATTAGGGAGGGTCTGACTTGGCTTTATACGTGATGAAATTTGGAGGTAGCTCTGTAGGCGATACGGAGCGTATGCAGCGCGTCGCCCGGCGCGTTGTGGAAAAACAGCAAGAAGGGCATCAGGTCATGGTAGTGGTCTCTGCGATGGGCGATACAACGGACGATTTGATTGATCAGGCGAAGCTGTTGAATCCGAATCCGCCTCTGCGGGAAATGGATATGCTGATGACAACCGGCGAGCAAATCTCCATCGCGCTGCTGGCGATGGCCATCGACGCGCTTGGTGCTAAAGCCGTTTCTTATACGGGCTGGCAGGCCGGTTTCCGCACGGAAGCAGAGCATGGTAGAGCCCGAATCAACGATATTAAGCCGGATCGAGTGCTGAAATCGCTGGAAGAAGGGAATATCGTCATCGTCGCCGGCTTTCAAGGGATGACCGAGGGCGGGGAGATCACCACGTTTGGTCGCGGCGGTTCCGATACGACGGCGGTAGCTTTGGCGGCAGCGACAGGTGCAGATTATTGCGAGATCTATACGGACGTGGACGGCATTTATTCCACCGACCCGCGGATTGTGAAGAATGCCCGTAAACTGAATGAAATTTCTTACGACGAAATGCTTGAGCTCGCGAACTTAGGCGCTGCGGTCCTGCACCCCCGTGCGGTGGAATATGCGAAGCACAACAAGGTCCGGCTCGTGGTCCGCTCCAGCTTTAACTATCATGAAGGTACGGTTGTAAAGGAGGAAGTCAATATGGAACAAGGTGTGGTAGTCAGCGGAATCGCTTATGATAAGAATGTGGCCCGCATCAGCATTCTGGGCGTGTCGCATGTCCCTGGCGTGCTGGCGAAGGTATTCGGCTCTCTGGCCAATGCGAAAATCGATGTGGACATCATCGTTCAAAGCGGTGTAACGGACGGTAAAGCAGACTTCTCCTTTACGGTGGCCTTGTCCGATTGCGACAAAGCGGTGAAAGTACTGGAAAGCATCCGTGGCGACCTGCCGTATGAGAATGTCACGTCTGAGGAAGGACTCGTGAAGGTGTCGATCGTTGGCGCCGGCATGGTTAGCCATCCGGGCGTCGCAGCGCAAATGTTCGACGTAATCTCGAAGCAAGGCGTAAATATCGTCATGGTCAGTACCTCGGAAATCAAGGTGTCCTGCGTCATCGACGGAAGCAAGCTGAACGAAGTCGTGACCGCGCTGCATACGGCCTACGGTTTAGATGCGGAGAGCACTGCTTTCGTTGGCGGGCCGCAAGATCGCCGGTAACTTACGGTACCCTGGAAAATATCAAAACGAAATCCCCTGGAGCTATGGCTTCGGGGGATTTTTTTTAATAAATAGAAATTGTCGGGCATATCGTTAAGAGAACGGATGGGACAAGAAGGAGGTACATATGCTTGATAAATTCGTGACAAGTATGGCGGCCTTACGCATCTTCTCGGGAACAGTCGAGATCCTGGCTGCGCTGCTGATGCTTAAGTTGGGAAGGGTAGACAAAGCGCTCGCCGTCAATTCGGCGCTAGCATTCGTTGGGCCAACCATTCTGCTCATCACTACGTCCATCGGCCTTGCCGGCATCGCCGACAAACTTTCCTGGGGCAAGATGGTATGGATTGGCTGCGGCGTGGCGTGTCTCTTAATCGGTATTTTAAAGAAATGATAGAGTTCCCTAGCATAATGGCAAAGTACAAGCATACACATGTCATATAGCAAAAAACAAACCAATTAAGAGATGCATGAAAGTAAGAGTTTTGGGGGTACGTCTATGAACCCAAGTTGGTTAACCGTATTTCCCGACAATCTCCGGGCTTTGCTGCTCAAGCTTCCGCCTTCTATCTTTCCGGGTTTGGAAGAGATCCGCATTCGCGAGGGACGACCGCTAGAGATTAACGCAGGCGGCCGCTACTACTTTCTAACGCCCGACGGAGAGATGACGAGGAATCCGGACGCTGCGTACAAGCCGGGCAAGCAAGACGGCAATCGTCTGCTCGATCTGATCACAAACCATTCGCTCTACACGATGGAAGAAGAGCTTCGCAAAGGGTTTATTACGATCGCGGGCGGACATCGGATTGGACTGGCTGGCAGAACCCTGCTGAGCGGAGGAAGGGTCGAGCATCTGCGCGACATCAGTGGGTTTAACGTGCGGATTGCCCGGGAGATTCGAGGCATCGCCGATCCCATCCTGCCGAAGCTGCTGGATTTCAGGCACAAAACGGTGAATCACACTTTGATCCTGTCGCCGCCGCAGCAAGGGAAAACGACGCTGATCCGAGATTTGGCCCGCCAGATCAGCAGCGGAACCTGGGGGCATCCCGAAGCGTCCTGGCCTGGATTGAAGGTCGGGGTGATCGACGAACGCTCGGAGATCGCCGGCAGCAAGCGGGGGGTGCCCGGCTTTGACGTCGGTCCGCGTACCGATGTGATGGACGGTTGCCCGAAGGCCGAGGGGATTATGATGATGATCCGCTCCATGTCGCCAGATGTCCTTATCGTTGATGAGATCGGCCGACCGGAGGATGCCGAGGCTTTAGCTGAGGCGCTTCACGCCGGTGTGCGGGTGATCGCCACGGCGCATGGATCGAGCGTGGACGATTTGGCGGCCCGCCCTGCGTTGTCCAAGCTCACGGAAAGCTCCTTCTTCCAAATGTACGCGGTACTGGCGCGGACGGACAAGGGTCTGGCATTCAAGCTGTGGGACGGCAAACGCCGCGGCATTCCGGCGGCCGCACCCGGTTGGAAAGGCAGGGAAGAGTATGTTTAAAATGTTTGGCGCCGTACTCGTTCTGCTGACCGCCACCTTGGCAGGTTTCATGCAGGCCAGACAATTTGCCGCCCGGCCCAGCCAAATCCGGCGGCTCATCCTTGCTTTAAAACGGCTTGAAACGGAAATCATGTACGGCTTCACCCCGCTGCCGGACGCCCTTCGGAGAATCGGGGAGCAAAGCGGGGAGCCGATCCGGGCGATCTTCGTTAATGCGGCGGACAACATGAGTTCGGCCCACCCTTGGACCGCCCAAGAAAGTCTGGAGCAAGCCGTTATGAAGCTGTGGAAATATACCGCCATGAAGGCGCCTGAGCAAGAGGTCATCCGGCAGCTCAGCTTGACACTCGGGACAAGCGACCGGAAAGACCAGCTGGGCCACTTGGCCACGGCGGTGCGGCAGCTGGAAAGCGAGGAATCGACGGCACGGGAAGAACAAGCCCGCTATGAGAAAATGTATCGAAGCTTGGGTCTATTGTGCGGAGCGTTCATCGTCATTTTGTTCTACTGAATACCATTTCCCTCCACGGCTGATTGTCGCCTGTGAAATTGTTAGTGAGGTGCCAAATCAATGAACATAGAAGTGAACGCCATTTTTCAGATTGCGGGCATCGGCATCATTATCGCCATGATCCATACGGTGCTGAAGCAGATGGGAAAAGAGGACATGGCGCATTGGGTGACGCTGATCGGGTTCGTTGTCGTCCTGTTTATGGTCATCCGGCTGCTTGACAGTCTGTTTCAGGAAATCAAATCGATCTTCTTATTCCAGTAGGTGAGCGCACCGTGGAAATCATCCAAATTGTAGGGCTTGGGCTCATCGCAACCGTGCTGGTCCTGGTCGTCAAGGAACAAAAGCCGATGTTCGCATTCCTGATCGCCGCAAGCACGGGCGTTCTGATCTTTCTGTATCTGATCGGTAAAATCGGCGGGATCATTGAGGTATTGGAGGATCTGGCCGATAAGTCCGGAGTCCAGATGATCTATCTGAAGACGATTCTGAAAATTATCGGAATCGCTTATATCGCCGAATTCGGTGCGCAAATCGTACGAGATGCCGGACAAGAGAGCATCGCCAGCAAAATCGAGATGGCGGGAAAAGTGCTCATCATGGTGCTCGCCATTCCGATCATCAGCATTATTATCGAGACGGTCATCAAGCTGCTGCCGGCATAGAAGGTTGCATCAGATTGGGGAGAAGGACTTATGCTCGCTACGAATGAACGATGGCGCGGCACGACGCTGCTCTTGATTTTGCTAGGAGTGCTGCTGTTTTGGTACATGCCCGTCATCGCCTCTGCCGAAGGGGAAGGAGATAACTGGATCCAGCGCCAGGCCGAGGAGCTTCCAACCGATCAGGTCGAAAGGTATTGGCAGCAGCTGATGAAGGATTACGGGGGATTTTTCCCGGATCAGAAGGTTCCGTCTTTTATGGATATGCTCCTGCAACAGGATCAAAGCTTCAGTCTAAAATCGGGACTAGGCGGTCTGATGCGATATATGTGGCATGAAGTCCTTTACAACGGGCACATTTTGGTCACTATCGTGCTACTTTCCATCTTCAGCATGATCCTTGAAACTTTGCAAACCGCGTTCGAACGCAAGCAGGTGAGCAAAGTGGCCTACTCCATCTGCTACATGGTGATTCTAGTTCTGGCGATCAACAGTTTTCATGTGGCGATCACGTATGCCACGAATGCGATCAGCGGGATGATCGACTTCATGATGGCGATGGTACCGCTGCTATTCACGCTTCTGGCCTCCCTTGGAAATGCGGTGACAGTGACGGTGACCCATCCATTGGTCGTGTTTATGGTCCACGCAGTAGGAACGACCGTGCATACGATCGTCTTCCCGCTGTTGTTCTTCTCGGCGGTGCTGCACATCGTCAGCTCGTTGTCCGACAAATATAAGCTCACCCAGCTCGCCAATTTACTGCGAACGGTCAGCATGGCTTTATTAGGGGTACTGCTCACCATTTTTCTCGGCGTGATTTCCGTCAAAGGCATCGCCGGGTCAGTGGCGGACGGGGTCACGCTGCGGACGGCCAAATACTTAACAGGCAATTTCGTACCGGTCGTCGGCAAGGTATTTGCCGATGCTACGGACACGGTCATCTCGGCTTCCCTGCTTGTCAAAAATTCGATCGGCTTGGTCGGGGTCATCATCCTGCTGTTCCTCTGCGCTTTTCCGGCGATCAAAATTATCACGCTGGCGTTGATCTTCAACCTGGCTGCGGCGGTCATGCAACCGCTTGGAGATTCGCCGGTCATCACTTGCCTGGAAACGATCGGAAAGAGCATGCTGTACGTTTTTGCGGCGCTGGCCGCGGTGGGCATGATGTTCTTCCTGGCGATCACGATCATGCTGACCGCCGGGAACATCACCGTCATGATGAGGTGAGACGCCTTACGGACAAGAACGACTTTACAAGGGGTGGTGATCATGCATGGATTGGCTGGCGGAGTGGCTGAGAGAAATTATCTTCATCGTACTGATTGCGGTGTTTATCGATTTGCTGCTGCCCAACCGCGCGATGGAGCGCTACGTCAAATTCGTGGTCAGCCTGCTGATCCTGCTGACGCTGCTATCCCCGGTGATGCGCTTCTTCTCGGCGGATGCCAAAGACCAGCTGGAGGCCGCGTTTGCGACCAGTTGGGACGGACTGGGGGGCGATTCACCGGGCCCAAGCACGGAGGTGATCCTGCAGCAGGGGGAGAGGTTAAGACAAAAGCAGGAATCCGAAGCGCTCGCATGGGCAGGGGAGGAGGCGGCGAGACAAATGAAGCAACAAATTGAACGTTCGACCGGGCAGCAAGTCGACCGGGTCACGGTGAAGCTAAAAACAGAGCCCGCAAAAGTTCAAGCCGGCACTACCGGAACAACTCCGCCTGCTGCGGAGCCGGTGATCTCTGAGGTCGAGGTCGTCATGGCGCAGGTCAAGCCGGAAGAGGAGGGCGCTGATCCCGGGGCAGCCGGACGGGGGCCGGAGGTATCGATCGCACCGGTAGATAAGATCCAGATCAGCGTGAATACGAAAGAGAATTCCGGTGAACCCAGGGGCGCGCTAGGCCAGGCCGAATCACAGACAAGTACGGCGATGGCCGGATCCGGTGAAGACGAAATAGCAGGGGAACTTGCCGAATCCAGAGACAACTCCAAAGACGATGGCGGGTCGGCTGCAACCCCGTTGGTCTCGCAAATCGAAGAATTGCTCCGGCAGAACTGGGGCGTAGATAAAGAGGCAGTCACGGTCCTTGGGGCCGCAAATCTAACCGAAGATAACGCCGGGAGGTGATGAAAGTGCCGGGATGGCTGAAGAAACTGGAGCAATGGCTTGGCCGGGGAGCGGAAGGCAAAAAAACCGCAAGTACGTTTCGTTGGCTGCTGATCCTCGGGCTGGTCGGGATCGCCATTATGCTGTTCAATTCCTTCGTAAACGTCAAACAGCTGGAACCCAACGGCGAAGGGAGCCGTGAACCGCCTATGATGCAGGAAATCGCCGGATCGTCAGGAACCACGGGCGGAACGGGGGAGGATGATTTCAGCAGCATCGAAATGACGCTCGAAGGCAAGACCAAGGAAATCCTGGAAAAAATCGTGGGAGTCGGTGCGGTGGATGTGCTTGTCACCATTGATTCGACAGAGGAGATCGTAGTTCAGCGAAACATCAAGGATTCGCAGGAGTTAACGGAAGAAAGCGATGCGGATGGAGGCAAACGGCACATCACCCAATATACCCGGGACGGTCAGATCGTCACCTATGAGGCTTCAGGCAGCGAGCAGCCGATCGTGACCAAGAAGATCAAACCCAAGGTTCGCGGCGTCCTGATTGTAGCACGGGGAGCGGAGAACAAAACGGTGAAAAGCCTGATCGTCGATGCCGTCGAAAAGGGGCTGAACGTGCCGGCTTATCGGATCTCCGTCGTACCGCGCAAGCAATCTCAATAATTAATAATCAGGAAGCAAACGTTTATTTTTAATAATTTTGAGGAGGAATTCCATTATGAAATCCAAAAGACAAACGATTTGGCTGGTATCCATGCTGAGCTTGATGGTCATTTTATCTGCCTACTACCTGTTTACGGAGGATAGTCCGAAGACTTCGACGCCAACCGACGGACAGCAAGTTAGTACGACAAATAACGGGATGAACGGAAATGCGGCGGGGGATGACGTGATCTTGTCGGAAGTGACGACGGACGGAAGTGAGAACGGCAGCATCGTTACGGACGACACCGCGGCTGCAGATCAAACCGAAGCAACTGCCGGCAACGATGGAACGGAACAGGCGGACGTAGCGAAAACCGATGACGTTGCGACTTCCGATAATACGCAAACGACGGATGCCGGTAAAGCGGCGGAAGGCACCCCGGCTACTACGAATGACGAGCAGAAGCCAGCGGCAACGGATGAAGATGTGCTGAGTCAGTTGGAAGCCCAAGGCGTATCCTCCACGGACACGCTGAACGCGTACCAATTCGCCCGGACCCAAGACAACATGAAGAAGCAGGAAGAGCTGATGCAAGCGATTGGCGACGAGAACAAAACGTTGGACGAAGCCGCAATGGCTCAACAAGAATTAAGCGCTTTGGAAGAGAAGGAAGCAAAAATCTATGATATCGAGGAAAGACTCAAACAGCAGTACGCCAATGCCGTCGTAACGGAAGCGGACGACAAGTACAAAGTGGTCGTTGTCAGCGAGAAGATGGAAGCGAAAGAAGCCGTAAGCATCATGGACCTGGTGATCAAGGAACTAGGCGTATCCCAGGATAAAGTCAGCGTACAATACGTGACGCAATAAGGATAACAGCTCTTAAAACTAGGGACCGATAGGTTCCGATCTCTGGAAGGGTCCGAGGTAACTTGGACTCTTTCCATTTTGATCGATTATGATATAATACATAAAGTTATGAGCCGAGAAGGCTTATGGTTTAAGGCCAAGGCTTTTCCTACAAAGCTGAAGGAGAGAGTGAGAATATGTTTAAGCTGAGTGAAATCAAAGAATTGATCGAACTGCTGGACCAGACGTCCGTGCATGAATTAGAAATTGAAAATGAAGGCGCTCGCTTGTGCATTCGCAAGAACGCAGTGAGCGAAGTCGTTCACGTGCAGCCACAGATGGTTACCGCAGTTCCGCAAAATATTCAGGCTGCCGTATCGGTACCGGCCCCACAAGAGAACGTATTGGCACCCCAAGCGACGGAAGCAGCCCATTCCGCTGCACATGCAGCTAACTTACATACCATAGCTTCGCCGATGGTCGGAACATTTTATCGTTCCTCGTCGCCGGAAGCCCAGCCTTACGTGAACATCGGCGACAAGGTCGGCGAGAAGACGACGGTCTGCATTATCGAAGCGATGAAGCTGATGAATGAACTGGAGGCGGAAGTCAAAGGTGAGATCATCGACATCCTTGTGGAGAATGGACAGATGGTCGAATACGGGCAGCCTCTCTTTTTGGTGAAGCCGGAGTAAAAGAAGGAGCTTTCCAAAGGAGGATACGAGAATCTCATGAAATTCCATAAAATATTGATTGCTAACCGCGGCGAGATCGCCGTGCGGATCATTCGGGCTTGCCGCGAGCTGGGGATTTCCACCGTGGCGGTTTATTCCGAAGCGGACAAGGATTCGCTGCATGTGCGCTTGGCCGACGAAGCTTATTGCATTGGACCCACGCTGTCCAAGGACAGTTATTTGAACCTGACGAACCTGATGAGCGTAGCGACTTTGACAGAGTGTGATGCGATTCATCCCGGTTATGGGTTCCTGGCTGAAAATGCCGACTTCGCAGAAATCTGCGGTTCCTGCAACATTACATTCATTGGGCCTTCTCCGGAAGCGATCACCCGCATGGGGGATAAAGCGATGGCGAAGCAAACGATGAAAGAAGCGAACGTGCCCGTCATTCCCGGCTCGGACGGTTTGATTGAGGATCTGGATGAAGCCGTCATGGTGGCGCGCGACATCGGATATCCGGTTATCATCAAAGCGACGGCCGGCGGCGGGGGCAAAGGGATCCGTATCGCCGAAGACGAGGAATCGTTGATCAAGCAAATTACGACGGCCCAACAGGAAGCGCAGAAAGCTTTCGGTAACGCCGGCGTGTATCTTGAGAAGTATTTGACCGGCATGAAACACGTGGAAATTCAGATCATTGGCGACAAGCATGGCAACGCCGTATACTTAGGCGAACGCGACTGTTCCGTACAGCGCCGTCGGCAGAAGCTGGTCGAAGAGGCACCTTGCCCGGTGCTTTCGCCGGAGAAACGGCGGGAAATGGGCGAGGCTGCGGTTCGAGCCGCGCAAGCCGTCAACTATTCCGGTGCGGGAACGCTGGAATTCTTGCTTGGGCTGGACGGACAATTTTATTTCATGGAAATGAATACGCGGATTCAGGTGGAGCATCCGGTCACCGAAATGGTTACCGGCGTCGATTTGATCCAAGAGATGATTTCCGTGGCCGAGGGGAATCCGCTTTCCTTCACTCAGGAGGACATTCAGCTGAATGGTTGGTCGATCGAGTGCCGGATCAACGCCGAGGATCCTACCCGCAACTTTATGCCATCTCCGGGCAAAATCGGCTTTTACTTGCCGCCGGGTGGTCCGGGCGTTCGCGTCGATAGCGGGGCTTATCCAGGGTATACGATTTCGCCGCATTACGATTCGATGATCGCCAAACTGATCGTTTGGGGACCTACACGGGAGGTAGCGATCGCCAAAATGAAGCGGGCGCTGTCCGAATTCGCCATCGAAGGCATTCATACGACGATCCCCTTTCACCAGAAGCTGTTGGAGCATCCGACATTTATTAAGGGTGACTTCGATATCAAATTTCTGGAAGAAAACGAGATATAGAAAGCCGCTGCGAGTTTGTCATAATGAACCCAAAATGATATAGTATGTATAATAAGTGCGCGGTATCTATCGTTAGAGCAGCGTCATACTTATTGAGAGGTGGATGAATAGAATGAGCACTTTGCCAACGGAATTCGAACGTACGGATATTGGTGAAATTCAGATTGCTCCGGAAGTGATTGAAGTGATCGCCGGACTGGCTACCGTCGAAGTGAAGGGCGTTGCCGGAATGAGCGGCGGATTCGCCGGCGGCATTGCCGAATTGCTGGGAAGAAAGAATCTATCCAAAGGCGTCAAAGTGGAAGTTGGCCAACGTGAAGCTGCGGTGGACGTATCCGTGATCGTTGAATACGGCAATCGTCTCCCGGAAGTCGCCTCGGAAATTCAGCGCAACGTCAAGCGTTCCATTGAAACCATGACGGGGCTGAACGTCGTCGAAGTGAATGTACATATTCACGACGTGATTTTCAAGGCTGCTGAACGTGTGGAAGAAATCGAAGCGACCCATCGCGTGAAATAACGATTGTAACGAACCCCCGACTGCTTCTCAGGTCAGGGGTTTACTGTAATTTTCAGCTGGACAAGCTGAAGCAAACCTCTATTAAGGAGGCAATACCTGTCGTGGCCAAAATTTTAGACCGAATTCTGATGTTTATTTACAGCTTGTGCATCGCGATCCTATCTGTTTTCACCATTCTATTACTTACGGGCACTGTTCCCCTGAATCTGGAGATTCTGGAGCGGCAACCGTTCTATGTCGGTACCTGGGTAGTAGCCATCGTATTGCTGCTCATCAGCATCCGTGTTTTTTACATATCGGTCAGCAGGGACCGCAGCTCGGCGACCTCGATTGACCAGCGTAACGAATACGGGGATATCCAGATCTCGGTGGACACGATCGAGAACCTGTCCTACAAAGCCGCTTCTCGTGTGCGTGGCATCAAGGAAGTCAAGACGCGGATTCGAATCACGGAATCCGGACTTGAAATCGTGGTTCGCGCACTCGTTGATGGAGAAACATCGATCCCGGTGCTGACGGAAGAAGTGCAGAAACAAGTTCATGACCATGTTGAGGAAATTACGGGAATTCCCGTATCCTACGTGTCGGTTTATATTGCGAATCTGGTCCATTCCCCGGTCCTCAAAAGCCGGGTTGAATAGGGGTGAGCAGCGGGGTGTTCTGGAAACAATTATGGGAGAGTCACAAAGGACGCCTGCTTGGGATAGCGGCGGCCGTGTTTTTATGCCCGATCTATCTGTTTTTCGGATTCTGGAATATGTTGTTCTGCGCCTTGCTGCTGTTTATCGGGTATACGATCGGCAAGCAGAAGGACTTGGAGGGAGGCCCGCTGTTCCCTTGGGGCATGATTTGGGAATGGCTGTCTACGCGTTGGCGTCCCTTTAAATGAGATTTCAAATTCCTCATTACCGTTTCCTGTGATATGCTTACTCCGGAAAAGAGCTAGGAACGTTCTCTTGCCCCTTTTGTGGAGTAAGCCAATTACGGGTCTTTTTTTGTGCAAAGAGAAGTGCAAGTTGGCGAAGCCGGTGATGATTGAGGCGGTTTTGGTCCATGCTGAAGGATATGTAAGGTTAATGCATGAAGCGTTAGAAACTATTAGGAGGAAGCAGATGAAACGGCGTTTGGCGAGAGAAATTGCAGTGCAAAGTATGTACCAGATGGAAATGAACGAAGTTGATGCGAATGAAGCAGTGACGATGCTGCTTACGGAAGCCATGGAAGAGAACGAAAGCGAGGTGGAGTTGTCCGATATAGACGCAACCCGGGCCTTCGTATTGGAGCTGATCAACGGCACATGGAGCCGTAAGGATGCGATCGACGCCTTGTTGGAGGATTACTTGAAAGGCTGGCAAATCAGCCGCTTGTCCAAGGTGGACCGTCAGGTCCTGCGACTGGCGACGTACGAAATGATCTTTCGCGACGACGTACCGGGCAGAGTTGCGGTCAATGAAGCGATCGAGTTAGCCAAACATTTCGGAACCGCGGAATCCGGGAAGTTCGTGAACGGGGTCCTTGGGAAGATGATTCAAGACGTTGACCAGTTGAAAAGCAATCGATAATTCAATTTAGGGTAGAGGAGAGGACGAGCATGACGGCACCAATCATTAACGGAAAACAAATTTCGGAAGAGATCCGCAAGGATTTGCGCGAAGAGGTAGAACAGCTGGCGAAGCAGGGCTTTAAGCCGGGACTGGCGGTCGTGCTCGTCGGGGAGGATCCGGCTTCGCAAGTGTATGTGCGGAACAAGGAGAAAGCATGTCATGAACTAGGCTACTATTCGGAGGTTCACCGCCTGTCGGCGGAGACGTCTCAGGAGGAACTGCTAGCCTTGGTGGACAAGCTGAATCGTCAGAGCAATATTCATGGGATATTGGTACAGCTGCCGCTGCCGAAGCATATCGACGAGAAAGCGGTTATCGATGCCATCTCCGCGGAGAAGGACGTTGACGGATTCCATCCGGTCAATGTCGGGAATCTGATGATCGGCGACGATAGCTTGCTGCCCTGTACGCCGGCGGGAGTCATCGAACTCATCAAACGCGCGGGCGTGGACATCGCCGGCAAGCACGCGGTCGTTATCGGGCGGAGCAATATCGTTGGCAAACCGGTCTCCTTGCTTCTGCAGCGGGAGAACGCAACCGTAACGATGTGTCATTCGCGGACGGCCAACATGAAGGAATTAACCCAGCTTGCAGACATTCTGGTCGTAGCGATCGGGCGTGCCAACTTCGTTGACGCGTCTTACGTGAAGCCCGGTGCGGTGGTCATTGACGTCGGCATGAACCGACTTGAGAACGGCAAGCTGGCCGGGGATGTCGATTTTGAGAGCGTGAAGGAGGTTTCCGGCCCCATCACACCGGTACCCGGCGGCGTAGGACCGATGACGATCACGATGTTGATGCAGAATACGTTGATCGCGGCCAAGCGGTTGCAAGGGCTGTCGTAATCCGAGCATTCGAACAATAGCTGCAAGTTCAGTGAGATTTGAATAAAAGGAGGCGGCCCCCTTGGATCAGCAGCGGATTTTGACGGTCAAGGATTTGAACCGCTACATCCGGATGAAGCTGGAATCAGATCAGGTGCTCACCGATGTCTGGATTCGCGGCGAAATTTCGAATTTCACTCATCATTCCAGCGGACATATGTATTTTACGCTAAAGGACGCGGACAGCCGAATTAAATGTATTATGTTCGCCTCCCATAACCAGCGGCTGCCGTTCCGTCCCAAAGAAGGAACGCGCGTCATTGCTCGTGGCAACGTCTCCGTTTACGAACGGGATGGCCAATATCAATTCTACGCGACGCATATGCAGCCTGACGGTGTGGGTAGCCTGTATCTGGCATTCGAGCAGTTGAAGCAGAAGCTCGATGCGGAAGGCTTGTTCGCGTCGGGACGGAAGCGGCCATTGCCGCAGTTCCCCAAGACGATTGGCGTTGTAACATCGCCGACCGGAGCGGCAGTTCGCGATATCTTGACGACGCTCGGGCGGAGGTATCCGCAAGCGAAAGTAATCCTGTACCCCGTGCTCGTCCAGGGCAAAGGGGCGGCGCCGTCGATCGTGAAGGCGATCCAGACGCTAAGCGCCATGGGCGAGGCCGACGTGCTCATCGTCGGGCGCGGCGGCGGCTCGCTCGAGGAGCTGTGGGCGTTCAACGAGGAGCAGGTCGCGCGTGCGATCTACGAATCGGCGATCCCCGTCATCTCGGCCGTTGGCCACGAGACGGATTTCACCATCGCCGATTTCGTCGCCGACCTGCGTGCCGCCACGCCCACTGCGGCCGCCGAGCTGGCCGTGCCGCACATGGCCGAGCTGCGCGCGCTTCTGCGCCAGCGAGAACAGGTGCTGCAGCAAGGCTTGCAGCACCGCCTCAAGCAGGCGCGCGAACGGCTGCGCCGGCTGACGAGCTCGCCGGCGTTAACGCAGCCGCGGCGCAGCCTGCTCCAGCACGCGGAGCGGCTGGACCGGCTGTCTTCGCGGCTGACCGGCCGCATGGAGACGCGCCTGCAGCTCGCCGGCGCGGCGCAGGACCGCCTGCACCAGCGGCTGCTGCGCTTCCATCCGAAGGAAGCGCTGGTGTTCGCGGGACGCCGGCGGCGGGAAGCGGATCGCTTGCTGCGGCAGGCCATGCAAGGCATCCTGCGAGAGAAATCCGGACAGCTGGCCTCAGGCATCCGCCATTTGGATGCTTTGAGCCCGCTTAAGGTTATGGCGCGGGGGTACAGTCTTGTATACGATGAACGAGGGGAACGGCTCATTAAGTCGTTGTCGGAGGTTGACCCCGGCGACCGAATCACCGTGAAAGTCACGGATGGAGAACTGGATTGTCAAGTTTGGGGCATGAGACCGGAAGGAGCTGGAGAAGAAGATGAAGGAAAAGGAAGCCAAGCTTAACGCGGAAGCGCAGCAACCGGAACTGAATTTGAATTTCGAAGAAGCGATGAACCAGCTGGAAGACATCGTGTCTCAACTGGAGCACGGGGATGTACCTCTGGAGAAAGCAATCGACCTGTTTCAGCAGGGCATGCGGCTCTCGCAAATATGCGGCCAGAAGCTAGCCCAAGTGGAACAGAAGATCGAAATGATCGTTGAAGAAGACGGGGCGGTAGCGAAGCAGCCGTTTCAGCCGCCGCTGAGCGATAATGCGGATTTCTGAGGAGAGCGGTGATCTTGTTGCGGCAGCATCTAACGATTGAGGAGTACATGAAGGAAATTGGCGAAGCCGTTTCTGCCCGATTGTCTGCAAGCCTTCCGGCCTCATGGGAAGTGCCGGATACGCTGCGCCAGGCGATGGATTACTCGCTGATGGCGGGAGGGAAACGGCTGCGGCCATTGCTCGTCGTGGCTGCGGCGGAGGCGCTCGGCGGTAACCGAGAAGCGGCATTGTCCGTCGCCTGCGCCGTGGAAATGATACATACCTATTCGCTGATCCATGACGATTTGCCCGCCCTGGATAACGATGACTTTCGGCGCGGCAAACCCACGAATCATAAAGTGTTTGGGGAAGCGATGGCCATATTGGCGGGAGACGGTCTGTTGACGCATGCCTTTTATCGCGTAGTTCAAGCGAGCCGTGAGCATGGAATACCTGCGGCGGCGGCCCTCTCGATTGTGGAAGAGCTGTCGCGGTATGCCGGACCCGGCGGTATGGTTGGCGGCCAAGTGGCCGACATGCAAGGCGAGCAGGGAGTGACCGACCTGAAGCAGCTGCGCTATATCCATGAGCACAAAACCGGTGATCTGATCGTTTTCTCGGCAAAAGCAGGTGGACATATCGCTGCCGGTTCGACAGAGCAACTCGAAGCTTTGGAGCGTTACGGACGCGCGTTGGGCCATGCTTTTCAAATCCAAGACGATATCCTGGATCTAATCGGGGACGAAAGCAAACTAGGCAAAAAAACGCAAAGCGACGTGAAGCAGCAGAAGGTGACCTACCCTTACTTTATCGGCATTGACGCTTCCCGCTCCGAAGTCGACCGGCTGACGCGCGAAGCGAAGGAAGCCGTGCAGGACGGGAAGGTTCCGCACCCGCAGCGGTTGTTGGAAATCGCCGATATGCTGCTTCGCCGCGATCATTAAAATACAGAATCAAATCATCGAAATCAGGGAAAAGTGACTCATTCATCCCTTGCAAGTGATTTCGACATCATCGTGACATATGGTATAATGAAGGCTATTATCATCTAGTGCAAAAGAAGCCGGTATTTGAAGGCCGACTTTTTGAACTATACATTAAGGAAAGCGGGGAATGGCTGTGCTGCTTTCGCAAATACATGAGCCTGCAGATCTGAAAAACTTGTCCCTGGAGCAATTGACGCCGCTCGCCGAGGAAATTCGCCAGTTCTTGATCGAGAAGCTGTCGGTTACCGGCGGGCATTTGGCATCGAATTTGGGCGTGGTGGAATTGACGATCGCCCTGCACTATTGCTATAACAGTCCGCAGGATAAATTCATCTTCGACGTAGGCCACCAGGCTTATGTACATAAAATTTTAACCGGGCGGATGGACCAGTTCGACACGCTTCGTAAACATCAAGGGTTATGCGGGTTTGTCAAACGAAGCGAGAGCGAGCATGACGTGTGGGAGGCAGGGCACAGCAGTACCTCGCTTTCGGCGGCCATGGGGATGGCGCTGGCCCGGGATTTGAAAGGCGAATCGAACCGGGTGATCGCGATCATCGGGGACGGCGCGTTAACCGGGGGAATGGCGTTTGAAGCGTTGAATCATATCGGACATGAGAAGAAGGACCTCATGGTTATCCTGAACGACAATGAAATGTCGATCGCGCCAAACGTCGGAGCCATGCACAACTACTTGACCAAAATCCGTTCCGACCGCAATTACCTGCGGGCCAAGGATGAAGTCGAGCAGCTGCTTAAAAAGATCCCGGCTATTGGCGGGAAAGTAGCTAAAACCGTAGAACGGGTCAAGGACAGCCTCAAGTATTTGATGGTCTCCGGCGTCCTTTTCGAGGAGCTCGGTTTCAAATACCTGGGACCGGTTGATGGCCATGATTTACCGGGGTTGATCGATTCCTTCAAACAGGCGAATAACGTGAGCGGCCCTGTGTTGGTGCATGTTCTAACCACCAAAGGCAAGGGATATACGCCGGCGGAGCAGGATTCTCATAAATGGCACGGCATCACGCCGTACAAAATCGAATCCGGCCAACTGCTGAAGGCGGTAGGCAATCCGATGTATACGGAGGTGTTCGGACAGACGCTGATCGAGCTGGCCGAACAGGACGAACGTATCGTGGCCGTAACTCCGGCGATGCCGGGAGGCTCCGGCTTGGTCAAATTTGGGGAACGTTTCCCCGGCCGAATGATTGACGTGGGCATCGCTGAACAGCATGCCGCCACGATGTGCGCCGCGATGGCGATGGAAGGCTTAAAGCCGGTTTACGCCGTGTATTCCACGTTCATGCAGCGGGCTTATGACCAGATCGTGCATGATATTTGCCGCCATAATGCCAACGTGATGTTCGCCATCGACCGGGCTGGATTTGTTGGCGCCGACGGGGAGACTCACCAAGGAGTATACGATATCGCCTTTATGCGGCATATTCCGAATATCGTATTAATGATGCCGAAGGATGAGAACGAATTGCGCCACATGATGAAGACGGCGCTTGAATATAATGACGGGCCGATCGCTTATCGCTATCCGCGGATCAACGTGCCCGGGGTCCCGCTGGACAATGAGCTGGTACCGATCCCGATCGGTACGTGGGAACAACTGCGCGAAGGCGACAGCCTAACGCTTGTCGCGGTTGGACCGATGGTGCAGGTTGCGGAGGAAGCCGCGGAGCAACTGAAGCGTGAGGGGGTTTCGGCTGCCGTGGTGAATGCGAGATTTTTGAAGCCTCTTGATGGGGAGATGTTGGGTCGCCTTGCGCAGGGCAGCGGAAAGATTGTCGTGCTCGAAGAGGCATCGCAGGCCGGAAGCCTGGGCAGCGCTATCCTGGAGTTCTACGCGGAGCAGGGGATTATTGGTCTGGACATTCATCTGATGGGCGTCCCGGATCGGTTTATCGAGCATGGTAGCATTAAGGAGCAATTGGAAGAAGTGGGCTTGACGGCCGATCATGTTGTACGCGAGGTGCAGAAATTGCGAGGCGGTCAGCATTTGACATTAGGCAAAAAAGTAAATTATTGACGGGAGATTGGCATGTCGGTTTCCAAGGAACGCATAGACGTCCTGCTCGTGGAGCAGGGATATTTCGATAGCAGGGAAAAGGCGAAAGCCGCGATCATGGCCGGGCTGGTGTTCGGCGGACAGGAACGGATCGAGAAGGCCGGAATGAAGATACCGCGCGATACCGCGTTGTCTGTCAAGGGGGCGATCCATCCCTATGTCAGCCGGGGCGGGCTGAAGCTGGAGAAAGCGATCAAGCGGTTCAACCTTGATCTGACGGGACGAACGATGTTGGATATCGGCTCTTCCACAGGAGGGTTTACCGACTGCGCTCTGCAGCATGGCGCCGATTATGTCTATGCCATTGACGTCGGTTATAATCAACTGGATTGGTCGCTGCGCAATGATCCGCGCGTGAACGTCAAGGAGCGCACCAACTTTAGATATATGACACCGGAGGATTTGGAGGGGCCCAAGCCCGACTTTGCCAGTATCGACGTTTCATTTATATCGCTCAAAATCATTTTGCCGCCGCTTCTTGCGCTGTTGGAACGGCCGGCGGATATCGCCGCTTTAATTAAGCCGCAATTCGAGGCTGGCCGTGAGAAGGTTGGAAAATCAGGGGTCGTTCGGGATCCCAAGGTTCATCAGGAAGTGCTGGAGACTGTGCTGAGCTTTGCATTGGACCAGGGCTACGGGGTAGCCGGATTGACGTTCTCCCCGATTACCGGCGGAGAGGGCAATATCGAATTCCTAGCTCATCTAAGGCTGGAGGAAACCGCAAGCCAGGCAGGGGAACTAGGGGACGATCGTTTCGCTCCGATCCGCGAATTGGCGACGAGCGTTGTCCAAGAAGCATCAAACACTTTTTCGGGTGGCCCATCCAAGTGATGGGTCTTTTTTTTGCGTGTGTACGCTTGCAAATCGAACGCCTGTTCCCTATAATGAAATCAAAACTGTGCTTTTGTCCTCATTCCTCTCAACTTTTTGTTATGTACCTGACAGGAGCTGATCGCGGTTGCGTCGAAATAAGGGTTGAGGTGATAATCGGTGGGAGCTTACTCGGACGGTATTCTGATGGTCGTGATCGCGGGAATCGGCGCTTATTTGCTTTACCGAGGTTTTCATTCCTGGGTCCGCAAACCGTTTTCATTAAGATCGGGAATCGGATTTGAAATGAATGAGGAGATTCTAGAGCATCCTGCCGTGGACATGCTGGAGCAAGCGGGTTACGAGGTCATCAGTGATAAATTGAAGGTGCCGCTCACCTTTCGCGTAGACGGCGAACTCCTGCACAGCCGTCTGTTTATCGACTATATTGCGGTCAAGAACGGGGAATTCTATCTGGTAAGAACCGCGAGGGAACGTCTCCCGATGGAATGGACGGGCAGCGGCTTACGCAGAGATCTGCTCCCGTTCCTGCTGCTTTATCCGGAATGCGCCGGCGTGTTGTACGTAGATCCAGATCAAGGGGAGCTCAAGGAAATCTCCTTAACGACGGAAGAAGACGAAGAAGATGAATCCGCCTGAATCGAAATTTTCGATCATCAGGCGAATGGAGGGCAGAATGAAAGGGCATAGACATATCAAAATTCGGGAAATCATTACGGCAAGAGAAATCGAAACCCAAGATGAGTTGGTGGAAGCGCTGCGTGAGGCAGGATACCAGGTCACCCAAGCCACGGTCTCCCGTGATATCAAGGAACTGATGTTGATTAAAGTACCGACCGACGACGGCAAGTATAAGTACTCCATGCCGACTGCTCAGCGTTATAACCCGGTGCAGAAGCTGCAGCGGGCGCTGGTCGACAGTTTCGTTCATATTGATCACACCGGCAATCTAGTCGTCATGAAATGCCTTCCGGGTACGGCAAATTCGGTAGCCGTACTGCTGGATAATATGGAATGGCCGGATTTGCTTGGCACGATCTGCGGAGATGACACGATTTTGCTGATCTGCCGGAATGAGGACTACAGCCGATTTCTGATCGAACAGATCATGGGATACATATCTTAATTGAGCTTGGAGTAGGGGGAGGAGGGCCTCGCATGTTGGTTCATTTATCCATACGTAATTTGGCGGTTGTTGAAGCGGTGGATGTATCGTTTGGTTCCGGCTTTCATGTCCTGACGGGGGAGACCGGTGCAGGTAAATCGATTATTATCGATGCGCTGGGCTTGATTGCCGGCGGCCGGGGTTCGGCGGACTTGATTCGTTATGGCTGTGACAAGGCTGAAATGGAGGCCTCCTTCGATCTGCCGACGGAACATCCGGTTTGGACCACCTTGGACGGACTTGGGATTGCCGGGGATCCCGGCGAGCTTCTAATTATACGTCGGGAAATCAGCGTCCAAGGCAAGAGCTCGGCCCGCATCAACGGTCAACTGGTCAATTTGTCGATGCTGCGCGAGGTTGGGGACGAGTTGATCAACCTGCATGGACAACATGAGCACCAAACCCTGCTTCGGCCGGAACGCCATTTGGAGCTGCTGGACGCTTACGGGGCCGAATCGATTGATCCGGTGAAGGCGGCTTACCAGGCGACTTACGCCGAATTCGTTCGCATTGATAAAGAATATAACGAACTGCGCAATACGAGCCAACAGGCCTTGCAAATGCTTGATTTATACCGTTTTCAGCTTGGCGAAATTTCGGCAGCCGAGTTAAAACCGGGTGAAGATGAATTACTCGCGGAGGAAAAGGTCAAGCTATCCCATAGCGAGAAAATGATGGAGTCCATCTCGAAAGCGTATGACTCGTTGTATGGTCCCCAAGGACTTGATGCGATCGCCAAAGCGGTATCCAAACTAAGTGAAGTGGCCGCTTATGACAGCAAAGGGATTTCTCCTCTCCTGGAGCAACTGCAGTCGGCTTATTATCAACTGGAGGATGCGTCTTTCAGTTTGCGGGATTACCGTGAACGGATTGAGTTTAATCCGGAGCGGCTGGAGGAGGTAGATGAACGCCTAGACCTGATCTCTTCCCTGCGTCGTAAATACGGGGACGACATCCAAGGGATCCTCACTTATTATGAGAAGATCCGTTTGGAAGCCGACGCTTTGGAGAACAAGGACGAGCGATTGGAGCAGCTTCAGGCACAGCGGGAGAAACTAACCACAAGCTTGATGACTCAAGCCTTAGAGCTGAGTGCTGTGCGGCATCGGATGGCTGAAGAACTCGCGGGTCAGATCGAGATCGAGCTTAAAGACCTGCAGATGGGGAGAACCTCCCTGCAAGTGAAATTGTCCGTGATGGAGGACGCCCATGGGTTGGAATGGGAAGGCAAGAAAATCCGTCCCGGTAAGCAGGGCATCGATAATGCCGAGTTCCTGATCTCGCCGAACCCGGGGGAGCCGCTCCGGCCGCTGAGCAAAATTGCATCCGGTGGCGAGCTGTCGCGGATGATGCTGGCGCTCAAGAGTATTTTTGCCCGGCATGAGCAAGTTCCGGTATTGATCTTCGACGAAGTCGATACCGGCGTCAGCGGACGGGCAGCCCAGTCGATCGCCGATAAATTATCACGTTTGTCCGCGATGTGCCAAGTATTCGCCATTACCCATCTTCCGCAGGTGGCTTGCATGGCCGATCGTCAGTATCTTATTGAGAAGGTTGTAGAGGACGGCCGCACGATGACCCGCGTTGAATCTTTAGATGAAGCGGGACGGGTCAATGAATTAGCTCGCATGCTCGGCGGGGTGGAAATCACGGAGAAGACGCAGCATCATGCCCAGGAAATGTTGAAGCTGGCACAGGCACAAAAGGATGGTTTATTAAGTGCGGCACAATGATTGACAGTAATAAAACACCTGACCCGGGGTATCTTATAGGTACGCAATTGGCGACCACCTTTTCGTCAAGCGAAAGAAGCTAAGGGAGCGTGACAGCCATTGAACCCGAACCTCAGGAATAGAATGCTCGGTCTTTTTCTTGCCTTCTTCTTTTGTTTTCTCGGCACGTCCGCCGCTGAAGGGCGGCTTCCTGTTTTGCCGGACGAGTTACGCCTGTTTCAAGGTCAGGGAACGCAAATTTCATTAGCTTTGCCCGTACAGGCCGAAGTCAGTGTAGATCGGCCCGATGTTGTGATGTTGAACGGGCAGGCGAATCCATCCATGAAAGTATCATTGGGAAATCCGCTCAAGCTCTCGTCGCTTCGCAGTGGAGAAGCAACCCTCCGCATGAAATTATTCGGTCAAATTCCTCTGAAGACCGTCAAGGTCAATGTGATTCCGGACCTCAAAGTCATTCCCGGCGGACAAACCATCGGAGTAAAGGTCAAATCCGCCGGGATCTTAGTGGTCGGCCATCACCAGGTCGTCACTGATACCGGCAAGGTATCTCCCGGCGAAGCTGCGGGAATTCAGGCCGGGGATCTGATCACCCACATTAACGGTACGAAACTGCAGGATGTCCGCGAGGTGGCCGATATAGCGGCTGATGCTGGCAAACACCAAAGACCGCTCAAGATTACCTATCAGCGGAACGACAAGGAATTTAACACCTCTCTGAGCCCGGCTTACGATCAACAGGATCGAGCCTGGAGGCTGGGACTTTATATCCGGGATTCCGCCGCAGGGGTGGGTACGTTAACCTTCTATTCCCCGAATCATGGAGTATATGGGGCGTTAGGCCACATTATCACTGACATGAATACGCAGACACCGATCGTGGTGGGTAGCGGACAGATCCTGCAGTCCAGCGTAACGTCCATCTCTAAAAGTGAAAGCGGAGAACCGGGGGAGAAGCGGGCACATTTTCTGAAGGAAGGTAAAACTCTGGGCAATATCGAACGGAATACGCACTTCGGGATCTTCGGGAAAATGTCACAAAACCCGGAACATAGCGTATATGAGAAACCGATTCCTGTTGCATTTGCGGAGGAAGTTAAGGAAGGACCGGCGGAAATTTTGACCGTGGTGGAAGGTCAACACGTGGAGCGATTTAAGGTTGAAATCGTCCATGTTTCCAAGCAGAGCGCTCCGGAAACCAAAGGTCTGGTGATTCGAATTACGGATCCTCGCCTTGTGGAGAAAACGGGTGGCATCGTACAAGGCATGAGCGGCAGCCCGATTATTCAGAACGGGAAGCTGATTGGAGCAGTCACCCATGTTTTCGTTAACGACCCGAAATCGGGATACGGTTGCTTTATCGAATGGATGCTACAGGACGCCGGTATTCTTCAAAGAGGCAAAGAAACACAGCAAAATCTTAAGGCGAGCTAACGCTGCCTTAAGATTTTTTTATCCTGAGGGTTACGCCGCTCGACAAACCCCCTACTGATTCCTGTATGCATTTGTCGAATGAATCCGAACGAAATCGCTTTGTGTAAATAAATATTTTATTATATCTCAAGCCTGCAAAAAAATAAATAAAAATAATTTTCGACAGAAGGAATTTACTTTTGCGTGTCGAATCCTTATTCTGGGAAGAGGAGAAAAATATTAGAACCCATCCATTTACCTGAAGGAGGACGTAGGCAGTGCAGAAAATCGAAGTGTTGTTGGCGGATGATAATCGAGAATTTACGAATTTGCTCGCGGAATACATTTCGGAGCAAGACGATATGGTCGTCTCGGGAATCGCCTATAATGGGGAAGAAGTGCTGGAGATGATCGATAATGCAGCAAGAGTTCCGGACGTGTTGATCCTGGACATCATTATGCCTCATCTAGACGGACTCGGCGTACTTGAGCGCATTCGCGATCTCAACTTGACACCGCAACCTAAAATCATCATGCTGACCGCTTTTGGTCAAGAGAACATCACGCAACGTGCTGTTCAGCTTGGCGCTTCTTACTACATCTTGAAACCTTTTGACATGGAAGTCCTAGCGAATCGTATCCGTCAGCTTGTCGGCGTTCAAACCTTAACGACGAATACACCATCGACTTCTTACACCAAATCGAATGTGGTACCTTTAGGCAAGGGCAAAAACCTCGATGCGAACATCACTTCGATCATACATGAAATCGGAGTTCCTGCGCATATTAAAGGGTACCAATATCTACGTGAAGCCATTACGATGGTATACAATAACATCGAGATCTTAGGCGCAATCACAAAGACGCTGTATCCGGCAATCGCAGAAAAATTCAAAACGACGCCTTCTCGTGTGGAGCGCGCAATTCGCCATGCGATCGAGGTTGCCTGGACGCGCGGCAACATCGATTCGATCAGCCATCTATTTGGGTATACGATCAATATCTCCAAATCCAAGCCGACTAACAGCGAATTTATTGCCATGGTGGCGGATAAGCTTCGGATCGAGCATAAAGTGTCGTGAAAGTCTAAGAAAACGAATGAACGTGATAACGACTGGTGAATTTATAACGTTGGTCGTTCACTTGCGTAGTTATACAGATACGAATGAAAGGCGGTCCCTCTCGGTGTATACCGGGATGCGGCCGTTTTTTATTTTGGGAGGATAATTTGTTATTTGCCAATTGACAAAACCTACCTTGAGGATTATTCTGTATATGAACATATGCTCATGTACTTGATTCTGAGGAGGAACTACCGATGGAGAGAGATGTCCACACCTATCTAAACCCGGATACGCTGGAGAAGGTGTCTACAATTTTCAAGGCATTATCCGACCCCACTCGGATCAAAATTCTTTATTTGCTGTCGGAAGAAGAATGTTCCGTGACCCATATCTCGGACGTGCTAAATTTGTCACAATCGGCGGTATCCCATCAGCTGAGTTTACTGCGTAATTTGCGGCTCGTGAAGTTCCGGCGGGAGGCGAATACGATGTATTACAGCTGCGACGACGACCATGTTATCTCGCTCTTGACCCAGGCAATCCAACATGCGAAATGCGATTAGGGAGGGAGTTTCAATGGAACATCATCATGATTCTCACGCGCATCACCATCACGACCATGCCGGACACCATCACGATCACCATGCCGTGCGGTCAGGGAATAAAAAAGGACTGCTCATCGCTTTGTTGATTACGGCTTCGATTGCTGTTCTCGAATTTTGCGGCGGGTTGTTTACGGGAAGCTTAGCTTTGTTATCCGACTCGGGACATATGCTTAGCGACGCTAGTTCGTTGGTGCTCAGCTTATTCGCGATTTGGTTTGCCGCCCGCCCCGCTTCGAAGCGGAACACGTACGGGTTCCACCGGCTGGAAATATTGGCGGCGCTGCTTAACGGGGTTACCCTGTTCGTGATTGCCGGAATTATCATATGGGAGGCCTACGGGCGCCTGCTTGATCCGCCGACCGTTTCCAGCAATACCATGATCGTCATCGCGGTCATCGGCTTGCTTGCCAACTTAGCCAGCGCTGCCGCCTTGCTCAAGAAAGGCGATGTGAAGGGGAATGTGAATCTGAAAAGTGCCTACCTACACGTTTTGGGAGATGCTTTGGGTTCCGTCGGAGCGATCTTGGCAGGAATCGTGATGTCGTTATTTGGTTGGTACATTTTTGACCCCATCATCAGTGTTGTCGTAGCGTTGTTAATTCTTCGCGGTGCTTGGGGCGTGTTAGTCCAATCGGTGCATATTCTCATGGAGGGTTCGCCCGCATCGATCGATCAAAGCGAGGTTAAACAGTGTCTGGAAGGCATACCTGGCGTTGTTGAGGTACATGATTTGCATATTTGGACGATCACATCGGGTATGGATGCGCTAAGCTGCCATCTGACGATTGAGGACGAAAGCCAGAGTCAAACCGTGCTTCAAGAAGCTATTTCCGTGTTAGAGACAACGTTCCAGATCGGTCATTCCACCATTCAGGTCGAAACGACGCACATCCGACATCGGGAGCTTATGGTATAATGCGATCTGAGAAAGGATGAGCAAACATGTCCCAGAAATTTGATTCGGCGGCTTATCGGAGTTTGCTGGAGGAGGTCCATCTGGAGGAGGAGAAGCGGCAGGTTTTGTTGGAGCTTATCGATCAAATCGAACAAGTAACCGCTGAAAATGCCAGATTACGCAAAGCATTGCTTCGGACTTCTTCCCACAACGCTTCGCGGATGTCGACCAAGCTGAAAGAAGCCTTATACGAATAAGTTGAAAACCTCTCCCGCCCATCTGTTAATAAGGCGAAAGAGGTTTATTTTTTGCCATCTAAGGTTAATCGTGCGGGATCCCGGCCGGCTTCGGTTCTTTGACGGCAGAGGCCTCTTTTTTGCGAAATCTAGGTCCGACGTAGTTCCGTTTGCGGTCCCTGAAGAAGATCCAGCCGCCCAGAAATCCGGCGCCGGCTGCGAATAGAACAACACCCAGCCCAAAGTTTAGCCAGTCGAATGTTATGCGGGATAACGCATCGTCACCGTGAGCGGACATATAATCAAATAGGGAGTCTTTGATTTTCAGGAAGCCGATCATCGCCGTAATGCCGGGAATAACCAGCAATATAATGGCGACAAACCGGGATAACATCAACTTCATGAGGGAGATCGTCCTTTCATCTCATAATGGCTATGTATTGTTAAAAATATCATACCTTTTTCCTGATGTGATGTCTATTTGCAGCTCTGGTTTGTATTCACGGAAAAACAAGGTAAAATAGGGGAAAGCGACTGAATTGATAGAATGGGTGGAGATCTGATATGGCAATAACTTGTGATGTAGCGGTACTGGGCGGAGGTACGGGAGGATATATCGCGGCCATTCGCGCGGCCCAATTGGGGAAAGATGTCGTCATCATCGAACGGGACAAGCTAGGTGGAACTTGTCTGCATCGGGGCTGCATCCCAAGCAAAGCGCTGCTTCGAAGCGCCGAGCTCTTCGCGCAAATGAAGGATAGCACAAGCTACGGCATCGAAACAAACGGGGTCACCCTGGTGTTTCCGAAAGTACAAGAAAGAAAGCAAAGCATCGTGGATCAGCTGCATAAAGGGGTCCAATATTTGATGCGTAAACATAAAATCCGCGTGATTGAAGGAAATGGACGAGTGATTGGGCCATCGATTTTCTCGCCGAAAAGTGGAGCGGTTGCCGTAGAGCTCCCGGATGGGGAGATGGAGACCATCGTGCCGACAAATCTGATCATCGCAACAGGCTCACGGCCGCGCACGCTGCCGGGTCTTGAACCGGACGGCAATCATATTCTCAGCAGTGATGAAGCATTGCAGCTAGCGGATCTCCCTGGCTCGATGCTGATCGTAGGGGGCGGTGTCATTGGCGTGGAGTGGGCATCGCTGCTGAATGACTTTGGCGTGCAGGTAACTGTGGTGGAAGCGGCGAATCAACTGCTGCCGGCCGAGGACGAGGATGTGGCCCGAGAATTGCAGAAACAGCTGCAGCGCCGAGGGATTGAAGTCATTACGGGGGGTTCCGTAGATCCAAGTTCCTTCGAAATGGGTGATAACCGGGTACATATTTCGGCGAAGCGAGGGGACGAATCGATTCGGCTAGAGGCGGACAAGCTGTTAGTCTCGATTGGTCGGCAGGCTAATGTGGAGAATATTGGGCTGGAAAATACCGACATCGGGTTAGACCGCGGCTTCATCCGGGTAAATGAACATATGCAGACAACCGAGCCTCACATTTATGCCATCGGTGATTGCATCGGCGGACTTCAGCTGGCGCATGCTGCTAGTCATGAGGGGTTAACGGCCGTTCATCATTTGTCCGGGGAAGCTTCGCATGGTTATCAGGACAGCCAAGTGCCGCGTTGCGTGTATACACGTCCGGAGGTGGCTTCGGTCGGAATCACTGCCAAAGAGGCGAAAGCGAAAGGGCTGGACGTCAAAATCGGGAAGGTTCCGTTTTCGGCGATCGGCAAGGCGATGGTACACGGCGAAACGGAAGGCTTCGTCAAAATGGTAGCCGATGCCCGCACGAATGACATTCTCGGCGTTCAGATGATCGGGCCTCATGTGACGGAGCTGATCAGCCAAGCGGCACTGGCACAGGTGCTGGACGCGACGCCTTGGGAAGTCGGACAGGCGATTTTCGCGCACCCGACGCTGGCGGAAATTATCGGAGAAGCGGCGTTAGCCGTGGACGGGAACTCCTTAAACGCCTGAAGAAACGGACGGGAAGACGGCTATTTTCTTTTTCGCTGCAAAAAGATTATAATAAACTTATTCCAAGTCTTAGTACCTGGTGTTAAGATTAAGCTATGTAATGCCCCAATCGAAGGAGGTAACTCCCATGAATGCGAAAAGTATTGTTCAAACTGAATCCAAACATAAGCAGCTCGGATTAACGGATGCTGAAGTCGTTGAGATGTACAGATATATGGTGATTGCGCGCAAATTCGACGAGCGAAACCTGCTGCTGCAGCGGGCAGGAAAAATCAATTTCCACGTGTCCGGGGTCGGTCAGGAGACAGCGCAGGTTGCCGCGGCTTTCGCGTTAGACCGTCAGCGCGATTACTTCCTGCCGTACTACCGCGACTACGGATTTGTGCTGGCGGCCGGTATGTCGCTGACGGAACTGATGCTCTCTGCGTTCGCTAAAGCGGACGACCCCAACAGCGGCGGCCGGCAAATGCCGGGGCATTTCGGCAGCAAACGGCTGCGTATTGTGACCGGCTCTAGTCCGGTAACCACCCAGGTACCCCATGCGGTGGGCGTGGCTTTGGCCGCGAAAATGCAAAAGAAGGACATCGTTTCCTTCGTTACATTTGGCGAAGGCTCCAGCAACCAGGGCGATTTTCATGAAGGCTTGAACTTCGCCGGGGTTCAGAAACTGCCGGTGATTTTCATGTGCGAAAATAACCAATACGCCATTTCCGTTCCTGTGAAGAAGCAATTGGGCGGGCGCGTTTGCGACCGGGCTCAAGGCTACGGTTTTCCGGGGATTCGCGTAGATGGCAACGATGCGCTCGAAGTGTATCGGGTCGTGAAGGAAGCGCGGGAACGTGCCGTCCGCGGCGAAGGTCCTACGCTGGTCGAAGCGATGATGTACCGGTTGTCTCCACACTCTACTTCGGACAATGACTTGGCGTATCGGACAAAGGAAGAAGTCGATGAGAATTGGAAAAAAGACGGAATTCCGAAAATGAAATCTTATCTGATCGAAACCGGTCTGTGGAGCGAAGAGCAGGATGAAAGGCTGTCGAAGGAGATCCATGGGCAACTGAAAGAAGCCGTGGAAGCGGCAGATAACGCGCCTTTCCCGAAACCGGAGGACACACTGCTGCACGTGTATGCCAGCGAAGGGGAGGGTCAATAATTATGCCGGTGATGGAATATATCGACGCGATTCGTCTTGCGATGAAGGAAGAAATGGAGCGGGACGAGAGCGTATTTGTGCTGGGGGAAGACGTCGGTGTCAAAGGCGGCGTCTTCACGACGACAAAAGGTCTGCAGGAGCAATTTGGGGAAATGCGCGTCATCGACACCCCGCTCGCCGAATCGGCAATCGCCGGGGTTGCGATTGGGGCAGCGATGTATGGGCTGAAACCGATCGCGGAAATGCAGTATTCGGACTTTATGTTACCTGCTACCAACCAGATCATTAGCGAAGCGGCCAAAATCCGCTACCGCTCCAACAACGATTGGAATTGCCCTGTCGTCGTTCGCGCCCCAATTGGCGGCGGGATCTTTGGCGGATTGTACCATTCCCAGTGTCCGGAATCGATCTTCTTCGGCACGCCAGGGCTTAAGATCGTTGCCCCCTATTCGGCTTATGATGCCAAAGGCTTGTTGAAGGCGGCGATCCGCGACCCTGATCCGGTGTTATTCTTTGAGAACAAAAAATGCTACAAGCTGATCAAAGAGGATGTGCCGGAGGACGATTACGTGGTACCGATCGGCAAGGCAAACCTGCTTCGCGAAGGCAGCGATATTACGGTTATCAGTTACAGCTTGCCGCTGCATTTTGCGATGCAAGCCGCGGAAGAACTAGCTGCGGAGCAGGGGATCAGCTCTCATATTCTCGATTTGCGTACGCTGCAGCCCCTGGACCGCGAAGCGATCGTGGAAGCAGCCCGGAAGACGGGGAAGGTGTTGATCGTTCATGAAGATAATAAGACCGGTGGGATTGGCGCTGAGGTCTCGGCGATTATCTCCGAGGAGTGCCTGTTTGAAATGGATGCGCCGATCGCGCGGTTATGCGGCCCGGACGTTCCGGCAATGCCGATCAGTCCGCCGATGGAGAAATTTTTTATGCTTAGCAAAGATAAGGTCAAAGAAGCGATGCTTCAATTGGCGCTTTATTAATTGGGAGTGAGTATACCGATGCCATCCAATAAAACATTGATTGACGTACATTTGCCCCAGCTCGCCGAATCGCTCGTGTCGGCAACCATCGGGAAGTGGTTAAAGAAGCCGGGTGATCCGGTTGAGCAATACGAACCTATTCTCGAAGTCATCACAGATAAAGTGAATGCGGAAATTCCTTCGACCTTGGACGGCGTGATGGGCGAGCTGCTGGCCGAGGAAGGGGAGGAGGTTCAGGTCGGTGCCGTAATCTGCCGGATCGAGACGGCGAACGCGGATGAGATAACGGCTAACGGTCAAGACGCACCCGCGGCTGTCAGCCCTGAGGCGGGGATGATAGGCACGGCTGAGCAGCTTGACGAGTCGCAGCGCAGCCGGTACTCGCCGGCGGTACAGACGCTTGCCGCCCAGCATGGCCTGGATCTGCGGCAAATCGTCGGCACCGGGCTTGGCGGGCGGATCACGCGCAAGGACGTCTTGGCCTATATCGAGCAGGGCGGTCGTGGTGCTGTTGCTGCGCCAGCTGCTCCAGCAGCCACGTCAACAGCCGCCGCGAAGCCCGTACAGCCACAGGCAGCGCCTATCGCTACAGCGGCGCCGCAGAACGCCATCTCAGGCGGGCTGAACGCAGCTGCCGGGCCGGTACGCCATTCTGGCTTGCACCTGACGGAAAACCCTCCGATCCCGACCATTGAAGTGGAGGGGGGCGACCGTTCTGAGTATTTTATCGACGTGACCCCGATTCGTAACACGATTGCGACCCGGATGCGCCAAAGCGTGTCGGAGATTCCACACGGTTGGATGATGATCGAAGTCGATGTCACCAACCTGGTGCAACTGCGCAACAAGATCAAGCAGGAATTTATGCAGAAGGAAGGCGTCAATCTGACGTATCTGGCTTTCCTGTTGAAGGCGGTTGTGGGAGCCATCAAGGATTATCCGATCATGAACTCGGTGTGGGCGGTAGACAAAATCATCGTCAAGCGCGATATCAACATTTCCCTGGCTGTCGGGACCGAGGACTCGGTGCTGACGCCGGTCATCAAAAAGGCCGACCAGAAAAATATCGCCGGCTTGGCGCGGGAAATCGAGGAGCTGGCATCGAAGGTTCGTTCCGGCAAGCTGAAGCTGGATGACATGCAAGGCGGGACGTTTACGGTTAACAATACCGGTTCCTTTGGCTCGATCTTGACGCAACCGATTATCAATTATCCGCAAGCCGCCATCTTAACGTTTGAATCTATCGTCAAAAGACCGGTTGTCATTAACGACATGATTGCCGTCCGTTCGATGGCCAATCTCTGCTTGTCATTAGATCACCGGATCCTGGACGGGGTCATTTGCGGTCGCTTTATGCAGCGGGTGAAGGAAAAAATGGAAAGCTACAATTCGGAAACGCAGGTTTATTGAGCGTAAAGAGAGGATCGAGGCGAGATTGCGATGAACGAGGGCTTGACAGTACGCTATTATCCGATGATGGAATATGGGGAAGCCTGGGATTTGCAGAAACGGCTCATCAAAGAAATGGATGCGCAGCAGCAGGGAGAACACCTGCTGCTGTTGCAGCATCCGCCGACCTATACCATCGGCTCCCAGCGTCATCCCGAGCATCTGTTACTCAGCGCAGAGCAACTGAAGGATCGGGGCATTGCGGTGTTTGAAATCGACCGCGGCGGAGATATTACATACCATGGCCCCGGCCAGCTTGTCGGTTATCCCCTGCTTCGGCTGGGGGCCGGACGTGAACTGGATTTGCACGGTTACCTGCGCCAACTGGAGCAGGTCATTATCGATTATATTGCCGGTTTCGGTATAGAAGGGTCGCGTAAACCAGAGTATACCGGGGTATGGGTCAATGATGTGAAAATTTGTGCCATCGGTGTGAAATTTAACAAAAGCAGGCACCAAAAAGGCTTCATTACGAGCCATGGGTTTGCATTTAACGTCAAGTCCGGTATTCAAGAGGAAGGCTTCGGCGGAATCATTCCTTGCGGAATTCAAGAATACGGGGTCACCTCACTGGAGGATGTAACGGGTCGCTCGTTTACGGTAGAACAAGTCGCGAGGGACATCGTTCCGAAATTTAACGCAGTATTTGAGCGTTCGGGGGCTTGGACTACGGCGTAAAGAGGTAGTTCAAAAGTCATCTATTCATGACGAAGCAGCCATGCCCCCATGGCAGGGCTAGCGAATGAAGAAAGGCTCCAGAAAAGCGATCAGCGTCGAAGCTAGCATGGCAAACAACATCAATAAAACGACGATTCTCATTCGATTTTTACGCATAACGGTAACTCCTTTTGCTTAAACGTAGATTATGATCATCTCTATTATCGTATCGAAGAAAGTGAGGAAAGTCCAATGATTCACGAGGAACGCATCATCGGACAATTTTTGGAACTGGTGCAGATCGACAGCGAAACGAAACATGAGCGCCAGATTGCCGATGTACTAAAACGCAAATTCAGCGAGTTGGGATTGGATGTCGTTGAGGACGATTCGCAGGCGGAGACGGGGCATGGCGCCGGGAACCTGATTGCCACTTTGAAAGCCAGTGAGGGGGTATCCGCTGAACCTTTCTTGTTCACCTGTCATATGGATACGGTCACCCCGGGCAAGGGGATCAGACCGGTGGTCGGCGAGGACGGATGGATTCGCAGCGACGGCACGACCATCCTAGGGGCTGATGACAAAGCGGGGGTTGCGGTGTTGTTGGAACTTATTCAGGTTCTTCAGGAGAAACAAATCCCGCACGGCCAGATCCAGTTCGTGATTTCAGTCGGTGAGGAATCAAGCTTGCGCGGTGCGCGGGCATTGGAATCGCGCTACCTGGACGCCAAGTTCGGGTTTGCAATCGATACGAACGGTGAAGTAGGAACGATCTGTATTGGCGCGCCTACGCAGGCTCGTGTGGAAATCGAAATTTATGGCAAAGCTGCCCATGCTGGGGTGAATCCCGAGGATGGCATCAGCGCGATCCAGGTGGCGGGCAAAGCGTTGGCTCGGATGAAATTGGGACGGATCGACCAAGAAACGACCGCCAATATTGGAAAATTCGAAGGCGGCGGCGCTACCAACATCGTACCTGACCATGTCACTTTATACGGTGAAGCGCGCAGCATGTCCCAGGAGAAAGTCGACAAGCAACTGGAAGAAATGAAGGAAGCGGTGGAATCGGCATGCCGCGACTTCGGGGCCAAAGGAGAATTCCGCAGCGAGGTGCTATATCATGCGTTCCGAATTCCCGAGGAGGCTCCCGTGCTGCGAATCGCTAAGCAAGCGGCCTCTGCGCTTGGACTGTCGGGCACGACGTTTACGACTGGCGGCGGCAGCGACGCGAATGTATTTAATCGCCTAGGGGTTCCAACCTTGAATTTGGCTATTGGCTATGAGGACATCCACACGACGAACGAAAGAATCAAGAAGGACGATATCGTCAAGACGGCGCAGTTTGCGCTGGAAATCGTCCGTCAATCCGTATCCTCCTAAGCGGTATCGAGGATAGATAAAATGCCCGGTGCGGGAGGTGCACCGGGCATTTTATTTTGTTAATGCAATAAGCTGGCCGATCTCGCCGGGTATTGACGAATCTGCCCCTGGTTCCATTCAGTATGCCAGCCTGAGGTCTGTATGAGACGCAAGGCCTGGTGAAAGTCATCTAGATATTTACAGATTTTCTCCTGCTCCAATTTGGTCGGATGATACAGCTGGATTCTTCGCTCTAAATTGACGATGGCCTGCTGTATGTAACAGGAGGCCGCACCAAAACGGGCCGCAGCGAAATCGGGATGCCGCTCGGCAATCGCTTCAAAGATAGGGGCTGCTTCGTCATACCGCCTCTCATCGTAGCAGATTTCCGCCCAAATCAAGCTAAGCTCTAAAAATGGGGGGGAGGGTTCGCGAAGGATGCGAGGTTCTATCTTTAACAGCCTTTCTTTGGCTAAAGTGACATACCCCTCTTTATATAAAGATTGTACCAGTTCGCTAAGTAAATAAAGATCGGTTTGCCCTGCCAGCTGTTCGGCGACATCAAGGCGTCCGGTCGTTACGGCGTTTTGAATCATTTCTACGAGTTTACCCATATTTTGAGGTTGTCCGGTAGGACTACGCATAATTCACCCCCTCCTTATATTAACCGGAATAACCGTGACTGAATAACTAGTTTTATAGGATTGGATGAGATCTGAGATTTTGGCGTCGGGACCTGCTTCTTTCATCCATTGGGACAACAGGATGCGGATTTGCCAGCCTTTTCCTTGGGCGCGTATGCGATCCATCGCAAAATAGCTTTTCATAAGGGGGCTCCTTTCCGAACAGGTTTGGTATAATAACACCATATGTCCGGCATGGACAAGTTATGAATGGATGAGGAGATCTTTTGCATAATGAAGGAGGAATCAGGATGGCAGCAAACGATAAGTTAATCGAAACTACGGTTTCTACGGAGCCGGTGTTTAGCGGAAAAGTGATTTCCCTGCAGATCGATACGGTAAAGCTTCCGGATGGAGTGATGGCGCAACGCGAAATCGTTAGGCATCCGGGCGCGGTTGCCGTGCTGGCGGTACGTGAGGGGCGCCTGCTGCTGGTCGACCAATTCCGTCAGGCGATGGGCCGCTGTGAATTGGAGATTCCGGCCGGCAAGTTGGAGAAGGGGGAAGACCCTGCGGAAGCGGCAGTTCGCGAGCTTCAGGAAGAGACCGGCTATCGTTGCGATAAACTGACGCATTTGCATTCGTTCTATACCTCACCGGGGTTCGCGGATGAAGTCATTCATCTTTATCTTGCCGAGCAGTTGAGTGCCGGGGAAATGTCACTGGATGAGGACGAATTCATCGAAGTCCAGGAGGCGACGTTGGAAGAGGCGCTCGACCTGATTGCCGAAGGGCGAATTGCCGACGCCAAAACGATCCTGGCAGTGTATATTTGGCAGCTCTGGAGCATCCGGGGTTCGGTGGGAGTAGAGGTATGAGCCAACAATCCGATGTAGCCTCGGATCGGCTGACAACCGTCTTTGCGGATTTGCACATCCACATTGGTCGAACCGGACGGGGGGACCCGGTCAAGATCAGCGGCAGCCGTAACCTGACCTTTGCCGGGATCGCGAAGGAGGCGGCGCTGCGTAAGGGAATCGGTCTTGTAGGCATCATTGACTGCCATGCACCCGGGGTGCAGGAGGACATCGAGTTGTGTCTGAAGCGGGGCGAAATGCAAGAACTAAAAGACGGGGGAATTGCCTATCAGGGGACGACGATTCTGCTTGGCAGCGAGCTGGAAATTCGTGAGCCAGGTATGGGTCCGGCGCATCTATTAGCCTTCTTCCCCCATTTGGAGCTGATCCGTGGCTTCACCGACTGGCTTAAGCCCAGAATGAAGAACGTCGGTCTTAGCTCGCAGCGGGTATACGCACCGGCCCGAACCCTGCAGGAGGAGGTTTACGCACGGGGAGGCATGATCATTCCTGCCCATATTTTCACGCCGCATCGCAGCATTTATGGCAGTTGTGCACCACGCATGTCCGATGTGCTGGATCTTTCCCTAATCAGCGCGGTGGAACTTGGACTCAGCGCCGATACCGATATGGCTGGGTTGATCAGCGAGTTGGACCCTTATACAATTTTAACGAATTCGGATGCGCATTCCCTGGGCAAAATCGGCCGGGAATATAACGAGTTGCGGCTTAAGGAAGCAAGTTATCTCGAGTTCACGAAGGCATTGCGACGTGAGGAGGGGCGGTTGGTGGCCGGCAATTACGGGCTGAATCCGCGCCTTGGCAAATATCATCGAACGTATTGCAGCAACTGTAACTACATCATCGATGAGGCGGAAGTTGCCGTGGAACGCTGTCCTTATTGCGGCAGCCCGAAGTTGGTTCGGGGGGTGCTGGACCGCATCCGCTCGATTGCGGATCGAATGGAGCCAAAGGTACCGTCTCATCGCCCGCCGTATCATTACCAGGTTCCGCTGGAGTTCATCCCAGGTCTAGGTCCCGCGAAATTGGAGTTGCTTCTCGATAAGTTCGGCACGGAGATGAACATTTTGCATCACGTGCCGGTAGCTCAGTTAGCGGAAGTGGCAGGGGCAGAGTTGGCCGAACGGATTGTTTTGGCACGAAGCGGCAGACTGGAGTTAAGTGCGGGAGGCGGCGGGATTTACGGCAAAGTGAAGAAATCCGAATCTGTCGAAAACCCTCTAGGAAAGAAGCAGTCATAGGCGGGCAGGCTTGTTCATAGTTTAGGATAAGACCCTAAAGAACAAGCTAGGAGGCAAAATTCGATGCTGCATCCCATTCGCCATGCGCTCAAAGATCAAACGCCGCTTTATGTTTTTGTTTCCGTGCTGTTTTTGATGGGCGTCGTATTCGGTGCCTTGATGGTAAATGCACTCACTTTGGAACAACAACAGGATATCTCCCGTTATTTGGGTGACTTTTTTCTGTCGATAAACGAGGGCGGTGTGGAGTTTCAGACGCAGGCCTTTTGGGACGTGGCCGCCTTGCATTTGAAATGGCTTGGTTTGATCTGGCTGCTCGGCTTGTCCGTCATCGGGTTACCGGGCATCCTGATCCTTGATTTCCTAAAAGGGGTGCTGATCGGCTTCACGGTCGGCTGCTTGGTCGGCCAATATACTTGGAAGGGACTGCTGTTTGCCCTGGTCTCAGTTGCCCCGCATAATCTGATCGTGATTCCAGCGTTGCTGATTGCCAGTGTGGCGGCTGTCGGCTTCTCATTAAATATTATTCGCTCGCGTGTTCTCATGAGCCGCACAGGTCAGGCCACTCGTCCGTTCCTCTCCTACACGGGGCTGACGCTGGCCATGGCCGCGGTGCTGCTCGCCGTTTCCTCATTCGAAACCTGGGTGACCCCGGTTATGATGGGCTGGGTTACGCCTTTGATTGCGTGAAATGGGGCTTGTATATTGAAATTCCCGCTTTCCCGGTTGTTGCTAAAGGCGTAAAATTACAAAAAAATCACATTTACGGCAAATTGACATCGTTCAGGATGTTTCCAAAGTGGATTTTCACTTTCTCGGAGGCATCCTTTTTCATTTTCTTCGTAATGTGACCGTTGAGGGAACAAAATGTTCGTGAGCGCTTGAACGTATACAACGGGCTTAAACTCATGGGGGGTGTTGAACAGGACAACGCGGAGTGTTAAAAAGAGCAGCAATCTACTGTCTTTGGCCGCTCTTTTTTATTCGATAGCATATTGAAACATGCCATTCCCATAAACTCTGTTAGTAGGTCAATTTGAACGATAAATTTTTTAAGAATTTTGGATGGAGGGATATTGTTGTCAGATCCTTTTGTTGTACGATCATTGGACGAGGTGCGTTTTTGGTCACGCATTATGAAAGAACATTCTTTGTTCCTTAAACTGGGTTTTAGATGCGAAGACACCCAACTAATTAATGAGGCAAATCAATTTTATACGATCTTCGAGGATATAGAAAGAAGAGCCCATTCTTTTCAAGCAGATACTGACCCCCAAACCATCAGACAGTTCAATTCGGAAGTTTACCATGCTGCTACTCACATCTGGGCATTCAAGAGGAAGGTACTCGGGCTAATATTGCGGTGCAAACTTCCGGGCGGAAACAATTTCCCTCTGCTTGTCGATCATGTCAGCCGGGAAGCAAGGTATTTCAGCAACAGATTGGAGGAACTCAATAACGGGAGGCTTGAACCATTAGCTGATGCGATTATCGATGAAAATATCTTTTTTCTTAAAATCATGGCAGATCACGCAAAGTTTATAGGCCATCTGCTTGACCCATCTGAACGAAAATTGGTGGAACAGGCAAGGGAGTTTAGCCATGAATTCGATACGCTGATGTATCAGGCTATTGATTTAAGTTCTATGCGCCCCGAGTCGCAGACTCATCCACTTTTAAGTCAATTTGTTGATGAAAACCGCGTTTCAGTTACATCTCTGCGCGATTTTAAAAAAACTGCGCGTGACCTAATTGAAGAGTGCCGAATCAAAAGTATCATTCACCCTTTGCTAGCGGATCACGTTTTTCGGGAGGCAGAGCGATTCCTATTTATTCTTGACATGTTTGATCGGTCGCTGTCCGGCATGAAGGTAAATAAGAAAGAAATTGTATTTTGAAATTGATCAAAAAGTGAATATGAACTGAACGAAAATCCACGAAGAAGTTCTTGATTTTTTATCTTTTGATTGCGTAAATGTGCGGGCCTCTGTTTGGTCTTGCAGAACGAAAGCGACTCTACCAAAATGTTTGACTTTGTTGAATAACTCCCCCTATAATGAAAGAAGTGGTTATAGAACTTTTTTTGGATGTGCGGCAAGGGCTGGGGGAGGGATAACATGGAAGCAAAGATCGAAAAAATCAAACAGCAGTTACAATCCCACGGTTACAAATTGACGCCCCAGCGGGAAGCCACGGTACGCGTATTGCTCGAAAATGAAGACGATCATCTCAGTGCGGAAGATGTTTTCATGCTCGTGAAGGACAAGGCGCCGGAAATCGGCCTGGCCACGGTCTATCGAACGTTGGAACTGCTCAGCGAGCTTCATGTCGTGGAGAAGATCAACTTCGGTGACGGAGTAGCCCGGTACGACCTGCGTACCGATACGACAAAACATCATCACCACCATTTGATCTGCGTTCAATGCGGGGCAATGGATGAAATCCGCGAGGATTGGCTTGGACCGCTCGAGGAACGCTTGGAGAAGGAATTCAACTTTACGGTGCTCGACCACCGGTTGGATTTTCAGGGCATTTGTTACCGATGCAAGGACAAGAACAACGACTCTCCGGGAAATGGCAATAAGAAATAGGATGATTAAGCCGAGCTCTTTACGGCCCTGCCGTAGGGAGCTTTTTACGTTGCCTGCGCGAATGCGAAGGCCGTATGGGCCGATTGAGGCAATCCCGCATACTCCCCTGTCCCTCTTTATATACTGAATACATAGGGTGTCCAAGCAAGGCTCGGACGCTGGAGGAACGATTGAGAGGATGGGGACTGTCTATGGTGATTTCACTTCGAAAATGGCTGAGATCGGGGAAATATTTGATCCTTTTCGTCGTACTTGCGTATACTTTGTATAGAGCGCTGGGGCTGCTGGATGATTACGTGTTTCGCGAGGACAAGTACCGCGTCCCCGAGGGCTCCGCGGTTAAGGTGTTTCGTGAAGGGGTACCGGGAAGCGCGGAGATGGAGATGATGACGGAGCGGCTGAAGCTATTTTTCTGGTATGGAGAGTAGTTGATCGGCAGGAGCAGCAGGGAATGAACGGCTTGATGTGGAATTAGTATCAAGGCGAATGGTTGAAAATATGGCTTGTGGACAACTGAGAAAGGAGGCGCAACGCATGGAACGGGATGCGGCCTCTTTTATTTCATTTTTGGCCGAGCAGCGAGGGTTAAGCGAGGCGACTCAGGCATCCTATTCACGGGATCTGAAGCAGTACATAACTTATTTACAGGACAAGCAGATCGACGAATATCGCCAAGTCACCCGCGCGGGAATTCTGCTCTATTTTGCTTATCTGAAAGAACAAGGTAAAGCTCCGGCGACGATTCAGCGGGTGTCCGTGACCCTTCGAGCCTTTTTTTTGTATTTATTGCGGGAACGACGGATTGACCAGAATCCCTTCGTGATGCTGGAGGTGCCGAAAGCGGAGAAGAAACTCCCGCAAACGCTGACGGTGGAGGAGACGGAACGGCTGCTTGAGACGCCCCGGCCGGATACCCAACTGGGACTTCGGGACAAGGCGATGTTGGAGCTGCTTTATGCAACCGGCATCCGTGTTTCGGAGCTGATCTCGTTGAATACGGCAGACGTAAATCTGGAACTCCAGTTTCTCCGCTGCTCAGGCGAACGGGGCAAGGAGCGAATCATTCCGTTTGGCGGGGTCACGTCGGAATGGTTGGATCGGTATTTGAGGGAAGGACGAACCCATTTGATCCCGAACGAGCAGGACAACCCTGCCTTGTTCCCCAATCGCCGGGGCGGGCGGATCAGTCGCCAGGGCTTTTGGAAGTTGATCAAGAGATACGGCCAGGAGGCCGGGATCTCGGCGGACATCACGCCCCATACCCTACGTCATTCCTTCGCCGTTCACCTGCTGGAACGGGGGGCGGACGTAGGGTCGGTGCAGGAGCTGTTAGGGCATGCCGACGCCTCGACGATTCAAATGTACGTAAGCCGTTCCAAGACCAATTTGAAAACGGTCTACGACGCCTTTCATCCTCGGGCCAAACGCGAGCCGGAGGCGCCGGAGACCACAGATGATGGTTCACCAAAGGACAGGCAGAATGTTTTCCCTTCAGGCAAGGGATAACTATAGCTGCATAGATTAAAGGAGTGATAGAAGATGCAAAACGGGAATCGTTTTAGAAAAATGACCGTCATCGTCCTCGACAGCGTGGGGATCGGCGAGCTGCCGGACGCGAAACAATTTGGCGATGAGGGTGCTCATACGCTTGGGCATATTCTGCAAACTGTGCCCGGTACTAAGCTGCCAAACCTGCAAAAATTAGGATTAGGTAATATTGCGGAGCTGCCGAATTTGAGCCCGGTGGCTGAACCGACGGCTTATTTCGGTAAGATGGCCGAGATTTCCTCGGGAAAGGATACAATGACCGGTCACTGGGAGCTGATGGGACTGAAGACCGAAACGCCGTTCCAAACGTACCCCAATGGCTTTCCGCGCGATTTGATCGCTCGCTTCGAGCAAGAAACGGGCCGCAAAATCATCGGGAACAAGCCGGCTTCGGGCACGGAAATTTTGGTAGAGCTTGGGGAAGAGCATATGAAGACCGGCAACTGGATCGTATACACCTCGGCCGATAGCGTATTCCAAATCGCCGCCCATGAAGAAGTCATTCCTCTGCCGGAGCTGTACCGGGCCTGTGAAATCGCCCGTCGGTTGACGCTTGAGCCGGAGCATTTCGTCGGGCGCGTCATCGCCCGTCCGTTTGTCGGTCAGCCGGGCAACTTCCAGCGTACGCCAAACCGCCATGATTACGCGGTGAAACCGCCGGAACCCACCGTACTGAACGCGCTGAAAAACGCCGGCAAGGAAGTTGTTTCTGTCGGGAAGATCAACGATATTTTCTCCGGAGAAGGCATTACCGCTTCGTATCCGACGAAGAGCAATCAGCACGGGATTGAGGAGACCTTGAACCGGATCGGCCAGGATTTCTCTGGGATGCTGTTCACGAATCTTGTTGATTTCGATTCCTTATACGGTCATCGTCGCGACCCTCAAGGTTACGCGCGCGCCCTGGAGGAATTTGACGCTGCGTTGCCGGATTTGCTGAAGAATGTGGGCGAGAACGACCTGTTGGTTATTACAGCCGATCATGGCAATGATCCGATTCATGCCGGAACGGACCATACGCGTGAATACGTGCCGTTGCTCGTTTATGGGCCAAGCCTGAACCAACCGGGCAGCCTAGGCGTCAGAGCTACTTATGCGGATTTGGCAGCGACGATCGCTGACAATTTCGGGGTACACGCGACCGAGCACGGCAAGAGCTTTTTACACGAACTTATCTAAGAGAGGTAGTTCCAAAAAGCGAGCTTTTATTTTGGACTTGGAGGATTTTTGAGATGACGACTACATTGACCATTGGTATGATCCGGGAGGCGGCGGAATATATCCGTTCCCGGTCGGCGCTTACGCCGAAGGTAGGATTAATTCTGGGTTCCGGATTAGGCGTTTTGGCCGACCACATCGAGCAGCCGGTTAGCATCGACTACCGCGATATCCCGTTTTTTCCGCAGTCGACGGTGGAAGGCCATGCCGGCGAACTGTTGATCGGCACGGTGCAAGGCACGGCCGTTGTGCTTATGAAAGGACGTTTCCACATGTACGAAGGATATGGTCCTGAAATGACCGCATTCCCGGTACGGGTCATGAAAGAGCTTGGTGTTTCTACGCTGCTCGTCACGAACGCTGCAGGCGGGGTGAACACGTCTTATCACCCGGGGGATTTGATGTTGATTTCCGACCATCTGAATCTGACCGGGAGAAATCCTTTGGTTGGACCAAATGACGAGGAACTCGGAGCCCGCTTCCCGGACATGTCTCAGGCGTATAGCCGCCGATTGCGTGACATCGCTCGGAAGATAGCCGCAGACAAAGGGGTGCCGTTGCAAGAGGGCGTTTATGCCGGTTTACTAGGCCCAACTTATGAAACGCCGGCGGAAATCCGGATGCTTCGGACTCTTGGCGCGGACGCTGTGGGGATGTCCACCGTCTCCGAGACGATCGTGGCCCGGCATGCGGGCATTGAAGTGTTGGGCATCTCCTGCATCAGTAACATGGCTTCCGGCATTTTGGACCAGCCGTTATCCCACCAGGAGGTTATGGAAACAACCGAGCGCGTTAGAGAGAAGTTTCTGAGCCTCGTGTTGTCCATTATCCCACAAATCGGAGAAGCTTAAGGAACGGAGGTAAGGAGCGATGAGAGCGGTAGATCTGATCCGTAAAAAAAGAGACGGCCAAGAGTTGACGAGCGAAGAGATCGTCTTCTTGGTGAAAGGGTACAGCGAAGGGCAGATTCCCGACTACCAAATGTCTGCTTGGGCGATGGCCGTTTTTTATCAAGGGATGACTGCCCGGGAAACAGCCGACCTGACGTTAGCCATGGCCGGTTCCGGAGATACGATTGACCTCGGCTCCATTCATGGCATCAAGGTCGATAAGCACTCAACTGGCGGGGTCGGCGACAAAACGACCGTGGTACTCGGACCTCTTGTGGCGGCTGCCGGCGTGCCGGTGGCGAAGATGTCAGGCCGGGGCCTGGGCCATACCGGCGGGACGATTGACAAGCTGGAAGCGATCTCCGGATTCTCCGTGGAGCTTGGGAAGGAACAGTTCTTCCGTCAGGTTAACGAAATCGGCCTGGCGGTCGTCGGCCAAAGCGGCAATATGACGCCAGCCGATAAGAAGCTGTATGCGCTGCGGGATGTGACTGCAACGGTAGATTCCATTCCGCTGATTGCCAGCAGTGTCATGAGCAAGAAGATCGCAGCCGGCGCAGATGCGATCGTGCTTGACGTGAAGACCGGCAGCGGCGCGTTCATGAAGACGCTGGAGGACTCGATCCGCCTGGCTAAGGCGATGGTCGATATCGGTACGCAGGTCGGTCGCCGTACGGTCGCAGTGATCAGTGACATGGACCAACCGTTAGGCCACGCGATCGGCAATGCGCTGGAGATCCAGGAAGCCGTCGCGACGCTGCGAGGGGAAGGGCCGGCGGATCTGGAGGAAGTTTGCCTGATCTTGGCCTCGCATATGCTGATACTCGGCGGCAAAGCTTCCGATGAAGAAGAAGCACATGCCATGCTGACTGCGCAGATCGATAGCGGCGAAGCCCTGGAGAAGCTGAAGCAGATGGTCGCCGCGCAAGGCGGGAACACGGAGCAGATCGACCATCCGGAGCTGCTGCCGACGGCAGAGCTGAAGGTGGACGTGAAGGCGAGCGCGAGCGGGTTCGTGGAATCGATCCAGGCGGAAGAGATCGGCATCGCCGCCATGATGCTGGGCGCTGGCCGGGAAACGAAGGATTCTGTCATCGATCTGGCGGCCGGGGTGGAGCTGCGCAAAAAGATCGGCGATCCGGTTGAAGTCGGCGAAACGCTGGCCGTGCTCCATTTCAACCCTAGCCATGAAACGGGCCGCGCGGAAGCGGAACGGCGCATCTTAAATGCTTACGGCATCTCCGGAACGAAGGTGCCGAGACGGCCGCTGGTTTTCGCGCTGGTGACGCCGGATGGGGTCAAGCGGTTCTAAGCTAGTGCGGTTAAGTCGCCGCGGTCCAGAGGTAAGAATCATGGGATCGTGTGAAATAGCGGTAATATTAGGCCTTAAAGGCCACTTATGTCCCTTATTCTCAATATGCCACAAAATCAAACGCCGAAAGGCGTTTTTTCTTTTTTGCGCAGGAATATTATCCCACTTTCATGCCGATACTAGGTTAGCAGAATCCAGACTTATGTCTAAAGGAGGACGAATCTTGAAAAGACGGGTGTTGATCTGGTTTGCCGCGTTCGTTTTGGCCGTTTCGGTATGGCCGACTTACACCAGCGCGGAACATGGTGGACCGCATGTGGGGGATGATGAAATCGCGTTGGCGGAAAATGCACTGTCCGCCGTATTAATCGATGCCGATACGGGTACGATCATTTACGAGAAAAAGAGCCACGAGAAGCTGCCCCCGGCCAGCATTACTAAAATCATGACGATGCTGCTGACGATGGAAGCGATCGATAACGGCACGCTGAAGTTGAACGACAAGGTCACCGCCAGCGAGTATGCGGCGTCTATGGGCGGGTCGCAGATCTTTCTGGAGCCGGGGGAAGCGATGACGGTCGATGAGCTGCTGAAGGGCGTTGCCATGGCTTCTGGGAACGACGCATCCGTAGCACTGGCAGAGAAGCTTGCCGGTTCCGAGAAAGCGTTCGTGAAAATGATGAATGAGCGGGCACAGTCGCTCGGGCTGAAGGACACGCATTTTGCCAACTGCAACGGCTTGCCGGTGGCCGATCACTATAGCTCGGCCCACGATATTGCCGTCATGAGCCGGGAGCTGCTGAAGCATGAGGGAATCACGAAATATACCGGCGCTTACCAGGATTACTTGCGGCAGGGGTCGGAGAAACCGTTCTGGCTCGTTAACACGAACAAGCTAGTTCGTTTCTACAGCGGAGCCGACGGTCTGAAAACCGGCTATACGTCGGAAGCGAAGTTCTGCCTGGCCGCCACCGCAAAACGCGACGGGCTGCGTTTGATCGCCGTGGTACTTGGGGAGCCAAACACAAAAACGCGGAACAGCGAAGTATCGGCCATGTTCGATTATGCCTTCTCGCAATACGCGCTGCTGCCGATTTATCAAGCGGGTGAAACGATCGGCAAGGTGAAGGTACAGAAAGGGATGAGCGCCCAGTTGGAACTGGCCGCTTCGAAGCCGTTTAACGTTCTGGTTAAAAAAGGCGTGAAGCAGGACAGCATCACCCATAAGCTCATCGCACCGGAAAAACTCGCAGCTCCGATCAAATCGGGTCAATCCGTCGGCAAATTGGTGGTGTATCAGGATGGCCGCGTGCTGACCGAATTCGAACTAACCGCACCTAACGATATCGATAAAGCCGGCTGGTGGACGTTATTTAAACGGACGGCGGCACACTTGTTTTTTGTAGATTCATAGGGCTTTTCTTCTAGTTTTGTCAGTCGGCAGGAATCCGGACCGGAAATCTAGAATTGTTGTGTTCATGTCAGGGAGGAGAGTGAACAGACGTGAATTTGCAAGTGGAAATGGAAAAACACCGCGAAACGTTAATCGTGCGCTTGAGCGGGGAACTAGACCATCACACGGCGGACGACGTCCGCATGCGGATGGATGAAGAAATCGCCCGTGGAAACTGCCGCAATCTCGTATTAAGCCTGAAGTCGCTGCAGTTTATGGATAGCTCCGGTATCGGAGTGATCCTCGGAAGATATAAGCTGATCAAGCAAAAGGGCGGGAAGATGGTCGTATGCGACGTCAACCCGCCGGTATATCGGCTTCTGGAAATGTCGGGATTGTTTAAGATCATGTCCATCTTCGAAAACGAGGATACGGCGCTGACGGATCTGGAGGTGGCCCTGTGAGTACCCAAGCGAATCAAGCCGGAAATTTTATGTCTCTCAAGTTTGCCGCAAAGTCCGAAAATGAATCGTTTGCCCGAGTGACCGTCGCCGCGTTCGTCTCCCAGCTGGATCCAACGATGGATGAGATCACCGACTTGAAGACGGTGGTGTCAGAGGCGGTCACGAATTCCATTATCCACGGATATGATGGGAACCCCGAAGGGGTCGTCTCCATTTCCGCTGAAATTGAAGGAGACACGGTAACTTTGATCATTGAGGATCAAGGCCGTGGCATTGAGGATGTGGAGTTGGCGAAACAGCCGCTTTATACGTCGAAGCCTGAACTGGAACGTTCCGGCATGGGCTTTACGATCATGGAGAATTTCATGGACGAATTCGACGTGATCAGCGAGATGGGCGGGGGCACGCGCATTCGGATGAAGAAAAGGATTGTATCCAAGAAAGCTTTATACAATTAGGGGTTGGATCTATGGATGCCGAAGTGAAGCAAATCTCGAGAGAGTTTTTGGACGACACGGAAGTGAAACGGTTGATCGCCCTGAGTCAATCCGGGGACAACGCTGCCAGAGACCGTCTGGTAAACTGCAACATTCGGCTTGTCTGGTCCGTCGTGCAGCGGTTTATGAATCGGGGATACGAACCCGAGGATTTGTTTCAAATCGGCTGTATCGGCCTGCTTAAGTCGGTGGACAAGTTTGATCTCAGCTATGATGTGAAGTTTTCTACGTATGCGGTGCCGATGATCATCGGGGAAATTCAGCGTTTCCTGCGCGACGACGGGACGCTGAAGGTCAGCCGTTCACTGAAGGAAATGGCGAACAAGGTTCGCAAGAAGAAGGATGAATTGTCCAAGCTGCTGGGTCGGCTTCCGACCGTCAAGGAAGTTGCCGAGGAGCTGGGGGTTACGCCCGAGGACGTTGTGTTTGCCCAGGAGGCGAATAAGCCGCCGGCGTCCATTCATGAAACGGTGTTTGAAAATGACGGCGACCCGATCACGCTGATGGATCAAATCGCCGATGAATCCCAGGAGCGCTGGTTCGACAAGCTGGCGCTGCACGAAGCGATCGATGGCTTGACCGATCGAGAGCGCCTGATCGTCTATCTTAGGTACTACCGCGACCAGACCCAGTCGGAAGTGGCGAGCCGGCTGGGCATCTCTCAAGTCCAAGTATCCAGGCTGGAGAAGAAAATATTACAGAGCATTCGCGACCAGATCGCGCAATGATCTGACATGCATTCACCCCTTCGGGCAGAGGCGGCATTCAGGAAGCCGCTGGAACCGAAGGGTTTTTTTACGCCATCAGATCTCTTTGCATCGTTTGCATCCATATACGTTGGTTGTCGCATCCTATATAATAAGAGAGTAGCAGCCATACCAAAAATGTTAGCAAGGGAGATACCAGAACATGAGTGTACATATCGCAGCTAAACCGGGAGATATTGCCGAAACGATCCTGCTGCCGGGGGATCCGCTCCGAGCTAAATTTATTGCGGAAACGTATTTGAGCGATGTCATTTGCTATAACGAGGTGCGCGGGATGCTTGGATTCACCGGTACCTATCAAGGAAAACGGATTTCCGTACAGGGGACCGGCATGGGCGTTCCGTCGATTTCGATCTACGTGAATGAATTGATGAAAGAATACGGCGTCAAAAACCTGATTCGCGTCGGAACTTGCGGAGGCATGCAGCAGCATGTTCGCGTACGGGACGTTATTTTGGCTCAAGCCTCCTGTACCGATTCAAGCATGAATCGCCATGTCTTCAGCGGGTACGATTTTGCGCCGATTGCCAGCTTCGAGCTGTTGAAGGCGGCCTATGAGCGTGGCGTGGAAAAAGGGCTCAAGCTGCATGTGGGTAACATTTTCAGCTCGGACATGTTCTACCGTGACGATACGAGCGTAACCCAATTGCTGATGAAATACGGGGTGCTTGGGGTCGAGATGGAGACGACAGCGCTCTACACGTTGGCCGCCAAATACGGTGCGAGAGCGTTGACGATTCTGACCGTCAGCGATCATTTGCTGACCGGCGAGGAGACGTCGGCCGAGGAACGGCAAACCACGTTTAAGCAAATGATGGAAGTGGCGCTGGACACAGCCGTATCGCTGTAATTCCGGAGCAACCAGAACGGGAAAAGCATGGGGGTATCTCCCCATGCTTTTTTTGTTGCCGCAAATTTATCATCAAGAGTAAAGCCCCTCCTCGCTTGGCATACTATGGGCAATACGCTAGTGGAAGGGTGGTTAGCATGGATAAGGATTCCGCTTCCATCGTCTATTTGCGTCTGCGCAAGCAGGTCGGGCTTCCCGCCGGGGTACCGATCCGGCTGCGAGACGTAGCCCGCGTCCTGGCGGAGCCGGAGCTGGAAGCCAAGCTGCTTCAGCTGGAGCTGGTCCGGCCGGAGCATCGCGACGGTAATTTGATCGTCATTGATATGCTGCAAGTCATCTCGGCCATTCAAGCCGAATTCCCGGGGCAACGTGTCGAATTGCTTGGTGAACCGCATGTTCTCGTTGAAATGATCAAACCCGAGAAGAAACCGTCTCCGCTGTTGTTCGCCTTGGTCTGGCTGCTGCTCTTCTTCGGGGCGGCCCTGACCATCATGAATTTCCACGCCGACGTCAGCATGCCGGAGGTACAGGTGCGAATCGTCGAGATGATCACCGGCGAGAAGGACGAGCACCCCTATCTGTTTCAAGGTGCCTATTCCGTGGGCATCGGCTTTGGGATGATCGTATTTTTTAACCATTTGTTCAGAAAAAAATGGAATGAGGAGCCGACCCCTTTAGAAGTTGAGATGTTCCTCTACCAGGAGAACCTTAATCAATACGTTGTCGCTGAAGAGTACAAAAAGATGAACCATGCCGAATCGCCGGCGGAGCGGTCCTGATGTCTCCCATCGCCGCGGGGTTGGCAGTATTCCTCGGCCTGGCTGGCGGCATTGCCGTGGGTGGCGGCGTGATCGCTTTGTTCATCGTGCTGGACATGATTCCGCGCCTGGCCCAGGTGACGAATTCTTACGACAAGGTGCACTGGTATGAAGGGGCGATGATTGCGGGGGCCGTGGTGGGTACAGTGGCGGACTTCTGGAATTGGCGGGTGACTGGGCCGTGGCTGGCGACCGGCATTGTCGGCTTGTTTAACGGCGTATTCGTCGGTATGCTGGCAGCTGCTTTGACCGAAGTGCTGAACGTGCTGCCGATTTTGGCCAAAAGGTTGCATATGCAGCGGTATCTGTTTGGCTTTTTGCTCGCAATGGTATTTGGCAAAATGGCGGGCTCCTTGTACGAATGGTTTATTTATAGACCGTGAACTCGAAGAAACGGAGGTTGATGTTGGATGGACCAGGATACGCAAGAGTCAACGCAGGAAGGGAAGGATCGGCCGCAGGCGATTCCGGACTTCGTACCCGAGGATGAGGAGAATTTTCTGCAGGAGAACTATCCGGAAGACGAGGCGATCAAACGGAAACGCGAAGCGGAGAGATCCGATAATGTGGAGGAGTCGGTGATCTATTGGCAGCAAAGCGATGCGATCAGCCGCAGCTTGACGACTACGAAACATACGTTGAAGGAAGTCGTCGGACTGGGGGAAAGTTTTGACGTCGTGTTTCGCGACATGACCTTTGGCGGTAAACGTACCTGCCTCGTCTTCATCAACGGGTTTGCCCGAACCGACGCCATGCAGGAAATCCTCAAGCGACTGACCTATCTGACGCCTGAAGATCTGACAACCGGGGCGCTTCGATCCTTTTTCGAACTTTATATCCCTCATATTCAGGTGGAAAAAACGGAGAAGCTGAGCGATGCCATCAACAAAACGTTAACCGGCATGAGCGCTCTGTTCATCGAAGGCGAGCAAACGGCGCTGATGATGGATACCCGGCAGTACCCGGTCCGCAGCCCGGAGGAGCCGTCTTTGGAGCGCGTCGTAAGGGGCGCACGGGACGGATTCACGGAGACGCTGGTTACCAATATTACCTTGGTCCGCCGCCGGTTGCGCGATCCAGGGCTTAAATTAGAGATGGTTAGTGTAGGCCGTCGAACCCGTACCGACGTGTGTATCGCCTACATCGATGATATCGTGGATAAAACGCAGGTCGATTCCATCCGCGAAAAGATCAAAGCGGTCAACATTGACGGCATTCCCCTGGCGGATAAGCAACTGGAGGAGGCGATCATTCACAGGGGCTGGAACCCGTACCCGCTGGTGCGTTACTCGGAGCGTCCGGACGTCGTTGCATCGCATCTGCTGGAAGGCCGGGTTGTTGTGTTCGTGGATACGTCGCCCAGCGTGATGATATTGCCGACGACTTTCTTTGATCTGTGTCAGCATGCAGAGGAGAACCGGCAAACCCCGTTTATGGGGACTTATCTGCGTTGGGTGCGCTTCTTTGGCATATTCGCCTCGCTCTTCCTGCTTCCAATCTGGCTTCTGGTCGTCGTCCATCCGGAGTTCAAGCCGGCGGGACTCGCCTTCATCGGACCCCAGGAGCAGGGAAAAATCCCGCTAATCGCTCAGTTCCTGTTGGTGGAGTTCGGCGTCGATCTCATGCGGATGGCGGCCGTGCATACGCCGACGCCTCTTGCGTCAGCGATGGGCTTGATTGCCGCCATCTTGATCGGGGATATCGCCGTCCAGACAGGGCTTTTCGTTAACGAGGTAGTCTTGTATATGGCAGTGGCCGCGATCGGGATGTTTGCGACGCCAAGCTATGAGCTGGGTCTCGCCAATCGTGTGGTGCGGCTCGCATTGCTGGTGGCGGTGGCGATCTTTGGCGCCCCTGGATTTGTCATTGGGATAACTTCGTTTATCGTGCTGCTGACTTTGCGCCGTTCGAATAACTCGTCTTACATGTGGCCATTTATACCTTTTAATGCAAAGGCGATGGCCGGGGTGTTATTCCGTGTTCCGGTGATGACATCCAAGCAAAGACCGTCCTCCAACAAGCCGCGGGACAATACGCGGATGCCGGGCAAACGGTGACGTTTAGGCTTGTTCAACAAATAACACAAATGATATTCCGAAAAATCCATTTTTCAGGTTGCCGGTTGTTTGCTATACTGGTGTAAAATTTGAAAGTGGAGGACTGCATAGATGTATTTACACGGTACCAGCAAAATTAATGCAAAAGGCCATCTCGAAATCGGCGGCTGCGATACGGTCGAGCTAAAGCAATCCTACGGAACGCCGTTGTATGTCGTAGATGAAGCTCTTGTGCGGCAAAGATGCCGTGAATATATGAACGCCTTCCGAGCATCGGGCCTGGCTTTCCAGGTTGCTTATGCCAGCAAAGCGTTCTGCGTCATGGCGATGTGCCGGCTGGCCGAGGAGGAGGGCTTGTCCCTGGACGTTGTCTCCGAGGGCGAATTGTTTACGGCCCTTCAAGCGGGATTCCCTGCGCAGCGAATCCATTTTCATGGCAACAACAAGACGCCGGATGAATTGGAAATGGCGATATCCGCCGGCATCGGCTGTTTCGTGGCTGACAATTTTACGGAGCTGCATATGCTTCAAGCGCTTGCCGCTGAGAAAGGCGTCACCGTGAATATTCTGCTGCGCGTAACGCCGGGGGTGGAAGCCCACACGCATGAATATATTTCAACCGGCCAAACCGATTCCAAGTTTGGGTTTGATATCGGCAACGGCTCGGCTATGGAAGCTGTTGAGTTGGCCAACCGAAGCTTGAATCTGCATTTGCTCGGCGTACATTCGCATATCGGCTCGCAAATTTTCGAAGTGGAAGGTTTCCAGATGGCGGTTGAGCGGGTTGCAGCGTTCGCTTTGCAGGTCAAGGAGAAGCTGGGCGTCACCTTCAAGGTCGTCAATTTAGGAGGCGGCTTTGGCATCCGTTATACGGAAGGCGATACGCCGCTGAAGGTTTCCGATTATGTCGGTGCGATTACGGATGCGGTCAAACGGGAATTTGCTGGTTATCCGCAGCTTCCGGAAATCTGGGTAGAACCAGGCCGGAGCATCGTAGGCGATGCGGGGACGACACTTTATACGGCGGGCACGAGTAAGGATATCCCTGGTGTGCGTAAATACGTCGCCGTGGATGGCGGGATGACGGACAACCCGCGTCCGGCCCTTTACGGTTCTAAATACGAGGCGATGCTCGCCAACCGTGGTAACGATGCGAACGAAGAGACCGTATCGATCGCCGGCAAATGTTGTGAGAGCGGCGACATGCTGATCTGGGACGTGGATTTGCCGAAGGTGAACAGCGGCGATTTGCTCGCCGTGGCTTGCACCGGCGCCTACAACTACGCGATGGCCAGCAATTATAACCGGTTACGCCGTCCAGCGGTCGTCTTCGTTCAAGACGGCCAAAGCGATCTGGTCGTAAAACGAGAGTCCCTGCAGGACCTAATCGCCTGTGACGTAATTCCGGAACGGATCGCCAAACAGCCTTCGTTGAAGTAAGCGACGAGGAGAAGCAGGAGTAAAGCCGAGGGGATCGGATTGTCCGATTCCCTCGGCTTTTTTGCTTGAAAGGCTTTTTTTTAGTAAACTGGAAGAGGTTTGTCCAATGACGCTAAGAAGAAGGGTGTGCACGGATATGAAAAAAGGTAAAATCGTATTGGAAAAAGGCGGCGAGGTCGAAATTCAATTCCTGCCCGAAGAAGCTCCGGGTACGGTCGCGAACTTCGAAAAACTGGCCAATTCCGGATTCTATAACGGACTCACGTTCCATCGCGTAATCCCGGGTTTTGTGGCTCAAGGCGGATGTCCGATCGGTAACGGAACCGGAGGCCCAGGTTACACCATCAAATGCGAGACGGATACGAATGTAACCAAACATGAGCGCGGGGTGCTGTCGATGGCCCATGCAGGCAAAGATACCGGCGGCAGTCAGTTCTTCATCGTATACGAAGCGCAGCCGCATTTGAACGGGGTACATACCGTGTTCGGCAAAGTGACTTCGGGAATGGAACTTGTGGACAATGTCCGTCCTGGCGATAAAATGAAGGAAGTTTCCGTTTGGGACGAAGCGTAAGCAGGTTCGAAGTGAAAGGGGTGCCCCGCAAGGCCAAGCAGGCTTGGCAGCGGAGCACCCCTTGATTCATTTTTTACGATTTTCTTTGATGAGCGGCTTCGTCCTTCACTTCTTCCCGGAAGCCTTCAATGGCGTGCAGCCGTTTTTCGTTCTTCTCCTGAACCTGTTTCTTCTCCTTGACGGAGATTTCATCGGCATGCTCACTGAGGTAATCTTGTCCCTCACGGAAATTCTCGATGGTGTTTTGAATGCTTCTTTGCAGCTTATCAACGTTGTCGGAGCGATTGTCCGGTTTAGCCACGTTCATTCCTCCTGAGTATGGGATTTGTCAATACGATATCGACTTTAAGGTTGGCTATTTCGGGAGGTTTTTATGCACCTTGGTTCCCGGGAGATAGGGGGATGAAGATTCCTTGCACGAATGGAATTGAGGCAGGGTGTAGTGACGAGTAGGCTTGATTTTTGACAGGAATAGTGCTAACATTCGTCTTGCAGTTATGCAAACCTAATATTAAGCAATCCTTCGGGGCAGGGTGAAATTCCCTACCGACGGTGATGGCTCATTGGACGCTAGTCCGATGTAGCACAAGTCCGTGACCCGCAGTGCTTTCGTAAGCATGCGGCTGAGCCGGTGAGATTCCGGGACCGACAGTATAGTCTGGATGGGAGAAGGAAAACGCGGGAGCACGTACGTTATTTTATTTGCGAAGGTGTTCGGATTTCGAGAGTTCAATCGACCAAGTTCTATTTTTCACATTTGATTTTGTGAAGGAGCTTTGGCGATGCTAGCTTTTCGCCATAAATTTATCGTCCTTGTTTATCAATGGATAAGCGGCGGCGTGATTTTAGGCGGAGGCGCTCTTTGATTTAGCGTAGAACTACTCTCATGATCAACCCTGCCGGATTGCGGCAGGGTTGTTTTTGTTACTGAGCGACAGGCAAGGACGGAAGGAGGATGGAGGATGAAGGCGATCGACGACGATTATTACATGACTTTAGCGTTAGACATGGCGGAGCGGGCGCTGGGACAAACCGAGACGAATCCGGTCGTCGGCGCCGTTGTCGTTAAGGAAGGGACGTTGGTTGGACTTGGTACCCACTTGCAGCGGGGGACTCCGCACGCGGAGGTGCATGCCTTGAACATGGCCGGTTCCCAGGCCGAAGGCAGCACGGTATACGTCACATTGGAGCCTTGCAGTCATCACGGTTTGACACCCCCTTGCGCGGAGCGGTTGGTGCTCGAGAAGGTGGCACGTGTCGTGATTGCCTGTGAGGATCCGAATCCCCTGGTTGCCGGGAAAGGAATCGAGTTGCTGCGTACCGCCGGGATTGAAGTTAAAGTTGGCGTGCTGCGCGACCGGGCCTTGAAGCTGAATCGCCGGTTCATCAAGTTTATCACCAGCGGCTTGCCGTATGTGACAATCAAATCTGCCAGCACGCTGGACGGAAAACTTGCAAGTCGATCCGGGGACAGCAAATGGATCTCGAACGAGAAAGCGCGGGAAATCGTGCACACGATGCGGCATCGCCATCAGGCGATTATGGTTGGCGTGTCGACGATCGTAGCCGATAATCCGCAGTTGTCAACCCGTTTAACTGTCCCGGGGTTATCGCCCGTACGGGTCATTGCGGATTCCACGCTTCGCATTCCCGAGACGGCGCAGATCCTTCACGATGGGATAGCCCCAACTTGGATCGTGACAACAGAGCAGGCTGACCCGGACAAAGCTGAGCGGCTGACCGAGCTTGGCGTCGAGATTCTTCGTTGCGGAAGCGGCCCACAGGTCGATCTCAATGAGGCGTTAGTTCAGCTCGGACAACGGGGCATATCCTCCGTACTCGTTGAAGGGGGCGGTCGATTGAATGGCTCGTTGCTGGAACGTCAATTGGTGGATGAAATCGTGATCTTCTTCGCCCCCAAGATCGTCGGCGGGAGCGAAGCGCCCGGAAGTTTTAGCTTCGCCGGGTTTGATCTTATGCGGGACGCGGTCTCGTTACGCGACATGGAAGTCGAACAAATCGGGGATAATGTGTGCATCCGAGGAATTCCGGTCTGGGCACAGGCTGAAGTGAGGGAGGAGGATCACTGATGTTTACAGGACTAGTGGAGGAGATCGGCACGATGAAGTCGATCAGCCGCAAGGGCGAAGCGATGCTACTGAGCATTTCGGCGAAAGTCGTTACGGAAGGCATCAAGCTGGGCGACAGCATTTCTGTTAACGGTGTATGCTTAACGGCAACCTCGTTCGACGCTTCCTCCTTTACGGTAGATGTCATGCCGCAGACGTACCGCAACACGAATCTGAAGGATCTAAAACCAGGCAGTCGCGTGAATCTCGAACGAGCCATGGCGGCCAATGGACGATTCGGCGGGCATATCGTACAGGGGCATGTTGACGGAATCGGTACGATTGTCGGGACCAGTCAGGATCAAAATGCGGTCGTGTTTCAAATCCGACCCGGGAAATCATCCTTATTGAAATTCATTATTCCAAAAGTATCGATTGCCGTGGACGGGATCAGCTTGACGGTGGTCGAAGCGGAAGGCGGGATGTTTACGATTTCCATTATCCCTCATACGCTAGCCGAAACCGTACTGGCCTTTAAGCGGGCCGGGGACACCGTCAACCTGGAATGCGACGTACTCGGCAAATACGTGGATCATCTGCTGAAGTATGGCAGAGGTAGCGGCGATCCGGGGGAAGAGACCGGAGACGAGTCGGGAATCAACCTCCCGTTTCTGGCAGCGAACGGGTTCGTTTAAAAAAGTCGGGGGTTAAATGACGACATTTTGAACTACAACTTCAATAAAGGTTCAAGAGGTTGGATTTGGAGCACCAAGAAGGTTGAATGAAGCTAGGGACTGAGCAGCACAGCGTAGCTGGAAGCTACGTGAGCAGCGGAAGGCCCGGGTGAATGCAAGATTCGCCGCCGAATCAACCTTCTCGAGCTGCTTCGTGATCCAAAGACGACATTTTGAACTACATATAAAACAAGGAGGGGAAAGCTATGGGTGATATCGTATTAGACCGAGTCGAAGAAGCAATCTACGAATTGATGCGGGGCAAGGTCATTATCGTCGTTGACGATGAAGACCGGGAGAATGAAGGGGACTTTGTGGCCCTGGCTGAAAAAGCGACGCCGGAAGTGATCAACTTCATGATCACTCAAGGGCGCGGACTGGTCTGCCTGCCGATTACGGCGGAGCGAGCAGAGGAACTGGATTTGCAGCCGATGGTGGCGCAAAATACCGATAACCACGGGACGGCCTTTACCGTCTCCATCGACCATAAGGATACGATGACAGGAATCTCGGCCTATGAGCGTTCCTTGACGGTTAAGGCCATCATGGATCCGAACGCCAAGGCTGCGGACTTCCGCCGGCCGGGCCATATGTTCCCGCTGATTGCCAAAAAGGGGGGCGTGCTGCGGCGCGCCGGTCATACGGAAGCGGCGGTCGACTTGGCCCGGATGTGCGGCGCCTATCCGGCCGGCGTGATCTGTGAGGTCATCAAGGAAGACGGAACCATGGCTAGGTTGCCGGATTTGGTGGAAATCGCCAAAACCTATGACCTTAAATTGATCAGCGTCAAGGACCTGATCCATTACCGCAATGAAAAGGAGAAGCTGGTCACGCGCGAGGTCGAGGTGCGCATGCCAACCGATTACGGTGAATTCCGCGCCGTCGCCTACACGAATGATGTCGATAACAAAGAACATGTCGCGCTGGTCAAAGGCGAGATCGACGGCGATGAGCCGGTGCTGGTGCGGGTGCATTCCGAGTGCTTGACCGGAGACGTGTTCCACTCCCACCGGTGTGACTGCGGACCGCAGTTCGAAGCGGCACTGCGGCAGATTGAGGAAGCCGGCAGAGGGGTGCTGCTCTATATGCGCCAGGAAGGCCGGGGGATCGGCTTAATCAACAAGCTGAAGGCGTATAAGCTGCAGGAACAAGGCTTTGACACGGTTGACGCCAACCTGAAGCTCGGATTTCCCGCTGATCTGCGCGATTATGGAATCGGAGCGCAAATTCTCAAAGACCTGGGTGTCCGCCAAATCCGTCTGATGACGAATAATCCGCGGAAGATCAAAGGTTTAGAAGGATACGGTCTGGAGGTAGTTGAACGCGTGCCGATTCAAATGAAAGAAAACGCGGATAACACCAAGTATCTGCATACCAAACAAGCCAAGTTGGGGCATTTGCTCAAATTTGATGATTTGGAACAGGATGAATCCTCCCGCGTCTAAGGGCGTATCCGCAAAAACGAAATTATCCACTATCCCACTTATAGAAAGGTTTGATGATTCATGGCAAACGTATTTGAAGGACATTTAGTATCGGAAGGGTTAAAATATGCGATCGTGGTCGGGCGTTTTAACGAGTTCATTACAAGCAAGCTGCTCTCCGGAGCTTTGGATGCCTTGAAACGCCACGGGGCCAAAGAGGAAGAAATAAACGTGGCTTGGGTGCCCGGCGCTTTTGAAATCCCGTTCGCCGCGCAAAAGCTGGCCGAAAGCGGCAAATATGACGCGGTCATCACGCTTGGCACGGTCATCCGCGGTTCAACCACGCATTATGATTATGTCTGCAACGAAGTCGCCAAAGGAGTGGCGGCCGTTGGCCTCAAAACCGGCGTGCCGACGATCTTCGGCGTCGTGACGACCGAGAATATCGAACAAGCGATCGAACGCGCTGGGACCAAAGCCGGAAACAAAGGCTGGGATGCAGCGATGGCGGCAATCGAGATGGCGAACTTGACGAAACAGTTGAAATAGTGCTTATCTTAATGTAGTACCTCTGATTCGTTGGGGTACTACATTTTTCTTTTGCAACAAACTTTTTTAAGGTAAACTAATCTACATATATGTTTGGTTACGGGTGGAGGATGTTCATTGACGACAGTAACGTACAAGCTGGAATCCTTCGAGGGTCCGCTGGATTTGCTATTGCACTTAATCGATAAAGCGGAGATCGATATTCATCAGGTCTCGATTAGCGAGATCACCGATCAGTACCTCGAATATCTACAGGACATGCAGGAGCTGGAGCTGGAGGTGACCAGTGAGTTTCTGGTCATGGCGGCTACGCTGCTGTCGATCAAAAGCAAACAACTGCTGCCCAAACCACTTGTCATCGAATTGGATGATGAATTCGATTATTTGCTGGAGGATGAGGAGGACCCGAGGGACGAGTTGATTCGAAAGCTGATCGAATATCGGAAATATAAAGGAATCGCTGAACATTTGCATGAACGCGAATGGGAGCGCAGCTTGATTTTCTCCAAAGAACCGGAGGATTTAACGCCTTTTATGCCGGAAGTGCAGGAGAATCCGGTAAAGGGTCTGCACGCCGCCGACTTGATCGCCGTCTTTCAGAAGGCGATTCGTAGGGCTGCCAAGCGAAATACCGTAGCCCGAATTCACCGTGACGAGATTTCCGTCAAGGATCGGATCAAAGAAGTGGTTGGCGCGCTCCAACAGGCTGGTAAGGGGGGACGGTTGCTATTTTCTAAGCTGCTGCATCCCGAAATGTATCGACATGAAATTGTGGTCACGTTTCTTGCGGTGCTGGAACTGATGAAGATGAAGCAGATCGTCTGCTATCAAAACAAGCTGTTCGATGACATCGTTATGGAGTGGAGAGGGGAAGGAAAGATCGATGAATTTTCAGGAATTGAAGTCGATTATTGAGGGGCTGTTGTTTTTGGCCGGCGAAGAGGGCTTGAGCCTGAAGCAACTGGCCGAAGTAACGGAACAGCGGCAGGAGGTGATTTCGGATGCCTTGCTCGATATGAAAACGTCATTCGAGCGAGCCGGCCGAGGGCTGCAAATCGTGCAGATTGCCGGCAGCTACCAGCTGGCGACGCTTCCGGAGCACGCCCCTTATTTCGAACGTCTGGCTTATTCGCCCTCGCGTTCAACCTTATCCCAAGCTGCACTCGAGACGTTATCGATCATTGCGTACCGACAGCCCATTACCCGGGTTGAAATCGAGGAGATCCGAGGGGTCAAGTCTGAGCGAGCTATCCATTCGTTGGTGAACAAGGATTTGATCGAGGAAGTTGGCCGCGCCGAAGCGATTGGGCGTCCCATTCTATATGGCACCACAAAGGCGTTCCTTGATTATTTTGGGCTAGCCAATTTGAAGGATCTGCCGGATATGGCCGATTTCGAGAGCACGGAACAGCTGGAGGAAGAAACACAGCTTCTATTTCAACGGTTGGAAGAACAACAGTTGACCTTCGACGATGTCAACAGCGACGAAGCAGGAGCGCAGCCGGAAAAGCGCCAGGATCCGGAAAACGAGAACTAAACGTGAATCTATGTAATCCAAACCGCCGGAGGAAGCTTCGGTGGTTTTTTGCGCTTAGTTTCTGCCTCATGCCGCATGCCAACGAATTTTTTCCTTTTGGGCAAGCCATACTACGAGGGAGAATTTTTATCTGATAGGTATGGAGGGCTTTCCCGTGTGGATTTGGCTCGGAGGCATCCTGATCCTGCTGCTGCTTATAGCCGCCTTGATTTTGCTGTCTACAATCACGCTCCATTTGACCCTGCGTAAGAAGAATCGGGACGATACAATCCTGCTGGATGTCACGATGCTCTATGGCTTTGTTCGCATGCATTACCAAGTGCCTTCCGTAAGGTTGAAGAACTGGCGTGAAGGCCTGCAGATCGAGAAGGATCGGCCCGAAAACGTATTGCAAAAGGAGTCTTCCAGTGTTGACCAAAAAGTAAACAAGGACATAATCCATCAATGGATGGAGGAGTTCGACCGGATGCTCAAGGCGACCAGCGGGTTTCGGGTTTGGCTTCGGGCCACGCTCCGCCGCGTTTCGTTCCGCCAGTTGGAATGGTCGACGAATGTCGGTTTACAGGATGCTGCCCATACCGCAACATTGACCGGGGCCTTATGGGGGGTCAAAGGCACAATCGTGGGTTGGCTTAGCCATCGCATTCGATTAACGCAAAGACCCAAGCTATTCGTCGTCCCCGTATTTGGGGGAACGCCGTTATTTTCCACGGAATTTCGCTGCATAGCGCAAATTCGCTGCGGTTATGCTATATATGCTGGACTGGTTCTTATAGTTCGCGTGCTAAAAGTGAAAGGAGGAGTGAAAAAATGGCTGACCATCCTATTCAAGGATTAATGCAAACCGCCATGGAAAACATCAAGGATATGGTTGATGTTAACACGATTGTGGGCGAGCCGGTCGAAACGCCGGACGGTAGCGTGATTCTGCCGATCAGCCGCGTCGGGTTCGGTTTTGCCGCAGGGGGTAGTGATTTTAATATCGAGGACGGCCAAGATAAATCGGCCTCAGGTTCGACCGAGCACGGCAAAGCCCGTCCGTTCGGTGGCGGTAGCGGCGGCGGGGTTTCGATCAATCCAATCGCTTTCCTTGTCGTTGGAAAACCTGGGGTGCACATTGTACCCTTGGATAACCAGACGCATCTGGTCGAGAAGATCATCGATTCGGTCCCTGGTGTCATCGACAAAATCCAGTCCATGTTCCCGAATCAATCTGGAACTGCAGATCCCTCGATGGCAACGGCGCATGTAGCTCAGAATGCGATGCAGGAATCGGCTGCAAGAACCGGCATCAACCCGTTCACCTAACCACCTTTCGACCGTTGATCCTTTCCGGACTTCCGGGAGGGGTCTTTTTCTTGATCCCAGATGGGACATACTCTCTTGGATCATCGCATATAAGTTAAACAAGTACTCGCAACAGTACCTGTTACCGGAGGAATCAGCTTATGAGGAAAACCACACCTGGCCGCAGCTATCGTACCTTTTACAGTTTCTTGGCCGCCATCCTGTTGATGGGTTGGCTAAACCCGCAGGCGGTACAAGCCACTCCTGCCGCGCCAACGATTCATGCCCAAGCCGCCGCGGTCATTGACGTAACTTCGGGCCGCCTGCTTTACAATTTGCGCGGGGATGAGACGCTACCGATCGCCAGCCTGACCAAAATCATGACCGCTATTGTCGCGATCGAGCATGGCAAGCTATCGGATACGGTTACGGTCGGAAGAAACGCTTTTGCTAAGGAAGGTTCGTCTATTTATCTCCATATGGGGGAAGAAATGAGCCTGGAAAATATGCTGTACGGCCTCATGCTTCGTTCGGGCAATGATGCGGCCACGGCGATTGCCGAGCACGTCGGCGGCTCCGAAGAGGGCTTCGTCTACTTGATGAACGAGAAAGCCAAGATGCTTGGTCTGATGCATACCCACTTCCAGAATCCACATGGTTTGGATGCCAAAGGCCATTACTCAACGGCCAACGATTTGGCCAAGCTGACAAGCTATGCACTGAAAAACCAGCAGTTTAAAGAGATCGTCCGAACCCCCAGCAAAACCGCACCGAATCCCAATGATCCTTGGGATTATAAATGGTTGAATAAGAACAAGATGTTGCGTTTCTACGACGGGGCCGACGGCGTCAAAACCGGATATACCAAAATCGCCAAACGATGCCTGGTGAGCTCCGCGACCCGTGGCGGACAGCAAATCGCGGTCGTCACGTTAAATGACGGGGATGATTGGAATGACCACCGGAAGTTGCTGGATTATGGTTTTGCCAACTATCCGTTGACAACCCTGATCGGCGAGGGGCAGGAAATTGAGCAAGGCCTGATCACTGGGGCAGAATTTAAGTATGCGTTGGCGACGGAAGAAGCCAGCCACATCGAAAGAAGGCTGAAGCTAACTACGGCGCGCACGGGTTCATTTGGATACCGCGGGAAAATTAGCGTTCTCTTGAATGGGGAAGAAATCGGCACGGTACCGGTCTACGATAAAATCAGTTATCGTCCATCCGGATCAGGAGAAGGAAGTGAGCCGAGAGCAGGTGGGGCCTTTGGTTCCGCTTCAGATCGTAAGCTCATCCGGCTACCTTCCGATTGGTCGGATGCATTTAAAAAGGTGCTGCAATCCCTACTGTTTGACGTTCAATAGTAGAGGGAGCAGGACAGGGTTATGGAGGGGAAAAGATGGTCAACAAAATATGGCTTGCGCTCATTTTGATCGGTTTTTTGTTCGCTGCGATCAAAGGGGATATCGGCACTGTGACACAAGCAGCGTTTGATGGGGCGGCGACCGGCGTGACCGTATGCTTTGGTTTAATCAGCGTTCTAGTATTCTGGCTTGGCATCATGCGTCTAGCGGAGGATTCCGGCCTCGTCAAGGCCATCTCCAAGCTGCTCGGGCCGGTCGTCGCTTATCTGTTCCCCGACGTGCCGAAGAATCATCCGGCCATGGGATATATTTTATCGAACATGAGCGCGAATTTGCTGGGACTGGGAAATGCAGCAACGCCTATGGGAATCCGCGCGATGCAGGAGCTTCAAGAATTGAATCCAGATAAACAAACGGCATCCCCGGCAATGTGTACACTACTTGCCCTGAACACGGCCAGCATTACGCTCATCCCAACGACGCTCATTGCCATCCGCATCAACTTTCAATCGGCGAATCCGGCGGAAATCGTGGGTTCTACCCTGCTCGCGACCGCAATCGCCACGATGGCGGCCATTGTAGCCGACCGATGGTATCGCAGGCATAGCACCCATCGCACCCCGCCACAAGCCACAGCGCCGCCCAATATCTCATTGAAAGGGTGAGGCACTTTGCTGGACTGGATTAACCTTGTCTCTGCATGGGCGGTACCGGTCATGATCGCATTTATTCCGCTTTATGCTTATTTCAAAAAAGTGCCGGTCTACGAATCGTTCGTGGACGGGGCTAAGGATGGCTTCTCAACCGCCATTGGCATTATCCCGCATTTGGTGGGCATGATGGTGGCGATCAGCGTGTTCCGCGCTTCGGGGGCGCTGGATTTCTTCGTCGGGTGGATGGCTCCCATGCTGTCTTGGCTGAAGGTTCCACCGGAAGTGCTGCCGCTCGGTTTCCTCCGGCCTTTGACGGGGACGGGCTCGCTTGCGTTTACAACTGACCTGATCAAAACTTACGGACCGGATTCGATGATCGGCCGCATTGCATCTACGATTCAAGGCAGTACCGATACGACATTATACGTATTGACGGTTTATTTCGGCGCCGTAGGTATTCGGAACGGCCGTTACGCTTTAAAGGTTGGATTATTCTCGGATATTGTCGGCTTTGTCGCGGCGATCGCCGTTTGTCTGCTCTTATTCGGATAACTTATACATATTGACGGGTTAGTGTAAACCGCCCTGCAGCTGTCTAGCTGTCGCGGCGGTTTTTGCTGTTTCTCCTGCGGCTATTGTGATTTTGTCTTTCGGTGGGTATCATGTGTATGAGGTGACTTAGCGAAAATGGAGAGATTACAGAAAATATTAGCCGCCGCAGGTGTGGCATCCCGTCGCAAATGTGAGGAATTGATTCTGAGCGGCAAAGTTCAGGTGAACGGAGAAACCGTCACGACATTAGGCACGAAGGCCGATCCGGCCGTGGACGTCATTACCGTCGAGGGCAAGACCATCGGTACAGAGAAGAAGCTGTACCTTATGTTCAACAAACCGAAAGGCGTCATCACGAGCGCTTCCGATCCCCAAGGCCGTAAAATCGTCACCGACTATTTAAAAGGAATCACAGAGCGGGTTTATCCAGTAGGCCGGCTTGATTATGATACTGAAGGACTGCTGCTACTAACGAATGACGGTGAGTTTGCTCACCTTCTGACGCATCCAAAGCACCATGTATCGAAGACTTATCACGCAACGGTTAAAGGAGTGCCGCATGGCTCGGCACTGGACAAGCTGAAGCAAGGCGTGATGCTGGAGGACGGGATAACGGCCCCGGCAGAGGTGGAATACCAGGACATCGATCCGGAAGGGAAGTTCTCGACCATCTCCATCACGATTCATGAAGGCAGAAACCGCCAAGTGCGCCGGATGTTTGAGGCGATCTCGCACCCTGTGACGAAGCTGAAGCGCATTTCCTTCGGCGATTTGTACCTCGGTAACCTGAAGCGCGGCATGTACCGTCACTTGACGAAAGAAGAGGTTGAAAGCCTCTATAAACAAGCCCGCACTACCACACTCCCCACACCAAAGCGCTAGAAAACGCGGTGAAAGGGAGGCGAGAGGCAACGGGTGGGACGATTCTGAAAAAGCGAAGCGCCAAGGCCCGGTAAATTGAACGGAAGCACGGAAAGTGGCAAAAGGGGAAAATGATTCTGAAGAAGCGAAGCGTTCGCCTTTGTGAGCGGAATTCAACCTTGAAATCATATGATATAGAATTCCGCGAGCAACAGCGATCGTAAGAACATTTTACCCGGCTGCCCCAGTCGTAGCCAAACCATTCGTTCAAATCATTCTAGGCCCATAAGCGATAGCATGTTCGCAGGAATCGTTCACCTTACTGCCATTCCCCCACATTTTCTCCTCATTTCAAGCGCGTCACATAATATTCATATTTCCCCGGGCTGAAACTGCGACGAATTTCGTTATAATGTTCATAGAGTGTTCACGATTTGTTCAACACTTATGATTATTGTCATAGAAAGGAAGTTAACTATGGGGAAAGCGAGACGGCCGATCCAAATCGTCATCTTGCTGCTGATCGTCGTGCTGGGCGGCTATGCCATCGGGACCGCAGTGTCCGGCGGCGAAGCGGATAAACCCAAGCAGGGGGGTAAACCGCCGGCTTTTAAGCTGCTCGGTTTGGATGGACAGGTACATACGTTGGATGATTACAAAGGCCAAGCGGTCGTCCTGAACTTCTGGGCTACCTGGTGCACCTATTGCGTGAAAGAGATGCCAGCATTGCAAGCTCAGGCGGAAAAATGGCGCGATCAAGGCGTCGTCGTATTGGGGATCAATACGGGCGAGGATGAGATGACCGTGCAAAATTTCATTAAGCAGACGGGCGTGGATTTTCCCATTTTATTTGATTCCGATAATACCACGACGCGCGATTATGGGATTGTACCGATGCCAACAACGTTCTTTATCGGAAAGAACGGCAAAATCTCCTCCATTCATCAAGGCGAGCTGAACTTGGACACGTTGGATGACCAAATCAAGCAACTGCTGGATCTTTGACGACGAGAGGAGGGCATAATCGGTGATCCAAAATACAAAATGCGAATGCGGCCACCAAAATCGGGTGGGAACCGTGTTATGCGAAGCTTGCGGCAAACCGCTGTTTGAGGATGAGCAGCCGGGCGGGCTGCTGGAGATGCGATATGACGGGGTCGCCCGACGTTCGCAGCGAGCCAACCCCAATATGATCGATCGGGTTTGGAATTTCTTCTCCTCCGTGAAAGTTGCCATTTACCTGATCATCATTACGCTGATCGGTGCTATGTTCGGCACGATCTTCGAACAAGAGAGCAACTTTATTAATTTCGATCCGTCCACTTTTTACAAAAACAAATACGGCACGATCGGCGAAATTTATTATCGACTGGGTTTATCCCATACGTATGAATCCTGGTGGTTTACGCTGCTTCTGGTGATGATCGGCGCTTCGCTGGTGATCTGCAGCCTGGATCGCGTGCTTCCGTTGTACAAAGCGCTTTCAAAGCAAAAAGTACGCAAGCACCGGGAATTCCTCACCCGTCAGAAAATCGTTTACCAAGGGGAGATCGGCGAAGAAGGTGCCGACTGGGTCCAGCGTGCCGTTCAGCCTCTACGTAAGAAGCACTATCGTGTTCATACGGAGGGCAGTGCCCTGCTGGCAGAGAAACAGCGATTCAGCCGCTGGGGCCCTTATATCATTCATATCGGGCTGATCGTTTTTCTACTGGCCGTCCTATTTCGCGGGTTGCCGGGTCTTCATATGGACAAACATTACTGGTTCCCTGAGGGAGAAATTACGCGGATACCGGAAACGAACCTGTTTATAAAAAACGAGAAGTTTACGGTGGAGTATTATAGTGAGGACGAAATGTCCGAAGATTTCAAAGATAGGGGCAAAGTCGTCCCCAAGTTGTTTGAGACGCAGGCAGTCCTCTATGAATGCACGGCCGATTGCGATGATCCTTCCAAAGAGCCGCAGCTCCGGGAAGTGGAACGTCACGCGATCCGGGTGAACGATCCGCTCAGTTACAAAGGACTCCAAGCTTATCAGTTCGACTTCGATCTGACGCCGAAGCTGAGATCCGTGCAGCCGGCTTTAGTGAATGCCAAAACCGGTGAATCGTATGGCAAATTCAAATTAGATATGAGAAATCCCCAACGCGAGGTTGAGGTGGGGCCATATCGGCTTACGCTGCTAAACAAATATATGGATTTTTCCCTGAACGACCAGGGGCAGCCGGTCTCCATCTCCGGTGAGCCCAACGCGCCTGCCTTTTTGTTCTTGATCGAAGGACCGGATCTTCCTGAACAAGGCGCGCAGTATATTTACTTTCCCAAGCAGATCGACAAGGAGCGGTTTCAGCAGGATGCCATCAACCAACAACTCGGCGGTGTGCAAACGAAGCTGCAGCTCGATGTCCTTGGCATGGAGGACGTGGATTTTGTCGGAGCGTCCAGTTACCTGAACATCCGGATCGACCGGGCAATGCCTTTCGTTTGGTTGGGGCTCGGAATCGTGATGCTTGGGCTGATCTTAGGGTTTTACTGGCAGCATCGCCGAATTTGGCTACGGGTGGACGGCCGACAGCTGACGCTGGGCGGACACACGACGAAGAACTGGTTCGGTATGCGCCGTGAAGTTTCCGGGTTCCTTCATACGATGGGCTTGGAAGCAGATGAGAAGTCTTTGGAAAACGGGGGGAAACGTCCATGAACTTTCTGGAAATCAGTAGAGTCGCATTTATGTCGGCCTTTTTGCTTTATTGCGCAGCTTTCATTTGTTATGTAGTGGCCGTAACGGGAAAAACTTGGCGCAATCGCGACCCGGAGCGCCATGAGGCGAAATGGGGGCGTATTTCGTTTAGCATCTCTTCGCTTGGCTTGCTGTCGCATCTGGTTTATTGCGGTACTCGCTGGGCTTACAGCGGACATGTGCCGGTCAGCAATATGTACGAATTCATGTCGTTTTTGTCGATGATGATTATGGTGGCCTTCACCGTCGTCTTTGTCATTTACCGCAAGATTCTACTTGGAGTGTTCGCGCTCCCGCTGGCTATTCTTATTATGGCTTATGCTGCCGTATTCCCGCAGGATGTGCAGCCGTTGATTCCGTCGTTGCGCTCGATTTGGCTCTATATCCACGTAACGCTGGCGGCCACGGGAGAATCGTTTTTCGCCGTCGGCTTTATCGCCGGATTGATGTACCTTTTGCGCGCGGTGGATTTCACTGCCACTGATCGGCCAGGCCGGCGGCAAAAATGGTGGGTTGAATTTACGCTTTTTTCTATTATTATAGTATTGGGCTTTATTGTTTCCGTATTCGCCTTTCGGGCAGCCGGATATGAAGCCGTATTCGTACAAAATCAGACAACGATTGACAGCCAAGTAGAGCAAGATAGTACAATAGAAGATAAAGTAATCTATAATCTGCCGCCGATTGTGGGTCCGCACCAAAGCGAACCGGAGCAAATCCAGCCGTTCCTCGGCATGAACAAACCGTTATTCGATGCGCCTGCCTGGATGCGGGGGGATACGGCCGGCCGTAAACTGAACACGGTAATTTGGGCTATACTAACAGGTACCGTACTTTATTTGCTGCTCCGGTTGATCCTTCGTAAATCGCTGGGTTCGGCACTGTCGCCGGCGCTTCGGGCGATTGATCCGGATGATCTGGATGAGATCAGCTACCGGGCAATCGCGATCGGGTTTCCGATCTTTACTTTAGGCGCGCTCATATTTGCCATGATTTGGGCGCAGCAAGCCTGGGGCAGATTCTGGGGATGGGATCCGAAAGAGGTATGGGCGCTGATTACCTGGTTGTTTTACAGCGCTTATCTGCATTTGCGCTTATCGCGCGGGTTCCAGGGGCGTAAGGCCTCGTGGCTGGCCGTCTTAGGATTTCTGGTCGTGATGTTTACGCTCGTAGGGGTGAATCTGATCATAGCGGGTCTACACTCCTATGCGGGTACCGATTAAACAAGCAAGAAGACCATATGGACTGCTCAACTGATTGGGTAAGATGATGAAGGGGTTGTTGTTAATGTCAGATCAAGCAAACCGCATTCTGGTAGTCGATGACGAGGAGCGGATTCGCAGGCTGCTGAAGATGTACTTGGAAAAAGAAGGCTACGAAATCGATGAAGCCGAGGACGGGGAGACCGCCCTGAAAATGGCGACCGCCGGCGACTATGGTTTGATTCTGCTCGACGTCATGCTGCCGGGCATTGACGGCGTCGAGGTCTGTAACCGTTTGAGACAAGTCAAGGCAACGCCGGTGCTGATGCTGACGGCCAAGGGCGAGGAAATCAACCGCGTGCAGGGCTTTGAGGTCGGAGCGGACGATTACGTCGTGAAGCCGTTCAGCCCTCGTGAGGTCATCTACCGGGTCAAAGCGATTATGCGTCGCGCTTCGGCAACGGCGTATTTGACCAAAGAAAGCGGGACTAGCAACAATATCGTGTTCCCTCATCTTGTCATTGAGCATGACGCTCATCGGGTGACGGCTAGCGGCCAAGAGGTCAGCTTGACCCCGAAAGAATATGAGCTGCTTCATTATCTGGCGGTTTCACCGGATAAAGTATTTTCTCGGGAGGAACTGTTGAAGGACGTTTGGAATTACGAATTTTTCGGTGATTTGCGTACGGTCGATACTCATGTCAAACGGCTGCGCGAGAAGCTGAATAAGGTGTCACCGGAATCCGCCGCAATGATCACCACGGTGTGGGGCGTCGGTTACAAGCTGGAGGTTTCGAAGTAAGTGAACTTCTGGAGAACGCTCGTCGGTAAACTGTGGATTACGATCATTTGTTTGGTGGCCTGTGTCCTGATGCTGATGGGGCTCTTCCTGCTGCCCTATATCGATACGAATTTTACAAACTCCGGAGCGGTCAAACGATTATTTGTGATCGTTTCGATGATCGGATTTTCGCTCACAACGTTTTTTGCGCTGTTTCTCTTCACCAAGATCACTCAACCCATGCAGCAGTTGATTCAGGCTGCGGATTCGATTCGCAAAGGCAAGTACGAAACCCGCCTTTCTCTTCGCACGAGTGACGAAATCGGCGAACTCGCGATTACGTTTAATCATATGGCGGAGGAACTGGAGAATACGATCCGCAGCTTGAAGCATGAGAAAGAGCATCTATCCAGCGTGCTGCGCAGTATGAACGATGCCGTGATCACTTTGGATCGGGAGGGTTACGTGATTTTGACCAATCCGCCGGGCGATCGCATTCTGCAGATGTGGGGGGATCTGATCGAGGAAGAAGACGAGGGAGAGATTCTGCGGCCTGCACCAACGGGTGAAGGGCAGGTTGTGCCTCAGCCGCTGCTTCCGATGTTCCGCCGGTTGCTGGATCAAGAAAGCGACCAGAAGATGAACGTGCACGTCATGAAAGGCGTATGGTCCGTACATATGGCCCCTCTGTCTTCAGATGGCGAAGTCCGCGGGGCGGTTGCCGTTCTTCGCGATGTAACGGAAGAGGTAAGTCTGGAGAAGATGCGCCGCGATTTCGTAGCGAACGTCTCTCACGAAATTCGGACGCCACTCTCGATGATGCAGGGCTATAGCGAAGCGCTGCTGGATGGGATGGCTTCTTCCCCGGAAGAGAGTGCAGAGCTCGCACAGGTGATCTATGACGAGTCGCTGCGGATGGGGCGGCTAGTCCGCGACCTGTTGGACTTAGCCCGCATGGAGGCAGGACATACGGACATGGTGATGCGCCAGATCGATTTTCGCGAATTGGCTGAACGGGTGTATCGTAAATTTCAAGTGCGAGCCAAGGAGAACGGTGTTGAACTCGCGCTGGAGCTGGAAGAAGGCGAGCTGAAGCTGCAAGCTGATGAAGATCGGCTGGAGCAGGTGCTGACGAACCTGCTGGACAATGCTTTCCGGCATACGCCGGAGGGAGGCAGAGTAACCGTGACGGCGGGGATGAAGCCAAATGGGCAAGGGAAGCAGCTTCACGCGACGATTACGGATACCGGTGTCGGCATTCCTAGCGATGATTTACGCTTTATCTTTGATCGCTTTTATAAAGCGGACAAAGCTCGTGTTCGCGGGGAGAACGGCGGTACGGGATTGGGGCTATCGATTGTCAAAAATATCATCGACGCTCATCATGGCTCGATCTGGGCCGATAGCGAGATTGGCAAAGGGACCGCTTTTCATTTCATGCTTCCTGTCGAATAGAGACAAACCACGTAATCACAAAAAAACATCCTTCGCGAAGAAGGATGTTTTTTTGTTGAATGCCGCAGATAAATCTTGTTCATCGTGGAACATTGATCTCCAATTGAGGGGTTAAGCAAAGATGATATGCTGCGCTTTATTCAGTTCGGGAAGTTTCGTCAATTCGTCTAATACATTTTTGGTAACCTCTTTGTCTACGGTAAGCACCATGATGGCCTCGCCGCCGATCAATTTACGTCCCACCTGCATGGAAGCGATGTTGACGTCGTTCTTCCCAAGCAGTGTGCCGACATGTCCGATGATGCCCGGCTTATCGTTATGGGAGATAAAGATCAGATGACCTTCCGGTGCAACGTCTACCGGGAATTTATCAATCTGTACGATCCGTGCGCCATACCCGTTCAGCAGTGTTCCGGCGACTCGGCGCTCCGCACCGTCCTGCCCTTTAAGCGTAACAGAAATCAAGTTGGTAAAGCCTTTAGTGGCCGAAGCCTGCGATACAACGACGTTGATGTCGCGGACTTTCGCCAGATGCATCGAGTTGACGATATTGACGTCTCCGGCAAAATGACGGGACAACACCCCTTTAATAATGTAACGGGTGAGGGGTTGCGTATCAACTTCTGCCAGATCCCCGGCATAATCGACATGGATTTCCTTCACGGCCTGATTGTTCAACTGGGACAAGAAGATCCCGATTTTCTCGCCAAGACCGAAGTAGGGCTGCAGTTTATTCATGACGCTGGCCGCTACTGGCGGCATATTAACAGCATTTTTGAACGGTTCGTTACGCAGGATGTGAAGAACCTGTTCCGAGACGTCGATTGCCACGTTCTCTTGGGCTTCCACAGTGGAGGCGCCAAGGTGAGGGGTTACGATGATTTTTGGGTTGTTGAGGAACGGGTGATCGGCTTCCGGCGGCTCTTTCTCGAACACGTCGAAGGCAGCTCCTGCGACGATGCCTTGATCGATCGCTTCAACCAGCGCCAACTCGTCAATAACGCCGCCACGGGCGCAGTTGACGATGCGCATGCCTTTCTTCATGACCTCAAACTGCGGACGGGCGATCATGTGCTTCGTTTCAGGTGTCAATGGCGTATGGACGGTGATGAAGTCGGCATTACGGATAATATCGTCCACGGTGGCCAGCTTCACGCCTAGCTTCTCGGCCCGATCTTCGGTAAGGAACGGATCATACCCGAGAATATCCATTCCAAATGCTTTGGCCCGTTTCGCAACCTCGCTGCCGATGCGGCCCATACCTAACACGCCCAACGTTTTGTTGCGAAGCTCCACGCCGAGGAATTTCCGATCCCATTCGCCGTTTACCGTTTTGGCGTAGGCTTGAGGAATATGGCGGGCTAGCGCCATCATCATCGCAAAGGCATGCTCGCATGTCGTAATCGTATTGCCGTCTGGAGCGTTAATGACGATAATCCCGCGTGTCGTTGCGGCCTCCAGATTGATGTTGTCGACCCCGACACCAGCGCGGCCGATGACTTTCAAGCGGGTCCCGGCTTCCATGATTTTTTCGGTTACTTTCGTTTGGCTACGGACCAGAAGACCGTCATATTGCGGAATGATCTGCACCAATTCGTCTTCGCTGAGACCTGGTTTTTTGTCGACCTCAACGTCGGCTGCATCCATCAGTTGTTGGATTCCCAAATCGCTGATTGGATCCGATACTAACACTTTAAACATGATTATTGACCCTCCTAAAAGTTTTATATAGCAAGGCCTCCTCGAAAGTGATCTTGCATCGCTTTCTTCGGAAGCATAAGCTGACGGGATTCAAAAACGAGTTCCTTCGTTGACGCTGTGTCTTATCACCGCGCAAAAGAGCGGAGGTACCCGATAACGCAAATTCGCCTCCATGCCACGTTAAACTTACTTGATACATCAAAAAAACTCCCAATCCGCACACTACTTCCGTAGTAAGGGACGAGAGTTGTTCGTGGTACCACCCTAATTCGCTGCGCCTTTGCAGGTAAGCAGCCTCAGTTGTCATTGCTGACAGAACGGTAACGGGTTCACCGGCTGCGCCTACTCAGGATTCAACGCAGCGACTCGGGAGCGCTAAAGCATTCGTTCCGCTACCGGTTTGCAGCACCACCGGCTCTCTGGAAGCTTTCCGAATCCTTTTTTCCTTCAACGTGTTTCATGAAATGTAATTTTTCATAATGTAACACGGTCCCCGGTAAGGTGTCAACACTAACCTGAACATTTTTACAAAGTTAGGCGTTTGTCGTTCGGATTTTGACCAAACTTGAATCCGTCTAAAATTTTGGTTATGATTTTACTAATGTCGAAAAGCGTCTGATTCCGACGACCCGGCCAGCGGTTTAATCCTCCGTAAAGAACGGCAGCTCCGGCAGAGATTCGGAAGCATAATACGTTGATTTCCATTTCGCGAATTCCTTATTCTTAACGGCATCCGTTTCTGTTAAAACCTTAACGATCGATGCTACGGAGGTCAGTTTAAGAGCGTCGGACTTTCCGCTACTGATCAACTGATCGATTTTGGAGGTAAGATCCTGCGGCAGATAGGATACATAAAGTTGCTCATTCACCATCATATCGGTGATTGCTTTGTTCTTCACAGCGAGCGAATAGCCGGACCATTCCTTAGTGCTGATGTTATTCTTGTAAGTATAATCGGCCGGAATGCCGTTTTTGGTTTTAGCGGTCCATTTCAGGATCGAGGAATAATATTTCTTTTGCGCCTGCAGGCCAAAGCTTTTCGCGCTTACCGTGAATTCGTCCTGGGTGACCGCTTTGGCTAGCTCCGCGCCTTTTTTGCTTCCTGTCTTTGCCTTGACTTGGTCGATGCTGTCCGAGAACAGCTTCAGGCTTTTTAAATAGTCGGTCTGAGCCTCCTTAAGTAATGGCGAGGAATCCGCAATGGATTGGGCGGCAATTTGCTCGTAACCGGCTTTCGCCTTTTCGCGGATTTCCTTCATTGCGTCCGCTGAGACCGACTTCGAGGTACTGCGGGACATTTCATCGACCAGCGTGAGATAATCCTCTTTGAATTGCTGGTATGGTTGGAACACCACGTAGTAGAACGTGACCAAATCCTGTTGCTGATAGGAGTTTTCGTTTTCTTCTCCAGGTGGGGCGGTTTGTAGATAGGCATATTTAGCTTCCGTCTTGTCGATGCCGATATTGAGTCCTAGAAAGAAGGTCCCAAACGCGATAATCAGCGTGGCGAGAAAACCAAGCAAAAACAGCATTTCGAATTTGGCATTATTTTTACGAATCATGAGGATGCTCCTTACCATATTGAATTGAATGCGCTAGAATATTATAAAGGACAGGGTTTGACAAAAACTATGAAAAAGTTCAAATTACGCGACGTAAAAATTCAAAAAGTCGACCCCGGTCAGCTTAACGATCGTTTGCTGCTTATTAATTTGTATCTAACGCAAGGACTTACTTTGTTTATCGGTCTGGTCATACTTATTTTTCAGAAAAGAAACCCGATTCACCTGTTCGATTTTCCGAAAAGTGTCGAATTTTTGTACTGGGGGGCGGGGTTGGCAGCGGTGATGTTTGTTGCGGACATGCTGTTGTCTCGGTTCATCTCCGAGGAAAGCATGGATGATGGAGGCATTAATTCACTGCTCTTTCGCAACCGTCCGATCTGGCATATCGCCGTGATCTCGGCGATCGTAGCGATTTGCGAGGAATTGTTGTTTCGGGGGGCGATTCAGAATGGCATCGGCCCGTACTGGACGAGTATCTTGTTCGCCGCGATTCATGTCCGGTATTTGCGGCACTGGATTCCAACGGCATGGGTGTTCGCAAGCAGCTACGGTCTAGGGTTCATCTATTTGCAAACGGGGACGCTTTGGGCGCCGATCCTATGTCACTTCCTGATCGATTTGGTATCAGGTTTGGTGATCAAATTTCGGAGGGAGTCATGAACGAACATTTAAGCCGAATGGACCGTTACGGTCAGCCAAATCGAGTGAAGCGCAGCTCCTCCACATCATGGAACTTTTCCTCCGGAGTTGCAGCGGCCGAACCTGCACCACCCGAGCCTACACCACCCGAACCTACGGCGACGGTCATCCAGGAGAAGGTTATGCCCGATGCTTTTGCGGAGAAGAAGCCGGCGATTGGCGACGAGACAATGGTCCGTCTATTAATTCCGCGCACGGTAGCGCCTGAGGAACGACGGCGGGGAAAAATGACGCTAGCGGCATCAAAGCCTGATTCGGTGAAGTTGGCTATGGCTGAGAATGGAAAGTTCGAGTCTGCAGCCGTCGCCGCTTTAGCCAAATTAAAGGAACCGATCCCGCAGCATCCGTTCTCTACGTCCTCGGGTTCCGGTTTGTTGGACGAAGCAGAACATCTTGACGAGGGTCAAGAGCATTTGTTTGAAATGACGAGCTTGGAATCGGAACTCGAAATGATGCCGACTCGTAAGGAGCTGTTTCCGTCGCAGCGGTTGAAAATGACTCGTTGGTTTTATAATTCGCTGCTGTACATTTTTGTTATTATTCTCATTTATTTATTATGGTGGGGCGTTAGCGATTCTCCGTGGGGGAAGAATCACGGATTATAAAAACAGGCGAAAAACCGTCAGGAGGGGTCTCCTGACGGTTTATTTTGTTCCTTATTTGGTTCCTCCAGCTTCAGCCTCTACCGGAGCAGGCCCGATACTCCGAGGGTCGACAAATCCGTATCCTTTTTGCTCCAGTTGGGTCAGCAGTTCATCTAGGGCTTCTACGGTCCAGGGGAGCTCGTGCATGAGAATGTTGCTCCCGGCATGAAGCTGCTCTAGAACGTTGGCAATGACCGCATCCGGCTTGTTTTTATTTTTGCTGTCCCAGTCAAGGGAACCGTTGGACCATGTCATGTAAACCAGATCGTTATCGTCTGCGATTTGGTGTGTCGTTTCGTTGCCTGATCCAAATGGCGGCCGGAAAAAACGAGGCGCTTCGCCAGTTGTATCCTTAACGATCTTTTGCACATCCTCGATCTGCTTGCGCATGTTTGCTGCGGATTCCTTCTTTAAGTCGATGTGATCCCAACTGTGGTTCCCGATGATTTGTCCGCGTTCCTTAATCAACTGAAGCAGCTCGGGATGGGCTTTCACGCGGTATCCATTTACGAAGAAAATCGCCTTCGCTTGGTGTTTGTCCAGCGTATCAATCAGTCCGTCAATCATTTCTTTTTCCTTCGGTCCGTCGTCAAACGTAAGCAATACGACCTTCTTCTCAATACTCTCGTCATTTGGAACAACGTTGTAGGCTTTATTAATGTGGTACATCAGTTGGGGTTCGGCCATTTCGGTAGCGGCATTTTCTGCATTTTGATCCGCCCCTGCGGTCTGGCCGCTTGGATCGGACGAATTTCCTGAGTTTGCATTCTGATCGGTCGTTACTGAGCTGTCAAGCGGGTCGCTTACCTGTCCGGATTCGTTACTCCCCCTAGGCGTCGTCGTCTCCACAGTTGGAATGGCATTTTGGTTGGATGTGGCTTGTTCGTTTTGTGCATCAGTCTGGCCGCATGAGCTAAGAATAAGACAAGCGGCGGCGATGGGCAGGAGTTTCTTGTGGAGCAAAGGAGTCATCTCGCTTTCCTGTATTTATGCCGCATGAGTTTAAGGCAAACCGCGAACACTACAGATGATTTTAACATAACCAAGGAGGTTTTTTACGTGAAATCTTCCTCATTTTTAGGCGGCATATTGGTCGGCGTATTCGCCGCGATGTGGGCTTCCAGACGTAAGCAAAGCCTGATGTCGGTGATGAATGGCGCGGGGTCGGCCCTGAAGTTTGCCAGCATGACCTCAAATCGCCACGAAAGCTCTAACGAGGATCTGTCGGCAGCGCTGAAGACGGAAGGTCCGGCGTCCGAAAATGCAACAAAGGCCAAAGGGGCAAACAACGCCCAGGTGTATCCCAGTTCCGGCACGATATCAGCGGCCGGTTCGAATCATTCGAAGGAATACAGTCTGAAGCAGTTGACCGACTTCATTAAAGGCGATGCCGATGTGCGTCGTGAAGTCGAAGCCATTCTCAAAGAGACCCATACGCCCGTTCCAGGATTGTAAGCCAGACACCGCCGTACCTGCTCAAGAATCATTTTCCATCCCTTGCCCGGGAGCGGAAAATGATTCTTTTTTGGTCTATTTTAAAGCGTGCATTTAGGGGAAATAAGTGATAACATACATACAAAGAACCATTTCCAGCACATTTAACAACAGCTTTCATAATCTGTTGTAACACGGCATAGAGAGAGGAGGATCCTGTATGAAGATCGAAAGACTAGGCCAGGATAAGGTACGGATTTTCCTCACGTTTGACGATTTGAGCGAACGCGGAATACAGAAAGAGGACATGTGGCAGGAGATTCCCAAAGTCCATGACCTGTTCACCGAAATGATGGATCAGGCTTATAACGAAGTGGGCTTTGACGCCACTGGGCCTTTGGCTGTGGAAGTATTCGCACTTCCTGCGCAAGGAATGGTCGTCATCGTAACACGCGGCAAATACGATCACCATCAACACGGGATCGGCTCGCCTTATGAGGATGAACTGCCGGATGAAGTATACGAAATGGAAGTCACGCTGGAGCAAAGCGATACGATCCTGTATTCCTTTGACGATTTCGAAAATTTAATCGAAGCTGCGCATGTACTTAAGGCCATGTTACAGAATGCCGGCAGACTGTATAAATATAATGGGAAATGGGTTCTTCAGTTGGAGCCGGAGGAGTTGGAGGAGGGCAAACACCCTGCTCTGATTGCGGTATTAGCTGAGTTTGGCGAAGCAACATCAGTAACTACGGCGATGCTGGAAGAGTACGGGAACTTGATCATGGCCGACCACGCGGTGGACACGATTTGCAGCCACTTCAAACGCCAGGATTAATTCGTACGTATCGCACGAAGGCAGACTCGTGAAACAATATGAGAGAGAGACAAGAAACGGCAAGCGGCCAATAAGGGGGGATAACCGTTGCTCTTTTTCTCGATAGCAAGCGCAGCGGTAGCTCCCGGTATTGCACTGCTAACTTATTTTTATCTCAAGGACAAGTATGATGCAGAACCGCTGCATATGGTCATCAGGGTGTTCCTGCTTGGTTTCCTGATCGTTTTACCGGTCATGATCATACAGCGGGGTTTGACGATGTGGCTGGGCGAAGGGCCTCTGGTCACGGCATTTGGCATTTCGGCTGGCGTGGAAGAAGTCCTGAAATGGTTCGTATTGTTTCATATGATATACAACCATACGGAGTTTGATGAGCCGTATGATGGGATTTTATATGCAGCGGCTATTTCGTTAGGATTCGCGACGGTCGAAAATGTATTGTATGCTTTCGCGAGTCATGCTTCAATAGGCACCTTAATCGTACGGGCGTTGCTTCCGGTGTCCGGTCACGCGATGTTTGGGGTCATGATGGGTTACTACTTGGGTCGAGCCAAATTTTCGACCGGTTGGCAAAGTCGGAAATTCCTTATCTTCTCTCTGTTGTTCCCATTGTTCTGGCATGGGGTATACGATTGGATCTTAAACAATACGACCCAATACTGGATTTGGTACATCGTACCGCTTATGGCTTTCCTGTGGTATGGTGGGCTTGGCAAGATGTACCGGGCCAATAACCGTTCCCCATTCCGGCTGACACCGGGAGCTAAGGGGCAAGATTAATTTAGGAAGAATAGGGCATCCTAATTCTAGCGATTCGTGCGTCTGCGAAGGCGGGCCACGTAGTTGGATAGAATAGGGGGTGCCTTTTTTCGTGCGTGTCAAGGTCAGAATCATATGTAGAGCGTGCGGCGAGCGGTTTGTATTGCGTGGCAAAAAAGAGCGCGGCCAGATCGAAACCGGCTTCAAGCAATGTTTGTGTAATAATCAACATGACTTCGAGATCGAAGAAGAAGCCCAGTAAGGGGGGGCAGAGGAGGTTGGATGAAGCTAGGGATCGAGTAGCGGAGCGTAGCTGGAGGCTACGTGAGCAACGGAGAGACCGGGTGAATACAAGATCCGATGCCGAATCAGCTTCATTGAAATGCTTCGTGATCGGAAGTCGGCTTTTGAACTAAGTTCCAATGATGTTGAAAAAGACGGGTTTTGAGCACCGAGGAGGTTGGATGAAGCTAGGGATCGAGTAGCGGAGCGTAGCTGGAGGCTACGTGAGCAACGGAGAGACCGGGTGAATCCAAGATCCGATGCCGAATGAGCATCATTGAACTGCTTCGTGATCGAAAGTCGGCTTTTGAACTAAGTTCCAATGATGTTGAAAAAGACGGGTTTTGAGCACCGAGGAGGTTGGATGAAGCTAGGGATCGAGTAGCGGAGCGTAGCTGGAGGCTACGTGAGCAACGGAGAGACCGGGTGAATCCAAGATCCGATGCCGAATGGCTTCATTGAACTGCTTCGTGATCGAAAGTCGGCTTTTTCAACTACTTCTATAATGCATAAAGTTCTTTCCTTCTTGTCACACTAATCCCAACCTAGTTGAAGAAGGGAGAGAGCATAAGCCCAATGTACAAACGACTGAGTGCGATCCTGTTTCCGGTGACCGCTGTGCTGTTGATCGGCGCCCTGGTTTGGGGGTATCAAGAGAACCAGGAGAAAAACTCGATTCTAATTAAGGCGGAAAACCAATATCAGCGGGCTTTTCATGATTTGTCCTATCATGTGGACAAGCTGCATATGGAATTGGGCAACACCTTAGCAGTGAATTCAGCATCCACGGGTGCACAGCGCAAAGGTCTGGTTAACGTTTGGCGTATCACCAGTGAGGCGCAAAATGAAATTAACCAGCTACCCCTAACGTTGCTCCCGTTTAACAAAACGGAAGAGTTCCTGTCGCGAATTGCGAAGTTTTCGTACCAAACCGCCATTCGTGATTTGACCAAGCAGCCGCTGAACAAAAACGAAATGAAGAACCTGAAGGAGCTATACAAAAGCTCCGCGCAAATCTCCCAAGATCTGCAAGGGGTACAGAACAAAGTGATCTCCAATCGGCTCCGCTGGATGGACGTTGAGACGGCGCTAGCCAGCGAGAAAGAGCCGCGAGACAATACCATCATCGACGGTTTTAAAACCGTAGACAAAAAGGTCGGCGAATATCCGGAGCTCGATTGGGGACCATCCATTTCCAGCATGTACAATAAACGTTCGGTGAAGAAGCTGGGCGGAAAACCAATTACGGTTGAGGAAATCAAACGCAAAACGGCGGAATTTACGGGCGTTCAAAACGCAGGAGCGATCCAGGTCGTTGAAAACGGGAAGGGTACGGAATGGGCGTCGTATACCGCGAACCTGACGAACGGCAAAGGCGGCGAAACGTGGTCGCTCGATTTCACGCGGAACGGGGGTCACTTGATCTCCTATGTCTACCATCGACAAATCGGCCCCAAAGCCGTGGATATGAGTACGGCAAGAGAACGGGCCAGTGAGTTTCTGCAAAATAAAGGGTATCCCGGGCTGATGGCCGTTTCGTACGACGAATTCGATAACGAAGGAAACTTTACTTTCGTCAGCAAGCAAGGCGACGTGTTGATATATCCGGAAAAAATCACGATCCGCGTGGCGTTGGACAACGGACAAGTTACAGGGATGCAAGCCAGCGACTATGTTTATGAACGAGAAAGTCGCGAAATGGTAGGGAAGCCGAAACTGACGCTGCAACAGGCGCGTAAATATTTGAATCCGGAATACAAGGAGAAATACCACCGCCTGGCACTCATTGAAAACGAGCAGTCGGAGAAGGTGCTGACCTACGAATTCGGCGGTTCCATCAACGGTTCGCAATACCGAATCTATATCAACGCCGAGAATGGGAATGAAGAAATGATCGAAGAGATTCGAAACCGCAACAATAAAGGTGCCACGCCTTCTTAAGGCGATGTGCGGCAAATAAAGGAATGTTCCGGTCGTCCGGAAGATTCCTTTTTGGCTTATCTGCAATAATTTAAGGCCCAGCCAGCGCCTCGCCGTGCTATAATCAGGAGGTAGCAATACTACCATGGTATAGGACGGTGGGGAAACTTGTTTCCTAAAGTGAACGATCTCGTATACATTCAAGTCGCGTCGGCGGACAAGTCCAACGAAGAGAAGGAATGTAAATCGCGGATCGCGGACGTGGAAGAAGAATCTTTTTTGATCGAAGTGCCGATCGAGAGCGGAAGCGGACGCATCAAGAAGCTATACATCGGGGACGAGTTATCCGTTTATTTCTTAACGGAATCCGGAGTGAAAAACTACTTTAATACATATGTGCTGGGCTTTGCCGACGACATTGTCCAGTTGGTGCGGATTCGCAAGCCTGAACCGGAAACCATCACGAAAATTCAACGACGTCATTTTTTGCGGGTGGTCGCAGAATTGGAAATTGCCCTTCAAATGAAGGACGGTGTCCGCTTCGTCACCCATACGGAAGATGTCGGCGGCGGAGGCGTCTCTTTTAGCTGTAGCAGCGTATTCAATCTCGTCCAGGGAGATCAACTGTTCTGTTGGTTGTTAATCCCGTTCAAGAACGGCTCGATTGACCACGCGCCTTTTGAAGCCGAGGTCGTACGCACCAAGAAGCTGGATGCGGGGCGTACGATGGTGATGCTTAAATTCGTCAGCATATCGGACCTGGAACGGCAAAAGCTGATTCGGTATTGCTTCGAACGGCAGTTTGATTTCAAGAATCGCTGATTTCAATCAGAGGGCGATGTATTCCCGATTTCCCTAAATGGATAAGCTAGACATGACGCTGTTTCTGAAGGTGTTGCCATGACAGGGAGGGAATCATGTGAAACGACCCCAAGATGATGAAATTTACACGGAGCTGTTTCTGTCGTTTTCGGAAAAGGCAGAACATTGGCTGAAGCGGGGGTTGCTGGTGCTACTGGCGGCTCTATGTTTGTTTCAGATCCTGCTGCGGATCCCGGAGATTCGCTATATTCTCGCCTCGGCGGAAAAATACGAAGGGGTGCCGATCCACAGGGAGCAGGGCGAATAAGGGGAAAAGAGGGAGCGATTCTTTTGCATCCCTTTTCTATCTGTGGTATAATTTTCACGTCGCAGGCAATGCCTGCTTTTTTCTTGAGGATTTGTTTTGAGGAGGAATACCCCTTTGGCAACCGAGACGTCTACAACCCATGATAAAATCAACATCGCGATCGACGGTCCTGCGGGGGCAGGGAAAAGTACGATAGCCCGAATGGTTGCCGGCAGACTGCATTATGTTTATGTCGATACCGGCGCGATGTATCGGGCAGCCACATGGTATTTTCTGCAACGGGGAATCGGGCCGGACGAAGTGGACAATGTGCTGCGTTATTTGCCTGAACTGGATATCGAATTGTTGCCTGGAGAACATGGACAACAAGTTCGGGTGAACGGTCAGGACGTCACGGAGGAAATCCGCTCGATGGCCGTCAATGCTCAGGTGTCCCGATATGCGCAAATCGAGGGGCTGCGTGAACGGCTTGTCTCTTTACAGCGGCAAATGGCTTTGCGCAAAGGCGTCGTCATGGATGGACGCGATATCGGCACATGTGTTTTACCTGATGCGGAAGTCAAGGTGTTTATGACCGCGAGCGTCGAGGAACGGGCACGCCGCCGATACAAGGAAATGAAAGAACAGAACGAGATTTCCTTTGAAGAGCTCGTTCGTTCGATCGAAGAGCGGGACCGGCTGGACCGGGAGCGGGAGGTTTCCCCTCTGCGTCAGGCGGAAGACGCTCAACTGCTGGATACGACGCAGATGTCCTTGGACGAGGTTGCTGACCATATCGTATCTTTGTGCAGAACTTATGGAAGTGAGAGTTGAGCCAGGATGATCTATCGTTTTTGTCGAAGCGTATTGCGGGTTCTCTACAAGCTGTTTTTTCGCTTGGAAGCGAGCGGCTTGGAGCATATCCCGAATGAGGGTGGAGTGCTCCTTTGCTCCAACCATATCACCTTGTTTGATCCACCTACCATCGGCATCCTGCTGAAACGCAAGGTGCATTTTATGGCCAAACAAGAATTGTTTCAAATCTTTGGCTTCGGTTGGCTCATCAGACAACTAGGTGCGTTTCCCGTAAAACGGGGAGGCGTTAGCAAAGAATCGATCAAAACCGCGCTCACCTTGCTCCGCAGCGGTCATGTGATGGGGATTTTCCCAGAAGGCCGGCGGGTAAAAGGGGCCGAGGAAAGTGTGGTCGGCAAGAAAGGGGCGGCAACCTTCGCGCTCCGCAGTGAAGCAGCAGTGATACCGGTCGCGATTATTGGCACTTATAAACTGTTTCAAAAAATGCGCGTCGTCTACGGACCCCCGGTTGATCTGACGGAGTTCAAGGAGATTGGCGGGCCTGAAGCGGCTGAGCGGGCCACGGATAAGATTATGGCCAGTATCGCTGAACTCAAAAAGCTTTAATTTCTTCAAGTCTTGCCTAGATAGGATGCATGAAGGCTGAAGATATTAGGGAAGCTATGCCTTAGAAGTAAGTTTTGAACATCGCTATAAGAGGAAGTTCAAAAAGTCGGGAGATTCGACCTCGTATCTGCTTCTTGAGTCGCTTCGTGACCCAAGATGGCTTTTTGAATAACCTTTAGGGCGGGTTTAAATAAATGGGTTTTTGAATTGAGGAGGTTATTGACATGTCGGAAGAAACAAAAAATGTTCAAGAAGCTGCGGAAATCGCAAGCCAGGATGAGATGGAGCAAATCGTCTCTTTGAAAAAAGGGGACACCGTCAAGGGAACGATCGTCAAAATCGAAGATAACCAAGCTTATGTAAGCATTGGATATAAATACGACGGTGTTATTCCTATCCGCGAGCTGTCCTCCGTACACCTGGACAACGCTGCAGATGCTGTTGCAGTCGGCCAGGAAGTAGAAACGAAAGTGGTCAGCATCGACGACGAGAAGGAACGCCTGGTGCTTTCCAAACGCGCGATCGACAGCGAAAATGCTTGGGAAGAACTGGAGAAGAAGTTCGAAAGCGGCGAAACGTTCGAAGTGACGGTGGCTGACGTCGTTAAAGGCGGGATTGTGGCTGACGTAGGTGTTCGCGGCTTCATTCCGGCATCGATGGTGGAACGTCATTTCGTTGAGGATTTCAGCGACTATAAAGGCCGCACATTGCGTGTGAAAGTTAAAGAAATTGACCGCGAGAACAACAAAGTGATCCTTTCCCAAAAAGATGTTCTTGATGAAGAGTTTGAAGCAAATAAGCTGAAAATCATGGGCGATTTGAAGGAAGGTCAAGTACTGGAAGGTACGGTTCAACGCTTGACTCAATTCGGTGCTTTTGTAGACGTAGGTGGCGTAGACGGACTGGTTCACGTATCCGAAATCGCTTGGAATCACGTTGACAAACCGGCTGACGTTTTGTCCGAAGGGGACAACGTGAAGGTTAAGGTACTCAAAGTTGATCCAGAGAAAGGCAAAATAAGCCTCTCCATTAAAGCAGCACAACCTGGTCCTTGGGATACTGCAGCTGAGCAGTTCCACACCGGCGACATCGTCAGCGGCGAAGTGAAACGTTTGGTTAACTTCGGGGCTTTCGTGGAAATCGCGCCAGGGGTAGAAGGACTTGTTCATATCTCTCAAATTTCGCATAAACATATCGGTACTCCGCATGAAGTACTGAAAGAAGGTCAAACAGTTCAAGTGAAGGTGCTTGACGTGAACCCTAGCGAAAAACGGGTTAGTCTTAGCATCAAGGAAACAGAAGAAGCTCCTGCTCCTGCACCGAAGAGCGAAAGACCTTCCAAAGGCAGTAGCGTGAGAAAAGAAGACTTGGGCGACAACCCTAACGTATCGCTGAGCAACCAAGGCTTAAGCATCACATTGGGCGAGCGCTTCGGCGACAAGCTCAGCAAACTGAAATAATCAGGTTTTTGTGGCTTGAACATCGGCGGACCCTGAAGGATCGGGTTCGCCGTTTTTGTTGTGGTTCCGGTTAGCCAAGTAAACGTTTTTTTGCTATGATGATTAACGTGTATTCGTATATAAACGAGTGAAACCTATATAGAAGAATCAGAACTTGAAATTAATAACGAATTAGGAGGGATGTCTATGGCAAGACCCGTTGTGGCTATAGTCGGGAGGCCAAACGTGGGGAAATCCACGATATTTAACCGGATTATTGGAGACCGCCTGGCGATTGTGGAAGACAAGCCGGGGATTACCCGTGACCGAATTTATGGTGCCTCGGAATGGAACGGGAAATCGTTCAGCATCATTGATACCGGGGGGATCGAGCTCGATGATGAAGAGCCGATTTTAAAATCGATCCGGATGCAGGCCGAGTTGGCCATTGAAGAGGCCGACGTAATCGTATTTATGTGTGATGCCAAAGCCGGAGTAACTTCTTCGGACGAAGAGGTCGCCAATATGCTGTATCGGTCCGGCAAGCCGGTGATCGTTGCTGTCAATAAGGTCGATAATATCGGCCGGATCGACAATATTTATGAATTTTACAATTTGGGCTTTGGGGATCCGATCGGGGTATCGGGAAGCCACGGTACCGGCATTGGCGATTTACTTGATGCAATAGCCGACAATCTGCCGGAGCTTGCGGAAGACGAGTACGATGAAGACGTGATCCGTGTCGCTCTGATTGGTCGGCCAAACGTCGGCAAATCCTCGTTGGTCAATGCGATTCTCGGTGAAGAGCGGGTCATTGTCAGCGATATCGCCGGGACCACTCGCGATGCGATCGATACGCCGTTTGAGAAGGACGGTCAGCGTTATGTCCTGATCGATACCGCGGGGATGCGTAAACGCGGGAAGGTATACGAAACAACGGAGAAATACAGCGTTATGCGTGCGATGAAGGCGATTGAGCGGGCGGATGTTGTGCTGGTGCTGATTAACGGCGAAGAAGGGATTATCGAGCAGGATAAGCATATCGCCGGATATGCCTATGAAGCCGGCAAAGCTTCTATTTTCGTCGTCAATAAGTGGGACGTGGTCGAGAAGGACGATAAAACCATGCACCAATTTGAGCAAAAGATTCGCGATCACTTCCTGTTCATGACTTACGCACCTGTCGTATTCTTGTCGGCCAAAACGAAGCAGCGTCTTCACAAGTTGCTGCCGGTCGTTCAGCATGTGGCGGATCAGCATACCAAACGTGTGCAAACCCACCTTCTAAACGATGTGGTGTCCGATGCGATTGCCATCAATCCTCCGCCTACGGACAAAGGTCGGCGTATGCGGATTAATTACGTGACGCAAGTCGCGGTCAAACCGCCAACGATAGTGGTGTTCGTCAACGATCCGGAGCTGATGCATTTCTCCTACGAAAGGTATCTGGAGAATAAAATTCGGGCTGCGTTCGATTTTGAAGGGACGCCCATTCGGCTGTTTACACGGCGTAAGTCTGATGAAGGTTAGGGGAGAATAAGGTGATTTTACCCGTAATTGCTGTAGTCCTTTGTTATTTGATTGGTTCGATCAGCTTTAGCGTGGTGCTGGCGAAGGCTTTGAAAGGAATCGATATTCGTCAACACGGAAGTGGAAATGCAGGAGCGACCAACACCCTTCGCGTACTCGGAAAAGGCCCGGCGATTCTCGTTCTTGCGCTTGACGTGCTTAAGGGCATCGCCGCCGTGTGGATCGGAAGATGGCTGGGCGGTGGTGCGGAATGGACAGCGGCGCTAAGCGGGATCGCGGCCATCATTGGCCATAACTGGCCATTGTATTTCCGCTTTCGCGGCGGAAAAGGGATTGCCACCACAATTGGCGTCATGGCTACCCTGTTCTTCTTCCCCGCGTTGTACGCGGGGATTATCGCGATATTATCGATTGTTATTACACGGTACGTCTCGCTAGGTTCGTTAATCTTCGTCTTTTTGACGCCAATTTTTCTGGCGGTCTTCGGCGAATTTGGTCCTTATTTCTGGACGAGTCTCATTATCTGTGTATTCGCCTTCTGGAGACATCGCACGAATATCGTGAAAATCGTGCACGGCAAAGAAAATAAGCTGGGTTCCAAAGGAGGAGATCGCGTTGTCTAATAAAGCCGCCGTGCTAGTGGCGGGCAGTTGGGGGACAGCACTTGCCAGCGTGCTCGCCGACAAAGACATGGAAGTTGCCTTGTGGACACGTAATGAAACGCAAAAGGAAGAAATCAATACGAAGCACCGGAATGAGCGGTTTCTGCCCGGAGTCGACCTGTCGCCTCGGCTAGCCGCAACCACGGATTTGGAGGCCGCGGTTCGCGGTGCCAAAGCGGTCGTGATGGTTGCGCCTTCCTCGGCCGTACGTGAGGTGGCCCGAGCGTTAAAGCCCTTCTGGCATGAAGATATGCTAGTGATGCATGCGACTAAAGGTTTTGAAATCGAGAGTATGAAACGGATATCGACCGTGATTGCCGAGGAGCTCGGCTGCGAAGAGGGACGAATTGTCGTATTGTCCGGACCAAGCCATGCGGAGGAAGTGGTTAAACGCTGTCCAACCACAGTGGTGGTCGCTTCACAAGTCGCGGCCCAGGCCGAGTTAGCGCAAGACCTATTCATGAACCCGTATTTCCGCGTATACACGAATCTCGATATGGTCGGGGTAGAGCTTGCTGGGGCGCTGAAGAACATCATTGCGCTGGGCGCAGGGATGTCCGACGGCTTGGGATACGGCGACAATGCTAAGGCGGCATTGCTTACCCGCGGGCTTGCAGAAATTACGCGAGTCGGCGTTGAAATGGGGGCCAATCCGCTGACGTTTGCCGGATTGGCCGGGATTGGGGATCTTGTCGTGACCGCGACCAGCCAACACAGCCGTAACTGGCGGGCCGGGTTTATGCTCGGCGAAGGCAAGCCGCTAGAAACCGTTTTAAATCAGATGGGCATGGTCGTGGAAGGCATCCGTACAACAAAGGCGGCTCACGCCATCTCCGAGAAATATCAGGTGCAAATGCCGATTGCCGCACAGTTGTATCATGTCTTGTTCGAGAATCTGGATCCACGCACCGCCGTGGAAGCCCTGATGGGACGCGACCGAAAGACGGAGATGGAAGTGATGTCCCTAGAAACCTGGGAACAATGGCACACTTGATGTAATAAATTAAAATCATGCTCAAAAAGTCGGCTTTTCAGCACCGAGAAGGTTGGATGAAGCTGGGACTGAGTAGCGGAGCGTAGGCAGACCTACGTGAGCAACGGAAGGCCCTGCTGAATTCAAGATTCGATGCCGAATCCGCTACTTTGAGCCTACTTCGTGATCAAAAGTCGTGTTTTTGAACTTCCACTATAGAGCCCGTTTTGCTGGGGTGACAGCACCTTTGCATCCGCCTCCTCATACATTGGTTGAAGAGGACAGCGGAGGAGGCGAAAGCGTGAGCAAAATATCCAAAGAGGCCCTGAATGCCATCAATAAAAAGGCGGGTAAAGCCATCTCGGAGGGCTCGGTCAAAAAGCTGGCCAGCACCGTGAAGCCGTCAACGATGCAGAATGAAGCCGAATTGCGGAAGCTGATCAAGCAGGTATCTACGATGGCGAAGATCCCCGTGTCGGAAAGCACGATTCAGGAGATAGTGAACGCCGTAAAAAAGAGCGGCATGAATCCATCCAATATGGAAGCCTTGATGAAATTAATGATCAAAAAATAATTGAACGGTTTCCTTGTTGCCCCTAAGCTCTGCGGTCATATGCCGCGGGGCTTTATTTAGTTTCGGACATCTCTGCAAATCCTGGGGCGAACATAGCCTGAAAGACAGCATAATGCTATAATATGGATCATATTAAAGCAAAAAAATAGTAGGAGATTCGAACACATGGATGCAATGACGAAGATGTGGTTGTCGATCGCGGCTGTTTTGATCATGGGGATTTCCGTATTTTTGATCACGTTTGCCCGAACGAAGACGAAAGGGATTGTCCGGGGGATTTTATCGCTGCTCGCCTTTTTTATGATGTTGGCGGGTTTCTTGACCGGGATTGTGTCGATTACTTGAGAGGAACCCTCGCACCACGGAACCCAAGAGAAGAGGAAGATACATGCAACAACAAGAAAACAAGGCTTATGCCGAATTAACGGAGGCCTTATGCAAGCTCGCCGCCAGCCTTGAGAAGGCGGATGGCATCTGGCTGCTGGGCGGCAGCTGCGGATTGTGGCTGCAGGGAGTTGCGCTCGCGACGGCACCACGGGACATCGACATCTATGCCGATCTCGACACCGCAAGCCGACTCCATGAGCGGCTCCAGCGGTTTGCTACGGATCAGCCACGACATGACCGGAGTGGGTTATACACCTCACAATTGAGCCACTACCGTATCGAGGAATCGACGGTGGAACTGGTGGGCGGGTTTGAGGTTCATACTGCCGGGGCGTATTACCGGACTGAGGTTGATGCGTTACTGGCGCCGGCAGCGCAGCGTGTGACGCTTCGAGATACCTCTTTTTCGGTTATGCCGTTAGCCCATGAACTGGTGTTTAATCTGTTGCGGCAGCGCCCTGACCGCTATTTGCCGATTGCGGGATTGATCCGCAAGGCCCCGGAACAGCACCTGCCGCTGCTAGACGAGTTGCTACAACGAAATGAGTGGTCATCCGATTGGGTCGGACGACTAGCTGAGTTACTGGACCGTCCGCTGCTCTCCCGGCCCTGGCGGGAATATCGCGGCGAGGAAACATAGGCGCGTCATGGTAGGGCGAATTACGTTTCTGCCGTTAGGGAAAACCGTTCAAGTCCGGCCGGGCACTAGCGTGCTTCGAGCCGCCCGCGAAGCGAAGATCCATATCGCAACCCGATGCGGGGGAAACGCCGGTTGTCTGATGTGTAAGATTCAGGTTGATCCGGAGCAGGCTGCCTCGTTATCGCCGCCCAGCGATGCGGAGCGCCGCAAGCTTGGCCCTCTGCTGGAACAGGGGGTTCGATTGGCGTGTCAGGCGGGAGTTCGTGGTGAGGTGGCCGTGCGGTTGCCGGAGGACCCGCTTAAGGCGGCGATACGCAAGCAACTGGAACGGCAGAGGGAAGATGAGGAGTTATGGTAAGTACGAAGGGGATAAAGTGAGGATAACAACATGTTGAAGTTATCAATTTTGAAACCGACCCGGTTGAGGTCGGCGGCATTGGTTGTCATCTTAACGACGATGATGACCTTCCTGTTGTCGGGATGTTTGTATCGCGGAGACAGGCAGCAGGGGGGCCCGGTTTCCTATACAGAGAGCGTGGACCGCGTACAACGGGCTTTGGAACGCTTTCAAGAGGAGAAAGGGATCTTGCCAATCGTTACAGCCGGGGAGGAGACTCCGCGGTATGAGAAGTATCGGATCGATTTGGAACAATTGAAGCGGGAGGGCTACTTGGAGGAACTCCCGTCAGCGGCTTTTGAGCAGGGCGGGAGCGTTTATTTTCTCGTGATCGATGAGGAAGTTAACCCAACGGTCAAAGTCATGGATTTAAACACGATGCAAAAGGTGAACGATATCCAGCGGAAAGTGTTAAGCTATCAATCAAGTCACGGAGGCGCTCTGCCGAGTAAGGCTGACGGGGAGGCCTATCCGGGCTTGTATACCGTTGATCTACCTTTGCTGCATGCCGAGAGCTTGGCTTTACCAAGCGTCTACTCCGGGGAGACCCTCCCCTTCCTTATGGATGCGGAGGGTAACGTGTATGTGGATTATGCCTTCGATATCATGCAGGCCATCGATCAGTCCGGCAAAACCCCGCAGGGTGATGAGGACCTGCGAGCTTGGCTTACGGACCGTTCGGCGTTCGTTCCAGTGAAGTCGCTCCCTTATCGTTGGACCGGGAGTGAACCGGTGCCGTACGTCGGCTAATGATGAAGTCTTTCGGACTCTTTCCGAAAGGCTTCTTTTTGCTATTGTTCCGAATTTGTCCCTTTTGTTCTTCCTTTCTCCGGGAGCGTCATACTTTTTCCGATAGACTCATACAAATGGGAGTATGGCGGTTAAGTGCCCGCCTTGTTCGGGTTGAATGAGCGGCCTCGCAAAAAAAACGGGCTTGGACGGTTTTATCCGTCATATTCTCGCATCTGGTACATAAGATGTTACTAGTCCAAATGCATGTACGAGTTTACGCCGCTTCGTTCAGGTTCCTTCCACAGGTTTGCGGCGGCGGACACGGGCAAGAGGGGCTGCCGCTCCTGCCGCAGCAGCGAAGCCCAAAATCATGGTGAATCACGAAGCGGATGCTCACGGGGCATTTTTCCTTCGGCGAAATTTGAGGAGGGGATATCATTGGTATTGGAGAAAGTGGACATTTTTAAGGACATTGCCGAACGAACCGGAGGCGACATTTATTTGGGAGTCGTCGGTGCGGTCCGCACCGGGAAATCGACCTTTATTAAGCGTTTTATGGAAACGGTCGTTCTCCCGAACATCGCAAACGAAGCCGATCGGGTCCGCGCGGTAGATGAACTTCCGCAAAGCGCCGCCGGCAAAACCATCATGACGACCGAACCGAAGTTCGTCCCGAACAATGCGGTGCAAATCAAGGTGGCTGAAGGGCTCGAGGTCAACGTAAGACTTGTAGATTGCGTCGGATACGCCGTGGAAGGCGCAAAAGGCTACGAGGACGAAAACGGACCACGGATGATTTCCACGCCATGGTTTGAAGAACCGATTCCGTTCCAAGAAGCGGCGGAAATCGGGACGCGCAAAGTGATCCAGGAGCACTCCACCCTAGGTGTCGTTGTGACAACCGATGGAACGATCGCCGATATTCCGCGTTACTCTTACGTTGAGTCAGAGGAGCGGGTCATCGCCGAATTGAAGGAGGTTGGCAAGCCGTTTGTGCTGGTGATCAACTCGACCCGGCCGAATAGTGAGGAAGCGCAACAGCTTCGCGGCGAGTTGGCCGCAAAGTATGACATTCCGGTCATTACGCTTAGTGCGGCGACGATGACGGAAGAAGACGTGACCGGCGTTCTCCGCGAAGTCCTCTATGAATTCCCGGTACACGAAGTCAACGTCAATCTGCCTAGCTGGGTCATGGTGCTGAATGAGAATCACTGGCTGCGCAGCAATTATGAGAACTCTGTCCGCGACACGGTCAAAGACATTCGCCGTTTGCGCGATGTGGATCGGGTCGTCGGAAATTTCATGGAATACGATTTCATCGATCGGGCCGGACTCAGCGGGCTCAATATGGGTCAAGGCGTGGCTGAGATCGATTTGTACGCGCCGGACGATTTATATGACCGCATCCTGATGGAAGTGGTTGGTGTGGAAATCCGCGGCAAGGACCATTTGCTGCAACTGATGCAGGAGTTTACTCATGCCAAACGGGAATACGACCGTTTCGCTGAAGCGCTTGAAATGGTCAAAACGACCGGTTATGGCATCGCAGCACCTACGCTGGCGGAAATGGCGCTGGATGAACCGGAACTCATTCGCCAGGGTTCTCGCTTCGGCGTAAGGCTGAAGGCGACAGCTCCTTCGATTCATATGATTCGCGTCGACGTCGAGTCGGAGTTCGCGCCGATCATTGGGACCGAAAAGCAAAGCGAAGAACTCGTCCGTTATCTGATGCAGGATTTCGAGAACGATCCGATCAAGATTTGGGAGTCCGACATCTTCGGTCGTTCCCTGCACTCCATCGTGCGCGAAGGCATTCAGGGCAAAATTGCCATGATGCCGGACAACGCCCGCTATAAGCTGCAGGAAACGCTGGGGCGGATTATTAACGAAGGCTCCGGCGGCCTCATCGCCATCATTTTATAGACCTTCTCGGTGCTGAAAAGCCGACTTATTAACCTGATTGAAACTCTTAATTCTTGGCAATTCCTCCTCAATGACCGCGCGCATGCTGATCCTAGCTGCGTGCGGTTGTTTTGTTGTTTGAGGGGCAGATTCTCCACTTTTATAGTGCGAAATGAGGAAAAATCGCCGAGAAGCCTTGAAATAGCTTGAAATTATGCATGGGCTGTATTACTATAAATTTGTTCCGCGCCCCCGGAAAGCGCGATTTCATCGCGTTTTTGGGGAATTTGTACGTATTGAATTGCTTAAATCACGTATATTCTGCGGTAAAACGGAAACACAAATAGCAAGTGGTATTATTTTCCGTAGTGGGGAGGTGAATCACACATGAACAAATCCGATTTGATTTCTCAAGTAGCCGAAAGCACTGAGCTTTCCAAGAAGGACGCAACTAAAGCGGTTGACGCCGTTTTCGAAGCCATTTCCGAAGCGCTGCAAAACGGAGACAAAGTTCAACTGGTCGGCTTCGGCAACTTTGAAGTCCGCGAGCGTTCCGCCCGCAAAGGCCGCAACCCGCAAACCGGAGAGGAAATCGAAATCCCTGCGAGCAAAATCCCTGCTTTCAAACCAGGTAAAGCGCTCAAAGACGGAATTAAATAAAGATTTCTACATATCTTTCCGTGCAAAAGACCGTGGGCTTCTCGTTCACGGCTTTTTCTTTTCGCGGGAGGCGTAGATGGAGAGCAGTCTGTCAAATTGACGAAGGGAGAGGCGCAACCATCATGGATAACCAGCACAGCGGCGGAAACGATCAAGCGACGACCACCAGCGGAGACTATTTCGTGGTTAAAGCCAAGGAACAAGGGGTTACGGTCATCGGGCTGACCCGCGGGAAGGATACGCGGTTTCATCATACTGAGAAATTGGACAAGGGCGAGGTGCTCATCGCCCAATTTACCGACCACACGTCGGCAGTCAAGGTTCGCGGCAAAGCGCTCGTTTATACGAAGCACGGGATGATTGACACGGAAGAATGATTTTCTATTCTGCAGGCATAGCCTGCTTTTTTTCTATGTAGAATGGGGTATATGAAACTCTTGGACAGGAGGGACTCCGTTGTCCGAGTGTACCTGAAGGGGGAGTGCCCCATGAAACGAAAATTAGCCCTACGGGCCATACTGCTTACGTTCGGTTGTGCGCTGGCCATGGCGGGCGTAGCTTGGTTCAGTGAACACCCCACCCAGCCGCGGCAGGCGACCACGGTGTTTGCCGGACCGTCTCCGGCCGAGTTGACCGACGATAACCTCGTTGACGCATTAGTCCCGCTTCAGCTTCCAATGCCTATCGCTAAGGTCGAGCTGAACCGGAACATCTTGTCCATCGATCTGAAGGTCGAAGGCGATCAGGTTGGTGTCGATGACGTTTACCGGGGAATGGCCGAAATGGTTTCGTTTGCGTTCGAGCACACGAGTAATATCGATCAATTGCTGCTGCGCTTGATGGCGGAGGACCGCTGGCTCGGCACCAAATATTTGCTCTTGGCTGCCGATGTCAGACGCAGCGAATTCTCGGCGGAGGAGCTGAACGCGCTTCGGCATGCCGGGAGTGGCGAACTGCCAGAAGCCCTGCGGCTGCGCATGCGGGTGACGGAAACCTGTTTATGGAAGTCGCGTTTTCTGCAGGAGTAGCTGACTCGAATGACGGATGTGTCGAATTCGCGTCTAGCCTCTGTGCGCAGTGAAATAACATATGCTATAATAGACAAGATTGTGACAGCTTTATTACTGAAAGATCAGCGGCACGGAGGCAAAGGATGAAACCTTATCGCATAACAGAATTGGCTAATAAGTATGTCAGTTATGACATGATTACCGCATACACGGCGCTTCCGGAGTTTCCGGTGCCCCGTGTTCGTTTGCTTTATACGTTTTTAAACGAGCGGGAGGGCCGTCCGCCCGAGTCGGCGGAAACATGCGCTTTAGCGGCCTTCCTTGTACAGCTCGGCATGGATACGCATGATCGTATCGACCTGGCATCCGGACTTGGCGAAGCGACGCGGGCAATGCGTTCGCGTCAACTCAAGGTGCTGGCCGGCGACTATTTCAGCGGCGTATTTTATCATCTGCTCGCGGGTGCCGGAGAGACGAATATGGTTCCACGAATGAGCTCGGCGATCTGCGAGGTGAACCGCTTGAAAGTCCAGCTCTACAGCAAATTGAAGCGGGTCGTATTGCCTGCTGAGGAGTACCTAAAGGAATGCGTCCATGTCAAAATGGGGCTTTTTCTTTCTTTTACGGAGCTGTTGGACAAGTCGGTGCAGCAGGTTTGGCGGAAACTTCTTGCTGAATTAAGCCGCTGTGAAGTCATGCTGGATGAAATCCAGGCTTCCTCTGAACTGCCGCACGACCGCAAAGGATATGCGTATTTGCGGATTATGGAAACCGGGTCCTCGGAGGACAAGGATACGTTATCCGCACGTAAAGTTGGCGAACGCGACTGGACGCTGATGCTCGTGAAATACAATATCAAGGAACAGTTGATGTCCATGCTGCACCAATCGGTGGATCATGTTCAATCGCTGCTCCATGAATGCAAGAAGGAAACGGTACGAACTGAGCTCAAATCCATTCTTGAGCCTTTCATCAACGTGCTGTCACCAGCACGCCGATCCGTGCAAGAAGGGTAGGGAGATAAGCAGATGAGTCAATCGTCTTCATCCGAGACAAAAGAACAGTTCGTCCACTCCGTATTCGAAAGCATTGCTCCGAAATACGATATGATGAACGACCTGCTCAGCTTTAGGCGCCACAAAGCGTGGCGGAAATTCACGATGGCCAAAATGAACATGTCCCCTGGGGATAGGGCACTTGATTTGTGTTGCGGTACCTGCGATTGGACGATCAGTATGGCCGAGGCGAGCGGGGGACCGATCGTTGGCTTGGATTTTAGCGAGCAGATGCTGGAATACGGCCGCCGCAAGGTGAAAGAACGCCATCTTGATTCGTCGATCACCCTGATACAAGGGAACGCGATGGAACTGCCTTTTGAAGACAATAAGTTCGACTACGCCACAATTGGCTTCGGTCTGCGAAACGTCCCCGATTTACGTCAGGTACTGAGGGAAATGCAGCGCGTCGTGAAACCCGGAGGCAAGGTCGTTTGCCTGGAGTTGTCCAAGCCGACCTGGCAGCCATTCAAAGGACTTTATTATTTTTACTTTCAGAAAATGCTTCCGATGCTTGGCAAGTTAGTCGCAAAACGGTATGAGCAATACAAATGGCTGCCCGATTCCCTCGTTCAATTTCCCGGCCGCCTGGAACTGGCGGAAATCTTCCGGGAGACGGGACTAGCCCGGGTCGAAGCGTATCCTTTAACCGGCGGGATTGCCGCTTTGCACATCGGAACGAAGGAGACGCACCATGTTTAAGAAAATCGTAATTTTTCTGCAGATGATCAAATTCGAGCATACCGTATTCGCTTTACCTTTCGCCTTTATGGCTGCCTTACTGGGATCCGTAGCGATTCATCAAGAGCTGCCTTCCTGGGCACAAATCGGCTGGGTACTATTAGCGATGATCGGGGCGCGCAGTGCCGCTATGGGGCTCAATCGCCTGATCGACCGTGTCAGCGACGCAAAGAACCCTCGAACCGCAAATCGCGCGATTCCTAAGGGCCTCTTGAAGATCGGGGAGGTTGTAGTGTTCGTCATTGCCTCCTTTGCTCTGCTGTTCTGGGCTGCTGCCGAGTTGGACCCGCTGGCGCTGAAGCTTCTACCCATTGCCGTTATTATGCTCGTATTCTATTCTTATACCAAACGTTTCACCTGGCTCTGCCACGTCGTTCTTGGCTTGACGATCGCTCTAGCTCCGCTTGGCGGATGGGCGGCCGTTACTGGACAAGTTGACTGGACCGCGATGGTATTCTTCGCAACCATTACGTTCTGGATTGCTGGTTTTGATATCATCTACGCGTGTCAGGATGTGGAATTTGATACCAAAGAAGGCCTTCATTCCATTCCCGTACGGTTTGGTGTTGCCAAATCGCTTAAAATCGCTCAAGCGTTTCATATGATCACCGCGCTGGGCTTCATCGCTTTGCTGTTGATGACGGATCTGGGATGGTGGTATGTCGCAGGAATGGTGATCGCCTATATCATTTTATTTTACGAACACCATATCGTTTCCCCGAGCGATCTCAGCCGGCTGCAAACGGCTTTCTTTACCATGAACGGCGTGCTTAGTATCGTGGTATTTTCCTTTACATTGATTGATTTGGTGGTGCGTCATAACTAATGGATAAAGCGAAAACGATCGTCGTCGGCATCACGGGAGCCAGCGGTTCAATCTATGGCGTGAAGCTGGTAGAAACGCTGTTAGGCATGAACTTCCTCGTCCATCTCGTCGTATCGAATGCGGGATGGAGAGTGATCAAGGAGGAGCTCGGCTGGAACACGAGCGACCGAGAGGCTGCGCTGCAAGAGCATTTCGGCACGCTCCCCGGGAAGCTGGTGTATCATCCGATCGCCGACATTGGCGCTTCAATTGCTAGCGGTTCATTTCTAACCCATGGCATGATCGTGATGCCCTGCTCCATGGGGACCCTGTCTTCGATCGCAAACGGAACATCGGACAATCTGATTGCTCGGGCGGCAGACGTCATGCTGAAAGAGGGCCGACCGCTAGTGCTGGTGCCCCGTGAAACGCCACTTCATGCCATCCACCTGGAGAATATGTTGAAACTGGCAAAACTCGGCGTACGTATGATTCCAGCGATGCCGGCGTTTTATTTCGGGCCGCGGACGATCGATGATCTGGTCGCATTTCTAGTCGGCAAAGTGCTCGACAGTCTGGGGATTGAGCACGCGTTATTCAGAAGATGGGGGGATCAAGATGAACAACAGGGAGAATAAAGACATCCTCATCGGTAAAATCAGATATAGCAACGTTTGGCCCGTATTTCACTATTTCGACGTCACGCGCCTGCCACAAGCAAGCCAATTGGTCACCGAGGTGCCTTCGAAGCTGAACCGCCGTATGCTCGGCGGCACGCTCGATATTTCCCCGGTGTCTTCTTTTGCTTACGGGTACGGATCGGATCGCTTTCTGCTGTTGCCGGATCTTTCGGTCAGCTCGGACGGGCCGGTGAATTCGATTCTGCTGTTCTCGCGGAAGCCGCCGGAGCAAATCGCGAACGGGCGGATCGCGCTCACGAATACTTCGGCTACTTCGGTGAACCTGCTTAAGATCATTATGGAGAAGGCGTTTGGCGGCAAGCCGGATTACTGGGATAGCGAACCCGATCTGGAAGCGATGATGGCTGAAAGCGACGGAGCTCTACTGATCGGTGATCATGCAATTCAGGCTTCCTGGCGGGATCATGGTTATATCGTCACCGATTTGGGGGAAGTTTGGAAATCATGGACAGGTTATGGTATGACATTTGCGGTTTGGGCCGTTCAGAGAGAGTTTGCCGAAGCCAATGGTGACTATTTGGCCGAAGTGGCCGAAGCCTTTGTGGATAGCAAACGTAAGAGCTTAAGCGACGTATCCCCGCTTGTAGCCAAAGCCTGCACGGAAATCGGCGGCACGCCGGACTATTGGCAGCATTATTTTAAGCAAAACATTCGTTATGATTTTAACGAATCGCACCGCCAAGGACTTTCCTTGTATTTTGATTATGCCTATGAAATGGGATTGTTAGATCATCGAGTAGAAATGGGTATTTGGAGTCACAATTCGCTGACACGGGTGAAAGAATGAAACTACTGGATATTTTCGGTGCACTAAAAAAAGATATGGATTATATCGAACGGCAGCTGTACCGGAGCATCGACGGCGATGATGAGCTGCTGAGCGAAACGTCCCTGCACCTGCTGAAGGCGGGAGGCAAACGGCTGCGGCCGATCTTCGTGCTGCTTGGCGGGAAGTTCGGAAATTACGATCTGCAAAAGCTGCAATATATTGCCGTGCCGCTGGAGCTCATCCACTCGGCGTCCCTTGTCCACGATGACGTCATTGATGATGCGGATACGCGGCGGGGCAAAGCGACGGTCAAGTCTAAATGGGATAACCGAATTGCCATGTATACCGGCGACTATATTTACGCCAAGGCGCTGATGCAGGTATCCGAGCTGGGAAATCCATACATACACCGCATTCTGGCTAAGGCGATGGTGCAGATGTCGATCGGTGAAATGGAGCAGATCCGCGATTTTTTCAACACCGAGCAAAGTGTGCGTAATTATTTGTTGCGCATTCGCCGTAAAACCGCGTTGCTCATCGCCATCAGCTGCCAGCTTGGGGCGATGGCGGCGGATGCCCCGGATAAGGTGAACTCGCTGTTGTACCGTTACGGTTACAACGTCGGGATGGCCTTTCAGATTCGTGACGACCTGCTCGATTTGTTCGGAACCGAGAAGTCGATTGGAAAACCTCCGGGCAGCGATATGCGTCAGGGCAACATCACGCTTCCCGTCCTTTTTGCCCTGCAGGAGCCGGGGCTAAGAGAGCCGCTGCTGCGGGAAATTCGCGGCATTCAAGCCGGGGATGGAAGCGGAGAGGTATCCAGGGCCATCGAAATGATCCGAACCAGTCCCGGAATTGGTAAAGCAGAGGCGCTGGCGGACCGTTTTATTGCCAAGGCACTCGAGGCGCTGCAGCAACTGCCAGTGACGGCGGCACGCACCCATTTGGAGGACATTGCGGAGTTTGTCAATAAACGCTCCTATTAAATCTTGATACTTTACCGACTTCGCAAGAATCTGGTAAAATGCAGGTGAAACCGCCTTCTTGGGAGGGTCGGAATCATCGTATCTCAAATGATGCTGTTTAATTTCGGGAGGGGAACCATGGAAAGAACGTTTTTAATGGTTAAGCCGGACGGCGTACAGCGTGGGCTGGTCGGCAGAATCATCGGCCGGTTCGAGGATAAAGGGTTTGGGCTCATCGCAGGCAAGCTGGTTCAGGTGACGGAAGCCCAGGCGAAGAGGCACTACGCAGAGCATGAGGGCAAACCTTTCTTTGATGAGCTCGTTGGCTTCATAACTTCTGGACCGGTATTTGCCATGGTTTGGGAAGGGGACGATATCATCACCTTGTCCCGCATGGTCATCGGCAAAACGAAAGTGACAGAGGCGCTCCCTGGCACGATTCGCGGCGACTTTGCCGCCCATACGCCTTTTAATCTGATTCATGGTTCCGACGGAGTGGAAAGTGCGGAGCGGGAAATCGCCAATTTCTTTGCACCGCAGGAACTTGTGCCGTACACAAGAAGCGTGAGCTCATGGATCTGAACCGGATGATCCCCGACTTACCTCGGGCAGACAACGCAGAGACGACACTGGACCCCGATTACCTCGGCTTTATCCAAAGCATCAAGAAAAGCACGGGAATCGATTTGGCGCAATACAAGGAAGCGCAGATGAAACGGCGTCTGACGACGTTGCGCAACAAGAATGGCTATGCAACATTTGCGGATTTTTATACGGCAATGATGAGTAATAAGCCGTTATTTTATGAATTTTTGGACAAGATGACAATCAACGTGTCCGAGTTCTGGCGCAATCCCAACCGTTGGGAAGTGCTGAGGGATTCGGTGCTGCCGGAGCTGGCGGCCGGACGGCCGAAGCTGAGAGTGTGGAGTGCGGCTTGCTCGACGGGAGAAGAGCCGTATACCCTGTCGATGATCCTCGCAGATCTGGGGCTTCTGCCGAACACCTATCTGCTGGCGACGGACATCGATGATGGGGCGCTAGGCAAAGCCCAAGAAGGGTTGTACCTGGAGCGCTCGCTGAAGGATGTGCCCAAAGCGGTAGCCGAGCGTTATTTTTCGCCGGAAGGTCATATGTTCCGGTTTGATCCAAAGCTAAAGAAAGCAGTGACGTTCAAGAAGCAAAACCTGCTGCTGGATACGTTCGAAGAGGGCTTCGACCTGATCGTTTGCCGCAACGTCATGATTTATTTTACGGAAGAAGCAAAACAAGGGCTTTATCATAAATTTTCGCGTGCGCTTCGTCCCGGCGGCGTCTTGTTCGTAGGCAGCACGGAGCAGATCTTCTCCCCCGGCCAATATGACCTGGAGGCGGCGGAGACGTTCTTTTACCGCAAGAAGGGGTAAGGGGCGGATTCGAAGCTGATTTCGCTTCACCCGAGCTACTTCGCGATCAAGAGTTTTGGCTTCTTAGCATCAAGAAGGTTGGATGAAGTTGGGAGCGAGTAGCGGAGCGTAGGGAAGCCTACGTGATTAACGGAACGAGCAACTGAATTCAAGATTCGAAGTCGAATGAGCTTCATCGATCTGCTTCGTGATCAAAAGTTTTGGCTTCTTAGCGTCGAGAAGGTTGGATGAAGTTGGGAGTGAGTAGCGGAGCGTAGGGAGGCCTACGTGAGCAACGGAGCGAGCAACTGAATTCAAGATTCGAAGCCGATTTCGCTTCACCTGAGCTACTTCGCGATAAGAAGCCAAAGAGATGGTATAGAATGGTTTGATGTATCCTATACTGGGACCATACAGTCAATGGAGGTCAGGTCATGGACAAGCGAAAGGTGATCGAAGCGTACCGGCGGGGATTCTTGACGCCGCAGGAATGTGCGCAGGTGCTGGGCATCGAGGGTCCGCATCTGAAAAGAATGCTGGAGGATTTTCCGTTAGATCCTCGGCGCGCTGCTTCCCTGGAAAATCAACCCGCTTCGGGACTTAGATAGGCTGACAGTAGGCCCAAACGAATTGAAGATCGTTAACAGCGTCGAGGTTTCGCCATGCAGGGCGGGATACGGCGCTTTTTTTGCGTTTCACCGTTGGAAGCGTTCTTGACAGCAGCAGGGGGGCTTTCTATAATAATTAATAAATTCAGGTCAGGAGAGGTTTCATCGATGAGCGATTCGGACGACCCGGAGAGTAGCAACACAGCACAAATAAAGCATAACTTATTCGTCATCGACGGAGTTCAGGCATAACCTGCGTCAATTTTTTGGCGGCGGGTTATGCCTTTTTGCGTATATCCGCGGGGCGACAACCTCAAACTAAAACGGGGAAATTTTTGGAGGTGGAATGAATTGTTGGAACTCTTGGTCATTTTGATCTTAATTTTGATTAATGCTTTTTTTGCCGCATCCGAAATCGCCTTGATCTCCCTAAACGATAACAAAATCAAAGCGATGGCGGGACAGGGCCACCGGAAAGCGAAGGTCATCGTCGGTTTGCTCGGCGAGCCCAGTAAGTTCCTGGCTACGATTCAAATCGGGATTACCTTGGCGGGCTTTTTTGCCAGTGCCTTTGCCGGGGAGAGCTTTGCCGGTGACCTGGCTGCTTATCTGATCCGCTTCGGGTTGCCGATTCCCGAAAACGTGCTGAGTACGATCTCACTGATCGTCATTACGCTACTGCTCTCCTACTTCCAGCTGGTACTTGGCGAATTGGTGCCGAAGCGGGTCGCGATGAAAAAAGCCGAAGCTATGGCGATGTTCGCGGCCACGACGTTGTCGGTGTTATCCAAAGCAACCGCGCCGTTCGTGAAGTTGCTGACAACCTCCACCAACCTGCTTGTGCGTCTATTTGGTATCGATCCGAATGCCAATGATGAAGAGGTCTCCGAAGAAGAGATCCGCATGATGCTGGATACCGGGGAGGAAATGGGGACGATTCAACCTAGCGAACGGCTGATGATCAACAATATTTTTGATTTCGATAACCTGACCGTATCGGATATCATGACGCACCGTATCGACGTCGTGGCGATTCCTGTGGATGCCGATCAACAAACCGTGGCCGAAATCGCTGACAAGGAGCAGTATACTCGGTTCCCGGTGTACGAGGAGACGGTTGATAACCTGATCGGAATTCTGCACAGCAAGGATTTAATCCGATTTTTGCGCACCGGGGAGAAGGAAAACTGGAATTTGCAGGAGCTGGTGACGCCGCCGTATTTTATCCCGATATCGAAAAAAACAAATGAGTTGTTCGAGGAAATGCAGCAAAACCGCATCCATATGGCGATTGTCGTGGACGAATATGGCGGCACCGCCGGAATCGTGACGATGGAGGATTTGTTGGAGGAAATCGTCGGGAATATCTATGACGAGCACGATGAGGAAGAGCGGGAATACGAGCAGATTGGTGAGGGCAGTTATCTGTTCAGCGGCACGATTTCCCTCGATGATGCCCAGGACATCCTGGGTATCAAGTTGCCTATCGAACACTACGATACCCTGAGCGGGTTTATGATTGGGCAGCTCAAACGTATTCCGACGATCAATGAAAAGCCGGAATTCGAGTACGGCGGCTATGTGTTCGTCGTGCGCGAAGTCGGGCAGCACCGGATCCGCAAGCTGGCGGCAGTCAAGAGAAACGATGCGCCCGTTTTGGAGGGGGCGTTGCGGGAGGATTAATACGACGGTTCGCTTTCGATTTTCTGAAGAAAAATCCACCACTGAGAATCAAAACCGTCGAGTGTAATTTCACGGCAGCCTTTAAGCTCGCGCAGCCACTCGCGCGTCATCGGGATCATGTGCTCGAATACATCGGGGGGATAACCCCAATCCAGATCGAGCTGGAACAGGTAGTGATTCATCGCAACGTAGCCGCCGGACCGAAGGGTTCCCAGCAATGCGCGCATCAATTCCAGGAAGGGTTCCTTGACTTGAGCGGCCAAAGTATTCCGCGACGACTCCTGCTTGACGAGTTCGATCATGCGCGGCAGAAGTTCCATCCATTCGGCGTGTACGGTATCTATGCCCGCTTTGTCGCAAAGGATGGACTGAATAACATCGTTGACGGCATGCTGGAAAGCGATGACGTCAACGGTGCCTTTGCCGGTGTAATCGGCAATACGCACGGCATCATCCTCGATGATGTTCATCTTCAAGGCTAGCGATTCGGTTTTGCGGGACAAACTGTCGTTCAGCGCTTTGTTCATGTTGGCCGTGATGTAGAGGCCTTTGGGATGCGTGCGGGCCATCGCTTGCGGAATCATGTCTGCGTCGCCCGAAGCGATCTTTAGCAGAACCAGGTCTTCGCCGGGATGGAGGAGACGAAGCAATTCCGCCCAACGCGCCCGAAAATACGCCTCGTTGACGCTAGTAAACTCAGCGAGCGGCTTTTCAAGCAAATTTTTAAGCTGCCGCGCGACTTCCTTGCCGGAGAAGGATTGGAAATTCTTGAGCATCCGGGTTTAAGTATGTGTGCGCGTGATCTTCCAAGAGAGGGAAGCAGGTTTCGAAGTGGTCAAGTGGCTTCATAACAAGGTCCTTTCCAACTCAGAGTGATGGATTACGCCATTAATGTAATACCGGTGTCGGGGGTGCGCTATGATTTTTTTCGGTTCTTCCGCAAAGCGGTTCGGAAATGAAGGAAATTCTCGCAAAAGCGAATCACCACGTGACAGAATGCAGCAATCAATATTATAATGAGCAAAGATATCATCGGGTTTTAGCTCTTTACAGTTTAACAGTTTAAAGGGGGAACGCAACAACATGAGTTTACGATACTTAACAGCGGGGGAGACGCATGGACCCCAGTTGACTGCGATTATTGAAGGTTTGCCAAGCCATCTGGAACTGGATTTTGAAGCCTTGAATTTTGAATTGGCCCGTCGTCAAAAAGGGTATGGCCGGGGACGGCGGATGCAAATCGAGAAGGATACGGCGCAAATCGCCGGCGGCGTCCGTCACGGGTATACGACGGGAGCGCCGGTGGCGTTGGTCGTGGAGAATAACGACTGGAAGCACTGGCAGAAAATCATGAATATTGAACCGATTGAAGGCACGGATGAAGAGAAGCGCAGAGTTCACCGTCCTCGACCGGGGCATGCCGATTTAAACGGTGGCTTGAAGTATAACCATAAGGACCTGCGCAACGTGCTTGAACGTTCGAGCGCACGCGAAACCGCGGTTCGTGTCGCCGTAGGAGCGGTGGCCAAGCAACTCCTGGAGCACTTTGGGATTCGCATCGCCGGTCAGGTCATCCGTATTGGTGAAATCGAAGCGCCGCCTCATAACTTGCCGTTAGACGAGTTGGCACGGGTAACGGAGGCTTCCTCAGTACGGGTTGCCGACGCCGAGACGGAGAAGAAGATGGAGGCTTATATCGATAAAATCAAGGAAGAAGGCGACTCCATCGGCGGGATCGTCGAATGTATCGTCGAAGGCGTGCCGGTCGGGCTGGGCAGTCATGTGCAGTATGACCGCAAGTTGGACGGACGCATCGCGCAAGCGGTGATGTCGATTAACGCGTTCAAAGGTGTGGAAATCGGCATCGGTTTCGAAGCCGGGACACTTCCGGGCTCCAAGGTTCATGACGAAATCCTGTACAGCGAGGAGCGGGGCTACTATCGGGCCACGAACCGGCTCGGAGGCTTCGAGGGCGGGATGACCAACGGCATGCCAATCGTCGTTCGCGGCGTAATGAAGCCGATTCCGACGCTGTACAAACCGCTGCAAAGCGTCGATATCGACACCCGTGAGGCGTTTGCCGCCCAAGTGGAGCGTTCGGACGCCTGTGCCGTTCCGGCGGCTAGCGTCGTGCTGGAGCATGTGGTTGCTTGGGAAGTCGCCAAAGCGTTCCTGGAGAAATTCGGCGGCGATTCGATCGGGGAGATCGAGCGTAATTACCAGGGCTACCTGGCTCAGCTGGAGGAGTATTGATGAGAACGTTGCAGGTTGACTTAGGCGAACGTTCTTATCCGATTTATATCGGCGGCGGTTTGCTGGGGAAAGCCGGGGATTTCTTCGAACAGCATCAGCTGTCGACGAAAAGCCCCATCCTGATCGTCACCGATGACCATGTCGCACCAAAGTATTTGCCGGTTGTCGAAGCCTCACTGCAGGCCAAAGGATACCGGACAGTCAGCAAAGTGGTCAAATCCGGAGAAAAGTCAAAATCGCTGGATGTTTACGAGGATGTCATGACCACGGCCATTGAAGGCGGTTTGGACCGCCGCTCAGCCGTGGTAGCGCTCGGCGGCGGCGTCGTTGGCGACTTGGCCGGCTTTGTGGCGGCGACGTATATGCGCGGCGTAACCTTCGTGCAGATGCCGACAACGATCCTGGCCCACGACAGCAGTGTCGGAGGAAAGGTCGCGGTGAATCATCGGTTGGCTAAGAACATGATCGGCGCTTTTCATCAACCTGAGATGGTGCTTTATGACGTGGACAGCCTGCAAAGCTTGCCGCCGCGCGACGTCCGCGCCGGCCTGTCCGAAATGATCAAGCACGGATTGATTTGGGATACGGCTTTTGCGGACTGGTGCCGCGAGCATACGGCCGATTTGTTAGCTCTTGATCCCGAAGCGCTAGGTTACGGCTTAACGCAAGGCTGCTCTATCAAGACCCAAGTCGTATCTGTTGATGAACGGGAGAACGGACTCCGCGCGATCTTGAACCTCGGGCATACGTTAGGCCATGCGATCGAAGCGATCGGCGGATACGGCGAATTCTTACATGGTGAAGCGATTTCGATCGGAATGGCCGCCGCAGCGAAGCTGGCGGTGAATCGGGGCAGGGATCCGCAAATTTATACGGATACGGTGTCCATCCTGCGAGGCTTTGGTCTGCCGACGGCCATGCCGGCTCATTTAAACGAGCAGGATTTAATCGGAGCGATGATGCACGACAAGAAATTTAAGGAACAGACGATGGTATTTATTTTACCTGTGGCGATCGGGCAAGTGGAAATTGTCTCTGATGTGACTTTGGATGAAGTTCGCCAAGTGATCGCTGAATTGAAAGAGGAGGGACAATATGTATAACCGAGGCATTCGCGGAGCAACAACGGTAGCCCGCAACGAGGAACAGGAGATTCTGGACGCGACGGCGGCCTTGTTGAAAGAAATCGTAGCGCGGAACGAAATCGAACCCGAGGATATTTGCAGTGTCTGGATCACGGTGACACCAGACCTGGATGCCACCTTTCCTGCCCGTGCCATTCGGGTCTTAAGCGGCTGGGATATGGTTCCGCTGATGTGCTCGACGGAGATCCCGGTTCAAGGTGCCCTGCCGAAATGTATACGCCTATTGATTCAGGTGAACACAAGCAAAGGACAACGGGACATGAAGCATGTTTATTTGAACGAAGCTCGCAGTTTGCGGCCGGACTTAAGTGTTTCCGGATCTTGAGCAGGTTTGGGTTGCCAAACGGGTTGTCGATAAGGTATAGTTATTTTAGATTTTAGATGAGTGTAAGTTAGATGAGAGCAAGTTAGTTGAGATTTTTGAGCGTTTTGAATTGAGACATTTTAGAGCTGAGTAGAGATAAGTTGAGATGAGCTGAGTTTAGCTGAGCGAATAGCCTGTTTCCGGGCGCGATTCTTGTCCTTTCCTTTTGTGGGGAATGAGAGGGAATACGCGTGATGCGGAGCAGTGCTTTCCCATAAACCGCAAATCCCAGAACCTCTACTTCGGTAGAGGTTTTTTTATTTGGCTCTGAACCAAACCGAAAAGGAAGTGAGAGACATGGCAACCCCGCAAGTAGAACAGGTCATTGCTTTGGCGAACGAATACAATCTGATCCCGATTGCCCGTACGCTGCTCGCCGACATGGAAACCCCGATTCGAATCTTCCGTCGTATCGCCCAGCGGGAGCGGGCATTTTTGCTGGAGAGCGTAGAAGGTGGCAGTCAGTGGGCACGGTATTCTTTTATCGGCACCGATCCGTTCCTGACCATCTCGGCCAAGAAAGGCGAAATTACGGTCGGTCGTGAAGGCGGCGAAGAGCGGCTGCGCTCGTCCCGGCCCGTTGATGAGCTGAAGGCGATCCTGCGGGGCTACCGCAGTCCGAAGCTTCCGGAAATGCCGCCGTTTACAGGCGGGGCGATCGGGTTTTTCGGTTATGATTTGCTGCAATATTATGAGAAACTCCCTGCGCATCAGGTCGATGACCTGAATCTGCAAGATATGCAGTTTATGTTCTGCGACCAAGTGATTGTGTTCGACCACGTAAAACAACGCATCTTGCTGGTGGCCAACGTGCACGTCAAGCCGGGTGACCGCGATGAGGATATTCGCCGGGCTTATGCGGAGGCGGAGACGAAGCTGGATCTGGCGGCCGATCTGCTGCAGCAGGAAGGGCCGGGCGAGAGCTTTAACCGCAGGCCGCTGCCGGCGGTGACCGACCTCGGTGACGTAAAGTCCAACCTGACGAAGGAGCAATTCATCGCAAATGTAGATAAGGCGAAGGAATATATCCGCGCGGGCGATATTTTTCAAGTGGTGCTCTCGCAGCGATTCCATATCGAAACCGAAGTCGATCCGCTTCACGTTTACCGCGTCTTGCGGACGCTGAATCCGTCGCCGTATATGTATTATCTCAAGCTGGACGAGGAAATTATCGTTGGGACGTCGCCCGAGGCGTTGGTCAAGGTAGAGAATGACCGTGTGGAGACCCGCCCGATTGCCGGAACGAGACCACGGGGGGCCACAGAAGCGGAAGACTTGGCGCTGGAAGCCGAGCTGCTGCAGGATGAAAAGGAACGGGCGGAGCACCTGATGCTGGTCGACCTCGGCCGTAACGATTTGGGCCGCGTCTCCGATTTCGGCAGTGTCACATGCGAATCCTATATGGATATCGAGCGTTACTCTCACGTCATGCACATGGTATCCAAAGTGTCCGGCAGGCTGCGGGATGACAAGGATTTTTTCGATGCCTTTCTGTCCTGCCTGCCGGCTGGGACGGTATCGGGTGCGCCGAAGCTGCGGGCTATGGAGATCATTGCCGAGCTCGAGCGTGAAGCACGAGGTACGTACGCCGGAGCCATCGGCTATCTCGGGTTCTCGGGGAACATGGATTCCTGCATTACGATCCGCACGATCGTGTTCAAGCAAGGGAAGGCTTACGTGCAAGCGGGCGGGGGCATCGTGTGGGATTCGATCCCGGAGAACGAATATCAAGAGTCGGTAAATAAAGCCAAGGCGCTCTTGACGGCAATCCGCACCGCGGAGCAGATGTTTCCGCCTCCGGCACGAAACGACGATATCATTAACCAGGATTACTTATACGAATATACTCCGGGGAACTAAAGAGAGGAGCGAATCGATATGACGACAGGACAGCAAACCGTTCAAGCGGGCATCAGCCGCTTAATCGAAGGACAACATTTGGCACGGGAAGAAGCGCGCCGCATGATGCAGGCCATCATGAACGGCGAATCAACGCCGGCCCAAATCGGCAGCCTGTTGACGGCACTGCGAATCAAAGGGGAAACGGTTGAGGAGATCACCGGTTTCGCGGAAGCGATGCGTGGTGCCTCCAGCCGGATTGATACGGAAACACAGAAGTTACTAGACACGTGTGGCACGGGCGGTTCCGGCATCCATAAAATCAATGTGTCGACGACGGCAGCCATCGTTGCGGCATCGGTATCGGTCCGCGTGGCGAAACACGGCAACCGATCGGCATCCGGCCGTTCAGGCAGCGCCGATGTGCTTGAGGCATTAGGCGTCAATATTCAACTGGACGCCGGACAGGCAAAACGCTGCCTTGACAATATCGGCATTTGTTTCATGTTCTCACAGCTGTATCATCCATCGATGAAACATGCGGCTGGACCTCGCAAGGAGCTGGGCATCCGTACGGTCTTCAACATGCTGGGCCCGTTGACGAATCCGGCAGGGGCGGATCGCCAGGTACTGGGTATCTACGATGGAGGTAAAACATCAACGATCGCCGAAGTGCTGCGTGAGTTGGGGTCCAAACGTGCGCTAGTCGTCAGCAGTCGAGAAGGGTTGGATGAGATTAGCATTTCGTCCCCAACACGGGTATCTGAACTGAAAAACGGCGAGATTAGAACCTATGATCTTCAACCGGAAGATCTAGGGCTTCGCACGTATCCTCTGGAGGCGATGATCGGCGGCGATCCGCTGACGAACGCGGAGATCGTTCGTCGTGTACTGCAAGGGGCACCGGGAGCCCACCGGGACGTAGTCTTGGCCAACGCAGGCGCTTGCGTGTATGTGGCCGGTCTGGCGGACAACATTCGTGAAGGGGTCGCCATCGCTGCGGAAGCGATTGATTCGGGGAAAGCCCTTAACAAGCTAGAGCAGCTTATTCAGACAACGGAGGAATTAAGTTATGTATCTTGATCGGATTGTGGAGACGAAAAAAACGGAGGTTGCGCGTTTGGCAGAAACCTTCTCCATCGCAGAAGCGGAACGCCACATCGCGGCGATGGCGCCGACACGCGGCTTCCACTCCGTCCTTACGGCGGGCCGGAAACGGGACATGGGATTAATCGCCGAAGTGAAAAAGGCGTCTCCTTCCAAAGGATTGATCCGTCCGGACTTCCATCCGGTTCAACTGGCCGCGGCGTATGAAGCGGCAGGAACCGACTGTATCTCCGTACTGACGGATGAAACGTATTTTCAGGGCAGCGGGGCTTACTTGAGTGCGATTCGCGAGGCGGTAAACGTGCCGCTGCTGCGCAAGGATTTCGTGATCGACGAGCGACAGATCTATGAGGCTCGGCTGCTAGGTGCCGACGCGGTGCTGCTGATCGCGGCGATTCTGAGCGATGTCCAGTTGCGTGACTACTTGACTCTCGCCACGGCACTGGGGCTCGACGCATTGATTGAGGTCCACGACCGCGAGGAGCTGGATCGGGTCCTGGCACTGCCTGCAGCGAAGCTGATCGGTATTAACAACCGGAATCTGCGGACCTTTGAGGTGTCCCTGGAGACAACGGCCGCGCTGGCCGCACTGGTGCCGCCGCATGCGACACTGATCAGTGAGAGCGGGATTCAGACGCGGGAAGATGTGGAATTCTTGCAGCGAAACGGCGCAAAAGGCGTGCTGATCGGGGAAACTTTTATGCGGAGGGCTAACGTTGGGGACGCAGTACATGATTTGATGGGACCGATACTTCAAGCTGCAGAACCGAACAACAATGCGAAAGGGACGACGTAACATGGGGGAAGCCGCCGTAAAAATTTGTGGACTTCAAAGCGTTGAAGTGCTAAAATCTATGGTGAACTTACCCGTAGATTATGTCGGATTCGTGTTTGCCAGAAGCAAGCGTCAAATCAGCGGAAGCCGTGCGGCGGAGCTGCTTCCCGTGCTTCGAGAGTGGAGCGTGGAGGCGGTTCCCCAGAGCGTTGGGGTTTTCGTCAATCCGACCTTGGAGGAGCTGGACGAGGTTTTGCGGCAGGCGCCGCTGGACATCCTGCAGCTCCACGGGACGGAAAGCCCGGAGTTTTGCCGGAAGGTCAAAGATGCGTATGGCGTCAAGATTTTCAAAGCTTTTTCGGTGAAAACGGACGGAACGGTCCATGCCGGTGCAACCTTGGCGGAATATGACGGCGTGCTGGACGGGCTGCTGCTCGATACGTACGACCCGAATTACGGCGGAGGCTCCGGCATCACGTTTGATTGGGCTGCTGCTGAACCCTATAGACAATGGGCCAAGGAGCACGGAATTCCGTTCTTGGCGGCCGGCGGACTACATCCCGATAATGTTAGGGTGTTGATCGAGACCTTGCAGCCGGACGGTGTTGACGTCTCAAGCGGGGTTGAAACGGACGGCGTGAAGGATATCGCGAAAATGACAGCATTCGTAGAGAGGGTGAAGGGATGATGAAGCAGGTACCGGATGAGCATGGACGTTTTGGCCCTTTTGGAGGCCGTTACGTGCCGGAAACGCTGATGAACGCATTAATCGAATTGGAAGAATCCTATTTGAAATATAAAGATGATCCCGATTTTCAAGCGGAGATTGCTTATTTGCTGAAGCAGTATTCAGGGCGGGAGACCCCGTTGTATTATGCGGAACGCCTGACGCAGCACTTGGGCGGGGCCAAAATTTACCTGAAACGCGAGGATTTGAACCATACCGGCGCTCACAAGATCAACAATGCGATCGGGCAGGGGATCCTGGCTAAGCGAATGGGGAAGCAGAAAGTCATCGCCGAAACCGGCGCGGGCCAACACGGGGTGGCAACCGCTACTGTAGCCGCTTTGTTAGGTCTTGAATGCAAAGTGTTCATGGGCGAAGAGGATACGAAGCGACAGCAGTTAAACGTGTTTCGGATGAAACTCCTTGGTGCAGAGGTCGTTCCGGTGATGTCGGGTACTCGGACTTTGAAGGATGCCTGCAACGAGGCGCTGCGCTATTGGGTCAGCAACGTGCATGACACGTTTTATATTCTGGGGTCGGCCACCGGGCCGCATCCGTATCCGATGATGGTGCGGAATTTCCAACGCATTATCGGCGATGAAACACGGGAGCAGATTTTGCGGGCGGAAGGTCGGTTGCCGGAGATGCTCGTCGCTGCGGTTGGCGGCGGGAGCAATGCGATCGGGATGTTTTATCCGTTTGTCGAGGATCAGGAGGTTCGTCTCGTAGGTGTGGAAGCCGCCGGCAAAGGTGTCGATACTGAATTCCACGCTGCTACGATGACCAAAGGGACGAAAGGCGTCTTCCAAGGCTCTATGAGTTATTTGCTGCAGGACGCATTTGGTCAGGTGCTGCCGGCTCATTCGATTTCCGCCGGTCTGGATTACCCGGGGATTGGTCCGGAGCATTCCTATCTGAAGGATATCGAACGCGCGAAGTATTACCCGATAACCGACCGCGAAGCGCTGGATGCGCTCCAACTGCTGAGCCGGACCGAGGGGATCATCCCGGCCCTGGAATCGGCGCACGCGGTGGCGCAAGTCGTGAAGATGGCCCCGGCCATGAGTCGTGACGAGATCGTTGTCATCTGCTTGTCCGGCCGCGGAGATAAAGATGTGGAGTCAATTATGGCGTATACGGAAGGCGGGGGAACGATATGAGTCAACCTACGGACCACTTGCTCGACGACACATTTGCGAAGCTGAAGACGGCGGGGAAAACCGCGCTGATTCCGTTTGTGACTGTCGGAGACCCGGACCCGGAAACGACCCTCGATATTTTAGCGGTGTTGGAGGAGGCCGGAGCCGATGTGGTGGAGTTAGGTGTGCCATACTCCGACCCCTTGGCGGACGGTCCGGTCATTCAACGGGCGTCAGAGCGTGCTCTGGTCCATGGGATCACGGTCGCTTCCTGCATCGAGACAGCCGCCAAAGCCCGAGAACGGGGAATCCGTCTTCCATTCGTCTTGTTTACTTATTACAATCCCGTGTTGCAAATGGGATCGGATCGTTTCTTTGCTGCCGTGAAGGAAGCGGGGATCAGCGGTTTAATCATACCAGACCTTCCCTATGAAGAGGCGGAGGAGGTTCTGGGGTTAGCGGATGCAGCGGGCGTTAGGCTGATTCCGCTCGTAGCTCCAACGTCCAGTGGCCGGATCGCGCAGATACTGGAACGTGCCCGCGGATTTGTTTACTGCGTTTCCTCGCTCGGCGTGACCGGTGAGCGGGCTACGTTTAACGCCAGCGTTGACGAATTTATTGCGTCCGTTAAAGCGCAAACGGATTTGCCTGTCGCCGTTGGCTTCGGGATATCCAGCCGGGAACAGGTTGAGCGTTTTGCGGCCATCTGTGACGGCGCGGTGGTCGGCAGCGCGATCGTGCGAAAGATCGAAGAAAGCTTGCCGTTGTTGGCGCAGGCGTCCACCCGGGACCAAGGGTTGTTGCAAATTCGCGACTTTGTGGCAAAATTGAGATTATAGATTTTTTAGAGAATAGCACAACAAGTCATTTGAGGGAGGAACCTATCCATGTTGCCGAAACCCCAGATCGTCAATTTGCCAGTGTATCAACCCGGTAAACCGATTGAAGAAGTAAAGAAGGAGCTCGGGCTTAAGGAAGTCATCAAGCTGGCTTCCAATGAAAATCCATATGGCAGTTCGCCGCGTGTCCGTGCCGCTATCGAGCAGGAACTGGCTAACTTAAGCTTGTACCCCGATGGCAGCGCTGCAGAGTTGACCGAAGCGTTAGCCAGCCAGCTTGGCGTTGGGAAGGAACAAATTATTTTCGGCTGCGGTTCGGATGAAATTATCGCCTTGATTGCTCGCGCGTTTTTCCTGCCTGGCGACGAGACGGTGATGGCGGATCAAACGTTCAGCGTGTATAAGAGCAATGCCGATATCGAAGGGGCCGTCAGCATCGAAGTGCCGCTGAAGGATGGTACCCACGATTTGGAGGGAATGCTCACCCGCATTGGGAATAAAACGAAGGCGGTCTGGATCTGCAATCCAAACAATCCAACCGGGACGATCGTGCCTCATTCCGAACTCGTATCTTTTCTTGACCGGGTTCCGGGACATGTGCTGGTCGTATTGGATGAAGCGTACGCCGAGTATGTTACCGATTCGGCTTACGCGAACGGGATTGCCTTGCTGAACCAATATCCAAATCTGGTTGTGCTTCGTACGTTCTCCAAGATCTACGGTCTCGCCTCGCTGCGCATCGGTTATGGCGTGGGTCAACCGAGTGTTATCAAACTGATTAACCAGGTTCGCGAGCCGTTTAATACATCTCGGATCGGTCAAGCGGCGGCCAAAGCGGCCTTGGCTGATCAAGAATTCGTGGCCGATTGCCGCACCAAGAACCGTGAAGGCATTGCTTATCTGTATGGCGAGTTCGAACGGCTGGGTCTTACGTATTTTCCGGCACACGGCAATTTCATTATGGTTGATGTTCAGCGTCCGGCCGGTGAAATGTTTGGGTCGCTGCTGCAGTTAGGCATTATCGTGCGGGCGGGCTTTTCGAAATATCCGAATTTCGTGCGGGTCACCGTAGGATCAGCGGAACAAAACGCCAAATTCGTGACCGCCTTGGAGCAGGTGCTTGGTAAATCGGCAACCCGGGTTTAATCTCCTAATTTATTCGCAGAAAATGAGTGAGAAACGATGACAACGAAAATTGCCATTTTTGGCGTTGGTTTGATCGGAGGTTCGCTGGCGTTGTGCCTGAAAGGCAAGCCGGGAATCGCGGTCGTCGGCCATGCCCACCGTCCGGAATCCCTGAAACGCATCGAGGAGCGCGGCGTCGTTGACGCCGCGACTCTGTCCATGGAAGAGGCGGCGGCGGATGCCGACTTTATTTTTTTGTGCGTGCCGGTAGGGCTCCTGGAGGATTACCTACAGAAGTTGACTGAACTTCCGCTGAAGCCTGGCTGCATAGTGACGGACGTCGGAAGCACGAAGGCGGCCGTCGCCGCTTGCGCGGCGAGAATTTCTCGCCCGGGCGTGCATTTTATCGGCGGCCATCCGATGGCCGGCTCGGAGCGTTCCGGCGTTGAGGCCGCTTCATCGTTCTTATTCGAGAACGCCTATTACGTGTTGACGCCGTCTCCTGACGTACCGGAAGAGGCTTACCAGCGCTTAGAACAGTTGCTGTCACACACTAAAGCGCAAATCGTCCGCGTCGACCCGGTCATGCATGACGAAATCGTTGGAGCGATCAGTCATCTGCCGCATATCATTGCGGTTGCACTGGTAAACCAGGTACGCGATTACAACGACGGCAACGGGCTGTACCGCATGCTGGCGGCCGGCGGTTTCCGCGACATCACGCGGATCGCTTCGAGCGACCCGGTGGTTTGGCGGGACATTCTGCTCAGCAACCGCGAAGTGTTGCTTGGCTTGTTGAAGGATTGGAACGACGAGATCGAAGGTTTCATCTCCTTGCTCGAGGAACAGAACGGAGAAGGGATCGAAGCCGCGTTCCAAAAAGCAAACCGGTTCCGCAGCGAGTTGCCGGAGCGGCGCAAAGGGGCGATCACCTCTTTGTTCGACATCTACATCGACGTGCCCGACACGCCGGGGATCATCGGGCAAATCGCGACTGAGCTGGGTCTTCGGCACATCAACCTGAGCAACATGCAGATTATCGAAAGTCGCGAGGACGTTCCGGGTGTGCTGCGCTTATCTTTCCGTCAGGAAGGGGAGATGGAGAGGGCGAAGGCGCATCTCCAATCCCTAGGCCACACCGTCTACCTTTAAGAGGTTGTTTTAAATTCGGCTTTTGATCACGAAGGGGAATCGAAGGGGAGGGCTCGGCGTCGAATCTTGAATTCAGCCGGGCCTTCCGCTGCTCACGTAGGATTTACCTACGCTGCGCTGCTCAGTCCCTAGCTTCATTCAACCTTCTCGGTGCTGAAAAGCCGAATTTAAAACCTGAATTGGAAGAGGTTGTTTTAAATTCGGCTTTTGATCACGAAGGGGAATCGAAGGGGAGGCTCGGCGTCGAATCTTGAATTCAGCCGGGCCTGATGTGTGATTTCAGCTAACGGAACTCAGAGACGCTATTTGTCCGCTTTAGGTTCAATTTTGTTGCTAACGGACCCAGAAGACCTTATTTCGGACAAAAGCGTCTCTTTAGGTACCATTCAAGCCCAATAAGGTCACTAGAGTCCGTTAGAACGGGAAATGACTGGGAAATGGGCAAATAAGAGCCTTGGGTTCCGTTACACACTCTTAGCGAACGCGAACTTCGTGCCCCTATGCTTCTATTTCCGCTTTCAAACCGAGGGACACTGGGATGTTTTCGATGTCAAACTAAGAGTTGAATGGGATATGGCAACCCCTTGTGGATTGCGAAATGAAAGCGCTCAAAAAAAGTGTTGACAGAATGAAAACGTATACATATAATAAAAGTACAGTATGGTTTCTCTCCACTCCTATCCAATAACTTCTTGCTCGTGAGTGAGCAAGGACCGCTTCGAAGGAAGCGGTCTTTTTTTTGTCTTTTTACACAGCAGGCGAGAAATCTATACGATAAATTGTATAGATATCGTCCATTTTCCTGAATTCAGCCGATTATATATGAATTATCATGCTTATTTTGGCCGCGGGAGTGCGGTAGACATGTTTCTGTATGAATTTTCGAATAGATCTCGTACATTTGGGTGTTCATGACAAGTTATATATGAAAAATCGAATACAATGGGACAACACTTGAACGGTGATTACAGATACGACACCCACAGGGGGCATCGGCACAAGTGGCACAAGACATCCGTTGGCCCTGATTAACGAACATGCCTTATGAAAAAGCGCTACTTCGCCAAGCACGCCTGTTGCTTGCGGTAAGTGAGCGGGCTGATGCCGTATTTCTTCTTGAACGCCTTGCTGAAGTAGTAGATGTCAGGAAAACCGGCTTGTTCGGCGACTTCCTTAATGAGCAAGGAAGGCTGCAACAGCAACTCGCAGGCTTTGGCCAGACGGATTCGGTTCATTTCCTCGATCAGAGTCCGGCCGGTTTTTTGTTTGTACAAGCGGGATAGATGGCCGTAGCTCATATGCAGCGAGGCTGCCAACGCTTCAACATTCAGCCGGTCCCCGCGAAAATCCTCCAAATAAACCTCCACTTTGCGGAGTAACGCGTCACGGGCTTGCACTGGCTCTGTTGCCACTGACGCATGGCGTACGGTCACTCCGGACAAAACCTCCAGCAATTGCACCAACAGCAGCCGCAGATAAAAAGGGGACCGCCCGCTCTCCGCTTCGGCAAAGAACTGGAGCAACAGCGACCGGATGCCGTCATTATCGCGGTAAGCGCCGGGGGGCCAATCCTTCAGACGACCAAGCCGTCCAAGAAAGCTATCGTCAGCGGTATCTACTTCGCCTGGTGAAGGCCGAAACCGCCATCGCAGGCAGATGCCTTCATGCGGATCTTCGCGGGAATAGTCGTGAGCATGGGTCATCCCCGGCGGGATCAGAAAAAATTCGCCCGCGTGCACCATCACGTCCTGATCAATGAAGCGAGTTTGCATCCGACCTGACAGGACGTAGTTGAATTCGTACCACGTATGCGCGTGGGGAGGGCATTTTCCAGAACCGCCGGTTTGTTCTATCACGATATCGACCCAATCGACCACGGCATCCCCCACCGCGATTTCACCACAGATTCCGTTCAGTACAGAAGCCAGTTCGTTCCGCCATTTTTTCAAATCCATAGGCAGGCGCTCCTTTGTTCAAATTATCTTCATCATATCATAATAGGACAAAAATTGATGAGGATAAGTAATTTACTTCGCAGGGACAGAACCGGAAAATGAGGGGGTAGGCACACTCATATTCAGGGAGGTACCCGATACGATGTTTTGGACGGAAGAGAAATTGAATGCACGGATACGCGAGCTGGAAGCATACCGATACCGCGATGCCCAGCCGATCGAGGCGTTTCAAGCGCAAGTGGACGAGGAAGGGCACATCGGCGCCAGACCGCCTAAGGAGGGGCCATGGTCCACGATGCAGGCGGGAGAACGCTGGGAAGGCCGAGATCTTTACCTATGGCTGGAGACGAACATTGAAATCCCGGCCGCATGGAGAGGACGCCAGATCGTCGGCGTGTTCGATTTCGGCAAAACGGGCGGAGGGAACAACTCCGGGTTCGAATCGCTCCTGTATGTCAACGGCGAACCGTTCCAAGGCGTGGATATGAATCACCAAGAGGTGTTTTTCCCGGAAGAAGCCTCCGGTACCAAGGTCAAGTTGCAGTTTCGTTTATGGTCCGGGCTTGAGGGCGGCGGGAAGCCGCAGGTGCAGGAACACCGGATCAAGCGGGCGGAAATCGCTTGGTTGGACGGGACCGTAGATCGCTTGTATTATACGTCCCGTGCGGTCATGCAGACAGTGGAGGTGCTGCCGGCGAATGCGCCGGAGCGGACCGACCTATTGACGGCACTGGATCGTGCTTTTCTGAGGATCGATTGGTCTTATCCAGGATCGGAAGGATTTTATGCTTCGCTGACGGAAGCCGAGGAGCAATTGACCCAAGCGGTGGCGGGAATGAAGAAGACGTCGCCGGTCACGGTCCAATGCATCGGACACACGCATATCGACGTCGCCTGGTTGTGGCGGCTTAAGCATACGCGGGAAAAAGCAGCCCGCAGCTTCAGCACCGTGCTGCGCTTAATGGAGATGTTCCCGGAGTACGTGTTCCTGCAGACGCAGCCGCAACTGTACGAATATATCAAGCAGGATTATCCGGAGCTTTATGAACAGATCAAGGAACGCGTCAAGGAAGGGCGCTGGGAAGCGGCCGGCGGCATGTGGCTGGAGGCAGACTGCAATTTGACGAGCGGGGAATCGCTGGTGCGGCAGTTGCTGTACGGGACGCGCTTTTTACGTGAGGAGTTTGGCCAGGAATGTACCTACTTATGGCTCCCGGACGTGTTCGGATACAGCTGGGCCCTGCCGCAGATTTTGCGCAAGTCGGGCATCGATACGTTTATGACAACGAAAATCAGCTGGAACCAGTACAACCGCATGCCGCATGATACGTTTCACTGGCGCGGTATCGACGGCAGCGAGGTGCTGACGCACTTCATCACTACGCCGCAGGACGGCAGTTTCTGGTGGTATACCTATAACGGGAATATTGAGGCGTCCAGCGTGCAAGGCATTTGGGAGACGTATCGCGACAAAGAGGTTAACAAAGAGCTTCTGCTTTCTTACGGTTATGGGGATGGAGGCGGCGGTGTCAATCGCGAGCATCTGGAGCTGCGGCGGCGGCTCGACGAAATGCCGGGCCTTCCGAGGGTAACGACCGGCCGGGCGGACGAATTTTTCGCCAAGCTGCAAGAGACCGTTGGGGCGGCGGATCGCTATGTTCATACCTGGGACGGTGAGCTGTACCTGGAATACCATAGAGGAACCTACACCAGCCAAGCGTACAACAAAAAGATGAACCGCAAACTGGAGTTGTTGTCCCGGGACACCGAATGGTTGCTCAGCCTGCAGGCGCTGCTCGCGGAAGGAGACTGGGAGGCTTATCCGAAAGCGAAGTTGGACGAAAGCTGGAAAACGATCCTGCGCAACCAATTCCACGACATCATTCCAGGCTCGTCCATTCCAGAGGTGTACCGCGATTCCAAGCTGGAGTACGCGCTGGCCGAATCGCTGTTGGAATCCTGCCGCGAGCAAGCCATTCAAGCCTTGACGAACGACGCGGGGGATTCGTACACCGTATGGAATCCGTCCTCCTGGCCTTTTACCGGCTTGGTTGCTTTGGAGGGGCAAGCTGAGGGAGCAAAGTGGGTTCAAGCAGGCGGGGTAGAGCTGAAATCCGAATTCGACGGAAAGACGGTGTGGGTGCAAGTAGAGAACGTGCCGCCGCTTGGCTTTGTGACGATTGAACGCAGCAAGGACGAACAGGTTGATCTCACACCAGATGAACCTTTTAAAACACGGCCAAACGGAATCGAAACCCCGATTTATAACATCGAGTGGAATGATGGCGGGCAGCTAATCTCGATCTTTGATCGGGAAGCCGGCCGCGAAGTGCTGGCGCCGGGCGAACGGGGGAACGTACTTCAGGTGTTCGAAGATAAGCCGAAAATGTTTGAGGCTTGGGACATCGATGTGTTCTACCAGGAGAAACAACGCGAGGTCGAACAGCTACAGGACTGTAAAGTCTTGACGGGTTCGCTGCGCGCCGTCGTTAGCTTTACTTGGACTTATATGAACTCGACGATCCGCCAAGAGATGATTCTGTATGGCAACAACCGGCGGATTGACTTCCAGACTCAAGTTGATTGGCAGGAGCGTCAGCAACTGCTGAAGGTCGCTTTTCCAGTTGACGTACGGGCTACGGAAGCTACTTACGATATCCAATTCGGAAACGTCAAGCGACCGACGCATTGGAACACCTCTTGGGACCTTGCTCGTTTTGAAACGGTCGGTCATCAATGGGTCGATTTGTCAGAGCACGGGTACGGGGTCAGCCTGCTGAATGATTGCAAATACGGCCACGACATTAAGGACCATGTGATTCGGCTGTCGCTGCTGAAATCGGCGACTTATCCGGATCCGCAAGCGGATCGCGGCGAGCATGAGTTTACGTACACGCTGTATCCTCACGAGGGGCATTGGTCCGAAGGTGGTACCGTACAGGCAGCAACGCTGCTAAATCAGCCGGTTTACGCCACGATGGGCCAGGCGCGCTCGTCTTCATTCTCACTGCTCCAAACGAGTGGAAGTGCGGACGTCGTCATTGATGCCGTGAAAAAAGCGGAAGACGGCGACGGCTTGATCGTTCGTTTGCATGAATACAAGGGAGGCCGAGGCCGCGTTCGCTTCCATTTCGGGATGCCGGTGATTTCCTGGCAAGAAACCGACATGATGGAACGGCCTTTAGGAGAATCCTCCTCAGCTGCGGAGCTTGAGTTGTCGATGTCACCGTATGAAATCAAAACGATTCGTTTGCAGTTGAAATAACGAGAGAACGCTGTGGGTCGCCTTCGACGTTAATCGGAAGTCGGGGCGCCCGTCAGCGTTTCGATATCGTTGGAACCGTAGAAGAACAGAACGACCAGAATGATGATTACGATGAGTTCCGAGAAGCCTTCGCCGTCAAATTCACTCATTGTAGTAAACCCCCGCATCTAGGTTATGATGTAAAGCGAGCGATCCTCCCACCCGAATCTTTCAAATGAAGAGCGGGTTCAGGAGGAATTGTCCGCTTTTTTCTTCATGGCATTGATGATGTCATTGATGGTCATATCTCCATTCTCGTTGAGAAAGTTCAGCAATTTGTCGGCGTTTACATCGCTGCTGATCGTTTTGTATTCGCCAACAAGGGAGACATACATGGTTGCGTTACGGTATAACTGGACGGAATCCACGCGAAGTTTACCGGAAAGAAGCAGCGCAGCTACGGTATATTCCGGGGTTTTTGGCCGGAAACCGCCCTTTTTGCCATTTTTCTTGTTGGAGGACGAGGATTTGCTTTTTCCGGCTGAATTCATGGCCTAACCTTCCTTAGCTGGATGGGATCCGGTTACTTATCCTGAGGAACCGGTTTACAAGACAGTTCCCTGATAGTTATGCTATGCAGCATTCCGGGGATGGTGTAGACGAGAGAAGCAAGTGATCCAACGATCTTTCGCTGGACGGGATTGACAATCCAGGCAGGGATCGGTAGAGTAATAGGTGAATTGCATAGGAAATCCACTAGGGGCGCCGTAAACGGCTGAGACAAGAGACCATCTTGGACCCTTTGAACCTGATCTAGTTCATACTAGCGTAGGAAAGTGGAGTCGGCCCCCATGTGAATAGTGCTCAGGTTGTCGTATCTCAGCCTAGGACTTGATCGAGCCGCTCCCTCTACGGAGCGGCTTTTTTGCGCGCTCTGTTAACAGGTCGTTTGTCGTCGTCTTCTCAGGGGATTTCCTAGTTCAATATATTGGGAGGTGGAGACGATGGGGTTTACGCAGGAGCTGCGACGTCAGGCGGACGGGATCTATCAAGCCATATTCGATCATCCGTTCGTCAGAGGCATCGCAAGGGGACAACTGGAGAAAGAGCAGCTCATTCATTACGTTAAGCAGGATTACGAATATTTAAACGCCTATATGCGGATTTACGGTATCGCGATTTCCAAAAGCCGGACCCGAGAGGAGATCGCGATGTTCAACGAACAGATCGCGTATATTTTAAACCGTGAAGTTCAACCCCATCAGATTTTTTGCCAGGCCGCCGGAGTGAATTTTGAAGAGTTGCAGGGGTACCCGCTTGCACCCTCGGCGCATCATTATATCCGTCATATGTTGACGGTGGCCCACGAAGGGAGTTTGGGCGAGATCTATGCCGTGTTATTGCCCTGCCCTTGGACCTATCTGGAGATCGGCCAAAAGCTGCTGGCAGAAGTGCAGCCGACATCGGACCATCCGTTTTATGAGTGGATTGATTTTTACGGGCGTCTTTCGGGGGATGTGACGGAGAAGTTTATCCATGCGTTAGACCGATGGGCGGATACAGCCAGGGAGGAAGAGCGGCAAAGGATGGCCGATCATTTTCTGCAAAGCTGCCAGTTGGAATATCTCTTTTGGGATATGGCTTACCGGCAGGAAGACTGGCCGGTTGCGATGCCGATGATTTCGCATTCATCCAAATGATCGAAAGAGAGGTTGAAAACATGAGCTTAATGGAAAAAGATTTGTCCGATGTGCTGGAAAAGGTGCAAAAAACGAAACCCCTCGTGCATAACATGACCAATGTTGTCGTCACGAATTTTACCGCAAACGGCTTGTACGCCCTTGGCGCTTCGCCGGTCATGGCTTATGCACCCGAGGAGGTGGCTGATATGGCCAAGATCGCCGGGGCCCTCGTCTTGAACATCGGCACGTTGTCGACGCAGCAGGTCGAAGCGATGATCCTCGCCGGCCGGTCGGCGAACGCTCATGGCGTGCCGGTGTTGCTTGACCCGGTCGGTGCGGGGGCGACCGCCTTCCGCACCGAATCGGCTCTGCGTATCCTGCGCGAGGTAAAGGTGTCGCTCCTGCGCGGCAATGCGGCGGAGATCGCCCATCTCGTCGGGGAAACCCGCGAGATCAAGGGGGTTGATGCCGGCGACACCGCGGGGGACGAGGCGGCCGAACTCGCGGTACGGGCCGCGCGGGCGTTGAACACGGTCGTGGCGATTACCGGCCGTGAAGACGTCATCACCGACGGGCTGCAGTGCCGGTTTGTCAGCGGCGGAGACGCGCTGCTGACCCAGGTGACCGGCACGGGCTGCTTGCTCACGTCGGTGCTGGGAGCCTTCGCCGCGGTGGAGCGCGATCTGCTGCTGGCCGGTACCGCCGGGCTAGCGTTCTATGGCGCCGCCGCGTCCCGCGCCGCCGAGCGGACGGCTGCCGCCGGACCGGGCAGCTTCCAGATCGCGTTCCTTGACGAGCTGGCGAAGCTTCATCCGCATTCGCTCAAGGGCCACGCGGCAGTGCGTGAAATGCAGGCGACAGGCGCCGGCGGATGGTGGGTCGGATGAGCCGGATCTCCAAGGTGCTGACGGTTGCCGGGTCGGACAGCGGCGGCGGGGCCGGCATCCAGGCCGACCTCAAAACGTTCCAGGAGCTGGACGTTTACGGCATGTCGGCTATCACTGCCGTGACGGTTCAGAACACGCTGGGCGTGACGAACGTCTACCCGCTGCCCCCGGAAGCGGCGGCGGAGCAAATCGAAGCGGTTGGTTCCGACCTCGGGGTGGATGCGCTGAAGACCGGCATGCTGTTCAGCGCGGAAATCATTGAGGCGGTTGCCGCCCAGATTCGTGCCTTTGGCTGGACTCAAGTGGTGGTCGACCCGGTAATGGTTGCCAAGGGTGGCGCTTCTCTGCTCCAGCCGGAAGCGGTGCGAGCGCTGCGCGAGCAATTGCTGCCGCTGGCTTTCATCGTTACGCCTAACCTCCCGGAGGCGGAGGTGTTGTCCGGCCTGTCGATCCGCACCATGGAGGATCGCCGCGAAGCGGCCAAACGTATTTGCGCGTACGGGTCGCGGCAGATCGTAATCAAGGGCGGCCACGACACCGAGAACGGCGATCGGGTTGTTGATTTGTACTATGACGGGTCGACCTTCACGGAGTTGGTCGGACGGCGAATTCCCACGCCACATACACATGGCACGGGATGCACCTTCTCGGCTGCGCTGACAGCGGGGTTAGCCAAAGGCTTACCGGCTCTAGACGCGGTACGGACCGCCCGGGCCTTTATTCAAGCGGCGATCGAGCACGGGCTTGAGCTGGGGCATGGGCATGGGCCGACGAACCATTTTGCTTACCGTCGCTTACAAGGAGTATCCCGATGAACGACGGTGGCGGAAGCGGTCGCATCGAGGCAGCCCGCATGCGCCAACTGCTGCGGACTTATCTGGTCATCGGCAGCACGAACTGCTGTATAGAGCCGCTGCGGGTGCTGGAAGAGGCGCTTGCCGGCGGCGTCACGCTCGTGCAATTCCGCGAGAAAGGGCCGGGCGCGCTCACCGGGGCTCCGCTGCGGGAACTCGCCGTCCAGCTGCAAGGCGCATGCCGCCAGCGTGGTGTGCCGTTCCTCGTCAATGACGACGTGGAACTGGCCCTTGCGATCGGAGCCGACGGCGTTCACGTCGGCCAGGAGGACGAAGCGGCCGTGCGGGTCCGCGCCCGGATCGGCGACCGCATCCTCGGCGTCTCCGCGCACACGCTCGCCGAAGCGGAGGCCGCCGTTCGGCACGGTGCCGATTACCTTGGCATCGGGCCGATCTATCCCACGGCCTCGAAAGCGGACGCCAAAGCACCGCAAGGGCCGGGAATTCTCCGCGAGCTACGCGCTTGCGGGATCGCCTTGCCCCTGGTCGGCATCGGCGGCATTACGATCGAGTCAGCCGGCGAAATCATTCGCGCTGGGGCGGACGGCATTGCTGTGATTTCCGCCATCACGCAGGCAGCCGACGTTCGAGAGGCGGCCACGCGTTTCGTTGCAGGGTCAATTGCTGAATCATCCTGAGGCCACTAGCATATTGTATTGAACAGACCTTTGCTGAAATGGGCAAAGGTCTGCCAATTTATGGGGCTTATGGCAACGAGAAATCGCGTTTCGTCGTCGATTGACATGAATAATGCAGGAATGGATGTTTTTTTAAATCCAACTCCTGTGGTATAATATCCTCAAAGTTTGGCTACGCTGTTAATTTTGCTTTCATGTCGAATAGATTTTTTATCGAAGTTACATAGATAACCGCAACTTTTTCAAACCTGTTCGGTAATAATTGATGTAAGAATCGAACGGGAAGATGGCCCATGGAAGCGCGAGGAGGATCGCACCTAAATGACGGATTCCCAAATGATTCGCGAAATTAAGGAAGGCAATACGGAACTGTACTCGGAGCTCATGCGAAGGTATCAGCGGAAGATATTGGCCTTCGTTTATCACATGTTAAAGAGCGCTCATATGGAGCTGCTTGCCGAAGATCTATGCTCGGAAACGTTCTATAAAGCATTTCGCAGCTTGCATTCCTTCAGAGAGGTAGATGCTTCTTTCTCCACCTGGTTGTATACGATTGCCCGTAACACGGTGCTCAGCGAACTTCGCAAACAAAGAAACGGCAATGTCCCCTTGGATGAAAGCGGGATCGTTCCCGTAGCTTCAAACGATGTCGTCCCCGAGCAAGCGGTATTACGGAGCGAGAAAGTGGGCATGGTGAGAGAAGCCATCAACAATCTGCCGGAGAAGCAAAGATCGGCTTTGATCTTGCGCGAATACGATCAATTGGATTATCAAGAGATCGCGAATATTCTGGGACAAAGTGTTAGCGCCGTGAAGTCGCTGTTGTTCCGGGCGCGCAGCAGTGTAAAAAGTCAGCTTGAACCCTACTTTTATGAACCCATCTACGAGCATTACGAAGGGATGAAAAGCAGATGAATTGTAGAGAGGCCCAAGAATTGTTCGGATTGTTAAGGGACCTGCCCGAACAACACCCTCAGCGGATTTTGCTGGCGCGGCATCTTTTGGGCTGCGAGTCTTGCGCAGACGAATATCAACAATGGGAAGAAAGCCTGGACATGCTGCAGTACATACCGATGGAAGTGACGGAGGAGCAGGCAGAAACGGTAAATCGGCGAGTGATGGATCGGATTTATGCCGAATCCCCTTGGCTGGCCCCTGACGTCAAGCGCGGTGTTACCCGCCGTTTCCGGCGTAGGGTCGTATTTTGGGCCGCCAGTTTCCTGGCTATCTTCCTTTGCAGCTTTGTTTTCCTATTGATGGATCATACCCCGTCGAACCAGAAAGCTGCCGAGCCGATGACCGGGATTCTGCCGACAGCTGTCGCGGCGGCCGGCTCGGAGACAGATGCATACGCGGATTTTTCGTTCGCCATGCCTAGCGCTTCGCGTGGAATTGTAGAGCCTTTTGCCGTGCAAATGGGCCCGGCTTATCCGCAATACTGGATGGTACTGTCTATGGCAGGCATGTTGCTGGCGCTCTTTTCCTGGAAAGGACTCCGCCGTACCAGAAGATAAACTTGGGTTAACAAACGCTTCTTCCGCTATTGGAGCGGGCGGGGCGTTTTTTACATCTAAAGGGGGATGGTTATGCTCGTTGGTTTGATTCGCCATGGACTAACTGATTGGAATGCGATAGGTAGAATTCAAGGGCAGAGCGATATCCCCTTGAACGACGAGGGACGGCGACAAGCCAGACTGCTCGGCCAGAGATTGAAAGAGGAAGGCGAATACCGCTGGGACTTCGTCCTGACGAGTAACTTGTCACGGGCGCGCGAGACCGGTGAAATCTTGGCCGAGACGCTGGGGATTCCGCTGTACGATCCTGATTCGCGGTTGATGGAACGTTCCTTTGGTCAGGTCGAGGGCATGACGTTGGTGGAAAGAGAAACGTTATGGGGCAAGGATTGGGACCAGCATGAGCTGGGGCAGGAGAAAGACGAGGAAATCCGCCAGCGGGCTTTGTCCTTTATGGCTGATTTGGCGGAGCGTTACCCAAGCAACAATGTGTTGGTTGTTTCGCATGGAGGTCTGCTGGCGCAGCTTTATATCGCCTTGTACCAGGAGAAATGCCAGGAGCGGATTGGCAATTTGTCTTTAACGATTCTGGAGAAAATGGAGAATTCTTGGGATTTGCGATTATATAATTGCACACGTCACTTGCAAGAAGGTGTCAAGGAACCGAAGTAAACCGGCTTAGGCCGGCTTATTTTTTTTGCTATTTTTTCGGGATAATTTCGGATTTCGGGAATAAACGCCGGAAAACCTTCCCATAATGGGATTAAAACGGCGAGGCGGTAAAACTATGAATCTGGCGGATATGCTCACTTTTGCCGATATCGGACAACTCAGCAGAATAGCGGATCATTACGACTGCGAATGCAGCGGGCATTCGAAGCATGAATTGATTCAATCCATCCTGCAGACGGTAGGCAGTCGCGATTTTATCGAGCGGCATATTGGCGGCATGAGTATGGAGGATTTTCGCTTCCTGAACACCCTGCTGTTCGACGGACGTCGTCAGTTCAGCTTGGAGGAGCTGATCGCTTGCGCGCAGGGCTCGCGGTTTACCGAGGATGCCAAGGAGCGGGAAAGTCCACGGGAGATGATCACCCGCTTTCGCCAGCAGGGTTGGCTATTTAATGGAACGACCCAGCAGACCCGTTATCTGTTCGAGGTTCCTGAGGATTTGAAGCGACGGTTCCGAGAAACCCTCGAACGCCGGTTTCTTGCCGAAGTGAAGGTGGCTGCCGCCGAACCGCCGATGTACCGGGAGGAGCCGGATATGCTGTCCACCGACCTGCTGCTATTCCTGCAATACGTGTCCCGGCACGATATTCCGTTAAACAGCGAAGGGGTCATGTACCGGAGAAATCAGTTGCAGATCCTTGAATCGCTTCACGTGTCCGAGGGATTAGTTGGCAAAGGTTGGCGTTTCGGGTATGGCCGCCGTTTTAAGGATTATCCGAACCGATTAGCGCTGCTTTACGATTATGCCTATCATTCCCGCCTCATTCAGGAGAACAACCATCGACTAGAATTGACGGATGGGGGAGCGTCCTACCTAGCGGAGGAACGCAAGGAGCCTATGATACAGTTCGTCCGCTTTTGGTTAAGATTATATAAAGGGCCCATTCCTAACTTGCTGTCTCTAGTCTACTGGATGATTTGCTGTTCGAAAGATTGGGTGACGGTACCCTCGCTGTTTGAAAGGGTTGAAATGCTGATTAAGCCGTTTTTTTATGACTCTCCCGCTTCGATTTTTGAAGAGCGAATCTTGCAAATGATGCTCCATTTAGGCATGGTTCGATTTGGCGAAGACGAGAGGCATGAACGGTATGTACAGGCTTCCCCGTTTGGAAAACAAGCAGTTCAGCTCATTCATAAGGCCTAAGCGTTGAGGAAAGCGATCAACGCACTTACATAACTTCTAATGCAGATGCTTTGGCCTTGTTGAATGCAGGGGAATAAACGACTTCGAACCCGTTGACAAAGAGCAGTTCGAATGGGTACAATCACTCGCAAATCAAGAGGGAGAGTGAGTGGCGATGTTGATCCCATACCAAGGAAAATTACCTCAGGTCGACGGCAGCGTATTTATCGCGGAAGGAGTCAAGCTGATTGGAGACGTCCGGATAGGAAGCGAGTCCAGCATATGGTATAATGCGGTGCTTCGGGGCGATTTAGCGGAAATCGTCGTTGGTAAACGTACCAATCTTCAGGACGGCGTGATTGGACATGTCAATGCTTCTCAGCCCTTGATCGTTGGCGATCACGTATCCGTGGGACATGCCGCTATCATTCACGGATGCCGCATAGGCACAGGCACATTAATCGGTATGGGGGCGATCGTCCTAAACGGCGCAGATATCGGTGAATATGCTTTAGTAGGAGCAGGTTCTTTAGTGACGGAAAACGCAAAAATTCCACCTTATACTCTTTCTCTGGGTTCACCAGCCCGAGTCGTTCGGGAGCTAACCGAAGACGATTTAGAGCGAATGCGGCGGACGACGGAAAGCTATGTGGTGAAAGGAAAAGAATATAGGATCATTTAACGATGGTTTGGAGGTGCATCCTATGGATCAGATGAAGGTTACTTATGAAGCAATGCTTGGATTGGCGGCGGAAATGATATGGGACGAAGCGCTCCGGAAGCATCGCTCGGAACAGATCTACAGCGAGATCGACACCGCCTTGGCGAATGGCGATGAGGATGCCTTCCGGCTCCTGACGGATGAACTGAAAACTTTGGAAGAGCGCTAAAGGCAAACCGCCCCGTCTGTTCACATGAAGGATGAACGGATGGGACGGTTTTTTTTTTTTTTTGTAAACAGTAGGGTTAATCATAATTCCGGACGGCCGGGGTGAGCATGACGGCCAGAAGGGCTAAGGAACCGATCGCTGCAAACAGCGCGATCGTTTGCAGGCCGCCGATAGAGTCAGCTAGCCAGCCGACGATGATATAACCGACCGGAAGCAGGGCGAACGACCCCAGCATATCCAGGCTGGCCACGCGGCCGAACGTCTCCTGCGGAACCATCTCCTGCATACTGGTTTCCCAGATCAGGCCAAACATCATCATTCCGAATCCTTCTACGGCAAAGAGAGCGCAGAGTACGGCCGGAGCTGGCGCTGCGGCCATCAGCAGAAGGGCAATACCGCTAATCAAAGCTCCACCGTAAGCGATTAGGCCGCGGTGTCTTAAACGTTTCTTCGTGCCAAAGAGCAAGCCGGCTCCAATGGCGCCCACTCCTGAACAGGTCACGGCGATGCCGTATACATAGGGTTGCAAATCCAGGTGGATTTTGAATAGCCAAGGGATAACCACAGTGACGATGGCGCCAAAACAGATGTTGACTAAGGAGAAGGCTAGGATGGTGATCCAGAGCCAAGGTTTGCTTTTCAACACCGCCAAACCTTCCTTGAAGTCAGCGCCCATGCCCGCGCTATGGCCTGCAGCCTTCGGTTGATAGGGAACGAGCCTCCGAAGCGCATATAAACAAAGAAACGAAACGACATAGGACATGGCATCAAGCGCAACTCCCCAGCCTGCTGAGAAGAATGTGACCAGTACGCCGCCCAGAGACGGGCCGATCAAGCGAACCGCTTGATTGCTGATCTGCGTTAGCGCATTGGCGGAGTTGCGGATGTCGGCGGTAAACACGGTGGCACGAGTTGCCGCATAAGCGGGTTGAAACAAGCCGTCCATTAAGCCGTACGAGGTGACCAGGATAAACAGCATTTGAATCGTTAAAGCGTTCGCAAACAGTAAAGCTGAGAGGATGACCATGACCGCAAAGCGAAGCAAATCCGTCAGTAACATTAAATTCGTGCGATTATAACGGTCAACCAACGTGCCGGAAATAGGCAACATGACGATGTTTGGAAGCATATACGCAGCCATAAGCAGGCCCATCGTGGTCGTCGAGCCGGTCAAGGAATAGACGATGATCGGCAGGATGACCAAGGTAATGGAACTGCCGAGGAAAGAAACGAGCTGTCCAAGCCACAAATAAGGGAATGCTTTGGATTTACGGAACGGCTCCGCGAATCCTGAGAAGGGGTTCTTGGCTGCGGGCTCGTCTGCAGGTCGGATCGCCTGTCTGGCTGCGCCCTCTTCCGGTTGTGAAGTTTCAAGATTCATAGATGCGGATCCTCCTTCTAGTTAATCGGAACCCGAGTCGCTGTCCTGCACGCGACCCAAGGTGAATAATACGCCGTATTCGGCTCCATCGGTGTCCTTGGCTTCCCATTTGCGGATCAGGGCATCGAGCTCGTCGATGAAATCCTGATATTGAGCCGGGGATAGAAGTAACCGGGTCGCAGCCCGGTATGGCGGCTCATCTTCGAGATAATTGAATTCAGTGAACTGTTCCGGTTTAAAGAACGTTGTCTTAGAACGGTAATACTTCTCGACAACGCCGCCAACCGTCTGGGTGTTGACTAAATCCAACAGCCCGCCGTCGTACAGCTTCTGGATGTGATAATGCACGTTGCCGGGGGTCTTGCCCAACAGATTCGCAACCTGTTTGGAGGTGTGAGCTTCATTGGCCAACACGTTCAGGATTTTGATCCGTAAGGCGCTTTCGAGGAGCTTGCTTTGCTCGGCGCTGATAGGCATAGGAGCCTTCTTGTTGCTGCTCATTTTTCCTCCTCCTTGTTTAGCAAGGTGTTAAAAATTCTTACTGGATATGGAAATCAATCTGAATTGCAGTTCGATCTGGATTCCAGATCGATAGTAAAACAAGAAGGATGGATTTGTCAAGGATCCCTGTTTATAATGGGGAGACATGAATCGAAAAAGGGGTTATCACATGAAATTCAGTGAAATTGAAGCTTCCGCTTGGGAGGAGCTGCGCCCATATTTGGACACTTGCGTGATTCCAGTAACGGGATTAACCGGCTTGGAACGTCCGTATGAAGTAACGGAAAAGTTGGAAAGACTGAGAGATATCCTCGATTGGGTAGAAATTCCTTTCAAAGGGAGAGTGGTCACGTACCCGTCTTTCCAATATCGAACACAGGATATGCCACAGGCAATTAATGACGTATGCCGAAATGTCAAGTCTAGCGGGTTTGCTCATGTCCTTGTCGTCTCCGCTGAATTTGAATGGTCCGATGTGGAACTGCCGGATGCCGATTTAATCGTGACATTACGCCGTTTTTCGCCGGATTCCAGGGAGGGCGCCGCAGGACAAGTGAAGGTGGCCGTACAAGAATTGTGGCAAGCAAAGAAGGGTTTGGGATTGTGACAAAATATCGACAATTTCAAGAACGACAAGCTTTTATGTGCCCAAAAAAATGTGTCAAATTCTTGACGCTCTTAAAACGCTAATATATTATTAATATGTCTTACGCGATATTGTGATATTTATCATTGAAACGTACGGAAACAATTGCTTGACAAAGGGGGTTGAAGACATATGAGCAATCAGCATGACCAGCAGGAAACCTCGCATAAACCGCCTATTCGCAAAGAGATGTCCCGTCGGCAATTTCTTACATACACGCTTGGGGGCGCCACTGCATTCATGGTGGGTGGGGTGACGCTTCCTATGGTTCGTTTCGCGGTTGATCCGATTCTGCATAAGAAGGGCGAAGGTGCTTTCGTCAAAGTTGTGGAAGTTAGTAAAATCACCAGCGAACCGCAGGAATTTTCGTTCGAGCTCAAGCAGCAAGACGGCTGGTACCTAAGTACGGCTTCCCTTACGGCTTGGATTCGCAAGGACGAGAGCGGAAATATTTATGCGCTTTCACCGATTTGTAAGCATTTGGGATGTACGATCGGATGGAATAACGATACTAATTTTCCGGATGAATACCACTGCCCTTGCCATGGTGCGCATTACACCAAGGAAGGCAAGCAGTTGGCGGTCGCATCGAAGCCGCTTGACGAGTACAAGGTTATGATTAAGGACGATTGGGTTTACCTGGGGGATATCATCCCGAACACCATCGTGAAATAAGGAGGCGTAGATTCGGATGTTTAAAAATGTGTACAACTGGATTGACGAACGTCTTGATATCACGCCGATCTGGCGCGATGTGGCCGATCACGAGGTTCCGGAGCACGTCAACCCGGCGCATCACTTCTCCGCGTTTGTGTATTGCTTCGGCGGCTTGACGTTTTTTATCACGGTCATCCAGATCTTGTCGGGGATGTTTCTGACCATGTATTACGTTCCTGATATTATTAACGCTTATGCCAGTGTGGAGTACTTGCAGACACAGGTCGCCTTTGGCCAAATCGTCCGCGGGATGCACCACTGGGGGGCAAGCTTGGTTATCGTCATGATGTTCCTACATACGCTTCGCGTTTTCTTTACCGGTTCCTATAAAGCGCCGCGTGAAATGAACTGGATTGTCGGGATGTTGATTTTCTTCGTCATGATCGGTCTTGGTTTGACGGGATATCTGCTGCCATGGGACAACAAAGCCTATTTCGCCACGAAGGTAACCTTGGAAATCGCCAACTCCGTACCGGTGCTAGGCCCGGTCATTAAGGAGCTGCTGCAGGGTGGTTCTATCGTAGGCGCGGAAACGTTAACCCGGTTCTTTGCCATTCACGTGTTCTTCCTTCCGGCGGTATTGTTGATCCTCCTGGTTGGTCACTTTATCATGATCCGCAGACAAGGGATTTCCGGTCCGCTGTAAGAAGTGCTTCGTGATCCAAAGATGAATATTGAACTACTTCTATAAGAGAAGGGGGGCAAAAGGGACATGGCTCATCATGACAATTCAAAGGAAAAAGTCGTATTCGTCGGCGATTCCCGCGTCCGCAAGGGCAAAGGCTTTATCACGCCGCCGGATTATACGGCTTATCCCGGCAAGTCGGAAGCGTTCATTCCTAACTTTTTGCTGAAGGAATGGATGGTCGGCGTCGTCGTGCTCGTCGGCTTCCTGGTGCTGACCATTTCCGAACCGGCTCCGCTTGGCTTCCCGGCCAATCCGACCGCTTCGGTTATTCCGATGCCGGACTGGTACTTCCTGTTTCTGTATCAATATTTGAAATATCCGTATGCTTCCGGCGATTACGTCGTATTGGGTACGATGGGCATTCCAGGCGTGATGTTTGGTGGACTGCTGCTAGCACCTTTCCTGGATCGGGGCAAGGAGCGTCGCTTCTATCAACGTCCGATCGCTTCATCGCTCATGTTGCTGTCGATTGCCGCAGTTGTATATTTGACGAACTTCGCCTGGACGCATTACCAGCATGAGCTGGAAGCGACTGGACAGGTGCCGGAACATATTCAGCGGGAAGAGAAAGCTCGGGAAAATCGGGAAAAAGGGTTGCCGACGTCCAATGCAAAATCACAGGAAGAGGTCGCCATCGTGGACAAAGAAGATCCGGCGATGGAGCTTTATAAGAAAGCCACTTGCGTATCGTGTCACGCTGCGGACCTAAAAGGAGCGGGCGGACCTTCACTGCGTGGAGTTGGCGACAAGCATGACAAGGAAGCGATTCTTACCATTATTAAAGAAGGTTTAAATGGCAAGATGCCTCCAATGTACGATACGGCAATTAGTGCCGGACTGACGGATCAGGACATCGACCACTTGGCCGAATGGCTTGCGAAACAAAAAGCGGAACAGTAAAATAAGAAGTATGTGAAAACCTGATCGTGATGCGGTCAGGTTTTTTTAAGCTTGCGCGCCGATTTCATGAGACCGGTGCCATTTTCATATAAAAGAGGGATATCACGTTGAAACTATCGGATCTTTGGAGTACGTCTTTTCTATCTTCCCGCTTCATTCTCTGGGCCTTGTTTGTATGTAACCTGCTAGGAACGGTCTATGGGTACATTTGGTATGATGCCCAACTGGCGGATACTTGGCAAAACCATCCGCATTGGCAGATCATTTTTGTTCCCGATAGCCCGACGGCGAGCTTATTCTTTACTCTAAGCTTGTTGTTTCTGCTGTTTCCGGGACCATTGAAGAAATACTTTCGCATACGCACCTTAATTGAGGGATTGGCCGTTGTGACGAGCGTGAAATACGGCGTTTGGGCCGTGTCGATGATTTTTGCCGGTGCGTATCAGGGCGGGGATCTCGTTTGGCAGGACTGGATGCTGGTTGCCTCCCACTTGGCGATGGCGGTGGAATCGCTGCTGTTTGTCCGATTGTACAAGTTTGGGCCCTTAATGCTGCTGGGAGCGGGTGCCTGGACGCTGCTCAACGATACGGTGGACTACACGTATGAGGTTTATCCTTGGTTGCCGGAGACCTTATGGGATCATGTATCCGAGGTTGCCGTCTTTACTGTGGTTTTAACGTTAGCCAGTATTGCAGCCGGTTGGCTTGCGTTGAAACAGGCTAAACGCGCCTAAGAGCAAGGTTCTAACGGTGGACAGCCTGCCATACCATGAAGGTAGGGAGGGGATGTCCGTGAGAAGATCTTGGGTGAAAGGAACTGCAGCCGCACTGGCTTTACTTGCCGCGATGCTGCTCTGGAACACGGTGGTGTTAGCTCAACCGGTAGGGAACGGAACCGGGAGTAAGGCAGGAACGTCATCGACCGCCGCGCCATCCTTGTCGGAGCAGGAGCGCAGTGAGCGTTTGAAGCAGCTCGAAGCGGCGTCAGAGCGTTTGTATGAACATATGCAGCAAGGAAATGCCCCAGAGGCGCTGGCCGACATGGACACGTTGATCGGCGCGCTGGAAGGCGTGTCTTTTAAGGGATTGACGTCGGTGGAGGGAATCCATGCCTTGGCCGAAACGATTATGGACACCAAGGAGACGCTGGTCAAGGCGGAGGTCCAGCCAGAAGAGTGGGCGTTATCCTCGGCTCGCTTGCGGCTGGCGGTAAACAGTCTGCTACATCCGGACAAGGCCTTATGGCAGCAGTATTATAAGGTCATGGCCGATAATTTGCAGCAGATGAACCGCGCGCGTGCGGGCGGGAAACCGGCGGAGGTACGCAAGGCGTTCCAGGCCTTGCAAGGGCATTATGAAGTGATTCGGCCAGCTGCGATCATTCGGCGTCCGGAATCCGATATCAATAGGTTTGAATCGTGGCTGTCATATGCCGGCAGGTTGAGCGATGAACGAACCTGGGATGAGGCAGCCTTGAAGGAGGCCATCTCTCAAGGGGGAGGCGTGCTAAAAGGGTTGTTCGGACGACGGGGAGACGAGCCTGTATTCCTGCCGGTTACCGGCTTTGACAGCCCGTGGTATTGGAGCGGGTTGATCGGGCTTTGGATCGTACTTGCCCTGACCTACACGGGAATTCGCAAGTATCGCGCCTCGCAAACGGTTACCGCAGTGCGGGAGCAACGCAGGGAAGAGGACACGCGTAGGTACAGGCTGTAAGTGATGGCGAACGATAAAGGGCGATAGCGGACGATAGCGGTAAAGGATCCCCTTTTTGTTGCAGGAAACTCGGATTTGGCTGGATAAGGGTAAAAAATGGCATTATCGAGATAAGTGACTTCGAGGCGAAATAAGGACATATTTTAACGCTAAATTTATGTTCGGGTTGGATTAATAAGCAGAGAGGCAAAGGATTCCCTTAGCCTCTCTGCTTTTGTGATGTCTGCTTCGCGTTTAATCTTCCTTGAACCCTTCCCCATGCACGTCATGCACGTCGCTGATGATAATGAACGCTCGCGGATCAACTGACTTTGCTATCGACTGGAGTCGCCGGATTTCTTGACGCGCCACGACGCAATAGGCCATATGCTTCGCTTGTTTGGAGTATGCGCCAATCGCCGGAATCAACGTCACGCCGCGATCCATCTCCTTCGTGATGATGTCGGCAATCGCCGGCGCATGATCGCTGATGATCGTAAACGCTTTGGCGGAATACGCGCCTTCCTGGATAAAATCGATGACTTTGGAGGCGATAAACACAGCCACAAGCGTATACAAAATATTTTCCTTCCTAATATAGAAGAGCGACAATCCGATAATGACGATGTCCAGTGTTAATATGACCTGTCCCATGCTGAACCCGTATTTGCGCCCTAGTATCCGGGCCACGATATCAGAGCCTCCCGTCGTCCCTCCAAAACGGAATACGATTCCAAGACCTGCCCCCAGCGTTACCCCCGCATATAACGAAACGAGGATATAATCCGTTTGTGTCTCGAACGGCAGGATCCAGCCGCCACGGATCATCCGCTCGAACAGCCATAGGAAGAAGGTCAGCGAGCCGATCCCGATCCCGGTCCAGATGATTTGTCGTCCGCCAAGGATCTTCCATCCGATGAGAAACAAAGGGATATTCAGCAGCAGGTTCGAAAGCGAAGGTGAGATGCCAAACGCATAGTTCAGCAGCAGCGTGATGCCGGTGACCCCGCCTTCCATCAGTTGGTTGGGCAAGATAAAATAAAGGAGTCCAAACGCATAGATGGCCGTACCCAATAAGATCGGCAGCAGCGTTTTGAGAATTCCGGAAAATTTGCTTGATTCCATGAAAAAAATTCACCTGTCCCTAAAGTAGTTGTTGTCATTCCAACGATAAATGGCATTTGGTTAGATCTGCCTCTCCTAGTATACCTTTTTCCATGCAGATTAAAAAATGATTTGTTTTCGTCACCTACTTACGATAACATAGGGGAAAACGGGACAAACGGCGGAGGGATCGGCGCTTGGATACGAACACAGAGAAATCTCTCGCGGATATGCAACGCGAAGTAGACCGTTACATATCGCAGTTTAAAGAAGGATATTTCAGCCCGCTAACCATGCTGGCTCGAATGTCTGAGGAAGTAGGAGAGCTGGCCCGTGAGGTCAACCATGCCTTCGGCGAAAAGCCGAAGAAGAAGGACGAGCCGGATAATTCCATCGAGCTGGAGTTAGGCGATATTCTGTTCATTACGATCTGCTTTGCTAATTCGCTTGGCATTAATTTGACCGAGGCCCATGATCGGGTCATGCATAAATTCGCGACCCGCGATGCGGATCGATGGACGAAAAAGGACACCGAATAGGGTCATCCTTCATATGCTGTTAGTATGATCATCCCTACAGTAAAGGGGGATAGCACATGAAGGCGGAGGATTATTTGCAAAGAGCTTACCGAAGCATCTATGAAAACGACTTTGCTCAGGCCATGCACTGGTTCGAGCGAGCGTTGGACGATCAACCCGATCACGCGGATATCCATTATCGGTACTCGATTACCTGCGCCCGGAGCGGGCAACTGGATAAGGCGCTTCAACATGCACGCCTGGCTGCAGCTCTGGAGCCCGCGCAGGACGAATATAAACTGCATTACGATCGTTTGCAGTCCATGGAATTAACCCAAATGGCCAGACGGCAGCTGGAGAAGGCGGGCAACAAGCGGAAATCCGCAGCCGAACCGGCAGCCCGCATGCTAAAGCGCGCCGTGGAGCTCGATCCGTTGTCGTTGGATGCACAGGTATGGCTGGCCATCGCCTATGGCGAGCTGGAATGCTACGAACTGGCGCTCCAGGCCGTACGCGAAGCGTCGGCCCTTCCTTTGGATGCCGGTGCGGCCGGACAGCTGAAAGAGATGGAACAGCGCTTGAAGCATCAAATCAAGCAATCATCATAGTAGAGAATGCGAGGAGATCAAGATGTCGGAACCAATCAAAGTAGCCGTGGCGGGAGCCGCTGGCAGAATGGGTAGAGAAGTGGTGAAGATGGTGCTCCAGGATCCGGAGCTGAAACTGGTTGCCGCCGTGAATTTGTCGGATGCCGGCCTCGATGCCGGAACGATGGTCGGCCTTCCGGCCTGCGGCGTAGCGTTGACGGGCGATTTGGAGATGGCGCTCAGCGAGACGCAGCCGCGGGTGCTGGTCGACTTCACAACGCCGCAGTCCGCCTACGCCAACACTGAGTTGGCGATCCGGCTCGGCGTTTCGCCGGTTGTGGGTACGACCGGGTTTACGCCGGAGCAAATCGAGAATCTGGACAAGCTCTGCCAAGCCCGAGATATCGGCGGGTTGATAGCGCCGAACTTCTCCATCGGGGCTATTTTGATGATGCGTCTTGCAGCACAGGCGGCGAAGTATTTCCCGCACCTGGAAATCATCGAATACCATGGCGACCAGAAGCTGGATGCCCCTTCGGGGACGGCGGTGAAGACGGCTGAGTTGATCGCTCAGAGCCGGGAGGAGTTGCGCCAAGGGAACCCGAACGAGGAAGAGACGATTGAGGGGGCAAGGGGCGGTTATTATAACGGTTTCCGGATACATAGCGTTCGTTTGCCGGGCGTATTTGCCCAGCAAGAGGTCATTTTCGGCGGCTTCGGCCAGACGCTTAAAATACGTCATGATTCCTATGATCGTGCCGGCTACATGCCGGGGGTCAATTTGGCGATCAAGAAAGTGATTGAATGCAAGGGCATGATTTACGGTTTCGACCATTTTATGGAAGATTAAAGGGGACAATAGCATATGTTGAACATCGCATTTATTGCTCATGACCGCAAGAAAGAGGATATCGTCAATTTCGCCATCGCTTACGAGCATGTATTTAAAGATAAAAGGCTGTATTCCACCGGAACGACCGGACAGCAGATTATGGATAATACATCGTTAAAAATCCATCGGTTTCTGTCGGGGCCGCTGGGCGGGGACCAGCAGATCGGCGCGTTAATTGCTCAGAACGAGATGGACCTGGTCATTTTCCTGCGCGATCCGCTGATGGCGCAGCCGCATGAACCCGATATCACCGCACTGCTGCGTTTGTGCGACGTGCATGGAATTCCGGTAGCGACCAACATGGCGACGGCGGAAATTCTGGTGCGTGCCTTGGACCGCGGCGACTTCGGCTGGCGCGAGTTGGTAGAGATGCACAAACCGGGGTTAACGAAATGAGCGAACAGCTGGATATTCTGATCTTCGGGGCGCATGCAGACGATGCCGAGATCGGTATGGCCGGCACAATCGCCAAGCATACCGCCGCGGGCTACCGTGTCGGCATCTGCGACTTGACCGAAGCTGAGCTGTCCTCCAACGGCAATCCCGTCCTACGCAAGGAGGAAGCCGAAGCGGCTGCCAAAGTGCTGGGCTTGGCGACCCGTGTCAATCTGGGACTACCTGATCGCGGGTTGACCGGATCGGCGGAACAACTGGCTGCAGTCACCGAGGTCATTCGCCGGTTCGCACCACGACTCGTGTTCGCCCCGTACTGGGAGGATCGTCATCCCGACCATATCGATGGCAGCAAGCTGGTGGAGGCTGCGGTATTTAACGCCAAACTGCGCCGGTTTATGCCGGACAAGCCGGCGGTGCCTGCGCCCGAGCTTTATTTTTATTTCATCAATGATTGGAAAACGCCGGATTTGGTCGTCGACGTGAGCGCAATCTACGAGCAAAAAGAGCGGGCTCTGCGGTGCTACCGTTCTCAGTTCGAGGCGGGTTCGCCGGGCGAAGACGTCGCCTTGACCCCGCTTAACCAGGGCTATGTGGAACGCGTGAAAGCTCGGGACTCGCTGATTGGACAGCGTTCACTGATCCCGTTTGCGGAAGGGTTCATGACGAAAACGGCTTATCCGGTAAATCTATTCGGCTCCCTACGCACATAAGCTGGAAGAGGGAACAACAACAAAGGAGGCCCCCACCATATGGAACCATTTTTGAAAATCGGCATCACCTGTTATCCATCCTTGGGCGGTTCGGGGGTTGTGGCCACCGAGCTGGGAAAATTGCTGGCGGAAAAGGGCCACGAAGTCCATTTTATCTCGCATAGCGTTCCTTTTCGTTTAGGGAGTTACCATAAGAACATTTTTTACCATGAAGTTGAGGTTAGCGATTACTACGTTTTCCGTTATCCGCCCTATGATTTGTCCCTAGCGACCAAAATGGCCACGGTAGCCAAAACGCAAGGCCTGGACATTCTCCACGTGCACTATGCGGTGCCGCACGCCGTTTGCGCATTCCTCGCCAAACAGATGGTAGGCGACTCGTTAAAGGTCGTAACGACGCTGCATGGGACAGACATTACGGTATTGGCGCAAGACGAATCGCTGAAGGATTTGATTCGGCTGGCAATTAATGAAAGCGACGCTGTGACTTCGGTCTCGCGCGATTTGATGCGGGAAACCCGGGAAGTGCTGGACATCACCCGGGATATTGACTTGACGTACAACTTCGTTGACGAAAGGGTATATTATCCAAGGGACGCGAAGAGCTGCCGGATGGATTTTGCCGCGCCAGGCGAGAAAGTGCTGATGCACGTCTCGAATTTCCGACCGGTGAAACGGGTCAGCGATGTCGTCGATATTTTTCATCAAGTGAACGAGCAGGTTCCGTCCCAACTGCTGTTTGTCGGTGAAGGGCCGGAGTTGCCCAAGATCCAATGCAAAATCAAGGATCTTGGCCTCGCCGACCGGGTGCATTTCCTCGGCAAACAGGATGATATCGCCCATGTCATTTCAATGGCTGACGTCTTGCTGCTTCCGTCGGAGAAGGAAAGCTTCGGCCTGGTCGCCCTGGAAGCGATGGCTTGCGGCGTGCCGACGGTCGGCTCGATCGCCGGCGGGATTCCGGAACTGGTGACCCACGGAGAAACGGGGTTCCTCGCCCCGATCGGCGATACGAAGCAGATGGCGGAGCACTGCATCGCGCTGCTGCAGGACCCTGATCTAGCTGCACGGATACGCGAAGCTTGCTTGAACCGGGCGAAAACGCAATTTAGCAGCGAGATGACGACGGCGGCTTATGAAGAGATTTATTACCGTGTGCTCAATCGTCAGCTGCCAACTTTGAATCCGGCTTGCAGCTAGAGTTGAATTGGCGAGAGGGCTAGGGAACCTAAAGACAGAATCGGCGCAGGGCTAGGTGCCCTGCGCTTGTTGTGCCGTATGGATTACGATAGATTATAGTTTATTGGAAGGGAGGTGTCCGCAATCGAGACGATTCGTTGGAGTCAGGTTGACCCCCTCATGCTGGTGCAAGGGGAGAACGTGCTGCGCGTCTTGCGGGATGGCGGGCACCAGGCCTTTTTCGTCGGGGGCTGTGTTCGCGATGAATGGATGGGGCGTCCGGTCCACGATATGGATATCGCCACCTCGGCCAAACCGGACGAGGTGGTTCGCCTGTTTGAACGCACGGTTCCGACGGGAATTCAACATGGCACGGTGACAGTGTTGATGGAAGGTCAGGCGTTTGAGGTGACGACGTTCCGCAAGGAGTCGGATTACGCGGATCACCGTCGTCCGGCTTCGGTGGAGTTTGTGGATGCGGTTGCCGAGGATTTGCGGCGGCGCGATTTTACGATGAACGCCATCGCCCGTGGGCTGGATGGGGAGCTGATTGATCCGTTTGACGGCCGATCTGATATTGAGCGTGGGCTGATCCGCTGTGTTGGCGTTGCCGAAGAACGGTTTGAGGAGGATGCCCTGCGGATGATGCGAGCCGTCCGGTTTGCTTCGACGTTTGGCTTCCGCCCAGTCAAGAGCTTGTGGAAGGCGCTCCTTGATGGCAGGGACAAGCTTGGTTATATCGCGACGGAACGCGTGCGTATGGAGCTGGAGAAGATCTTGCAGGGCCCGGACCCGCTCCGCGGGCTGGCCCTGCTTGAACGCAGCGGGCTGCTGCGGCATGCGAAAGCGGCGCAGGGACCGGCCGAGCCGGAGGCGGTGGCGGACGCGGGCGGCGAGGCTCTCGGCGCAGAAGCGGCGCTGGCGCAGCGCCTGCTGCATCGCGAGCCGCCACGCCGCGCGTTGCTGGGCGCGCTGCCGCTGTTGGAGCCCGCGCCGCCGGCGCTGCGCTGGTCGCTGCTGCTGCAAGCCCTAGGCGCCCCGGGCGAGGCGGCTTCCCTGCTGCTCAAAAGCTGGACGTTCCCGAACCAGACCGCCCAGGAGGCGGCTGGGATCGTCCGCTTTGACGAGGCGTGGGAAGCCATCCAGACCGGGGCGCCGGGCGAGCGCGAGCAGCGGCGCGGCTGGATCGGCCTGCAGGTCGCGTTCGGCCGCGAGACCGCCGGGCTGTGGCTGCGCCGCCAGCAGGCGGTGCTGCAAGCGGCCTCGGGCGACGACGCATGGCGGCAGGCCGGCCAGGCCGTGTTGACCAACGCGGCCCGTTGGCACCGCGAGGTGCGCGTGCACACGCTGAAGGAGCTCGCCGTCAGCGGCGGCGAAGTGCTGCAAGCCGCCGGCCGCAAAGGCGGCCCTTGGCTTAGCGAGCTGTTGCGGGAACTGCTGCTTGCGGTTGCCGCAGGTGAGCTGCCCAATGATCGGCAGACCCTTCTTCAACATGTCGAAACGGGGGGGAAGGAAAATGGAAGCAACTCGATTGATTGACATGCTCCTGGAGCATCCGGGGCAATATATATCCGGCGAGGAGCTCAGTCGCCGACTATCGATCAGCCGGACGGCAGTGTGGAAACAAATTGCCAAGCTGCGCGAGGAAGGTTATGAATTCGAGTCGGCGCCGCGGCGAGGATATCGGCTGATTCGCCAGCCGGACAAGTTGAGCCAAACCGGCTTGCTGCATGCGCTGCAAGGAAACCGCATGTTCGGGCGGAGACTGAAGCTGCTGGAATCAACTCCCTCCACGCAGGAGGAGGTTCGTAAGCTGGCGGAAGAAGGGGCACCGCATGGCACGCTGGTACTTGCCGAAGAGCAGACAGCCGGGCGCGGGCGTCAAGGCCGGCGTTGGTATTCGCCTCCCGGCAAGGGAATTTGGATGAGCCTGCTGCTGCGACCGGAACGGCAGCCTTTATCGATCGCACCGCAATTGACCTTACTTGCGGCGGTGGCGGTGTGCCGCGCCGTGCGCAAAGTTGGCGGCGTAGATGCCGGAATCAAATGGCCCAACGATATCTTGGTGGGCGGGCGAAAGCTGTGCGGCATCATCGTTGAATCGGTCGCCGAAGACGAGTTGATCCGTTTTGCTGTTGCCGGCATCGGTATTGACGTAAATTTGGAGGCGAAGGATATTCCACAGGAGCTAACGGCAATCGCCACCTCCTTGTCGCTGGAGAGCGGACGCCGAATCGATCGGACCGCACTTATTGGCGCAGTCCTGACTGAAATGGAGCAGCTTTACGAGCTGTATACGCAGGAAGGGTTTGCGCCAGTGGGGCATTTGTGGGAGGCGCTGTCGGTAACACTCGGCCGCGAGATTGCCGTTCATACCCCGAATGGGGTGCTAAAAGGTACGACAACCGGCTTGGATCCTAGCGGTGCCTTATTGCTGTTGGATCAAGATGGCAAACATTTCACGATTTTCTCTGGAGAAGTACAACTTGGCGGATGAAAAATAAAACGTAATTTGTTATACTGAGCACAGGAGGCGGTATCGGTAAAGATCCGAACTGCACTCCGGGCGCTCGTCGGAGGTATGTAAAGTGAATGTTCAACTGTCGGATGACGACATGAACAGCCACGATCAAGTTGCGTTGGATTCTGCTCTGAGCCGTAAGAAGGACCGAGACAGAAGAACGAGGAATGAACTCTTCTTTGGACTTCGGACCTTTTTAGTGCCAAACTAAAAGGTTTTTTTGTTGTGCGCGTTTTTTCAAGGTTCGCACACCCCCTAAACCGAAGGAGATGGATCAAATGGCAGGTAAACAGGCTTTAAATATCGTAAAAATGAAAAAGATGAAGCAGGACGGCATCCCGCTGGCCATGATCACCGCATACGACTATCCGTCGGCCCAGTTGGCCGAGGAGGCGGGGGCGGATCTGCTGCTAGTTGGGGACTCGTTGGGCAACGTGGTTTTCGGGTATGACTCGACGATTCCCGTAACGCTGGACGACATGGTTTACCATTCCCGTTCGGTTGCACGCGGAGCGCAGCATACGTTCATTGTCACCGACATGCCGTTTATGACCTATCACGGAAGCATCGACGAAACGCTGCGGAACGTCCGCCGTTTGATGCAGGAGGGCCATGCTCACGCTGTCAAAATGGAAGGTGGCGCAGAGATTGCCGGGGCCGTTCAGGCTATCGTGCAAGCAGGTGTTCCGGTACTGGGGCACATCGGTTTGACGCCGCAATCGGTCAATCAGATCGGTGGTTACCGGGTGCAGGGCAAGGACGCTGCGGATGCCAAGCGGCTAATGGACGATGCCAAAGCGCTGGAACGCGCCGGCGCCTTTGGCGTTGTGCTGGAGCTGGTTACTGAAGAGGTGGCAACGGCGATTTCCCGGGAGTTGTCCATTCCGACGATCGGTATTGGGGCAGGGCGCGGCTGTGACGGCCAAGTGTTGGTCTACCATGACGTCTTGAAATATACCGCAGACTACCGGGACAAACGGTTCGTCAAAACATATGCCGACCTCGGAGCACAGGTGCGTCGCGGCATATCGGAATACGTGGCCGATGTCAAGAATCGTTCGTTCCCGGCGGAAGAGCATGTCTTCCGTGCGGATCAAAGCGTGCAGGAATCCCTGGGTACGCTGTACGGTAAAGGAAAGGTGGAAGTCCGGTCATGATGACCTTTACAAATATACGACCGCTTCGTGAACAGTTGAAGGAAGCGCGGTTCACAGCGGCAAGGAATGGAAAACCAATCAAGATCGCGCTCGTGCCGACGATGGGATTTTTGCACGAGGGGCATGCCAGCTTGCTGCGCAAAGCGCGGGCGGAGAACGACTTGGTGGTTCTAAGCATTTTCGTTAACCCGATCCAATTCGGCCCTAATGAGGATTTTGAGCGGTATCCCCGAGATCCCGAGAAAGATCTGGCCTTGGCCGAGCGGGAGGGCGTAGATTTTGTCTTTCTACCCAGCGTTGAAGAGATGTATCCCCAACCGACGCGAACGAATATTAAGGTTGCCGATTTAACGGACGTCTTGTGCGGGGCGTCGCGTCCGGGTCATTTTGACGGCGTTACGACCGTCGTTGGCAAGCTGCTGCATATCGTGCAGCCAGACCGGGCTTATTTCGGGCAAAAAGATGCCCAACAGGTGGCGGTCATCGCGCAGATGGTGTTGGACTTGAATTTTGATGTTGAGATCGTTCCTTGTCCGATTGTGCGTGAGTCCGATGGCCTTGCCCTTAGCTCCCGAAACGTATACCTGAGTGCGGAAGAGCGGCAGGCCGCACTTGTCCTGTCTCGCAGCCTGCTGGCCGTTCAGGCTAAGGCAAATGCGGAAGCCAACGTGACCGCAGGAGAGGTGCTCGCCGAACTGCGCGATTCGATTGGAGCTGAACCGCTGGCCGTGATTGATTATGTGGAGATTGCCGATTTTCCGGGACTGTCCCCGCTGGCGGGCGGAGACCGGCTTGATGTTGCCGGACGACAGAGCGACGTGTTGATTGCGGTTGCCGTGAAATTTGGCAAGACTCGGCTGATCGATAACGTTATCTTAACGAAGAAGGTGAACGACTGATGTATAGAACGATGATGAAATCGAAAATTCACCGCGCGACGGTGACGGAAGCAAATCTGAATTACGTCGGCAGTATCACGATTGATGAGGAATTGATGGAGGCTTCTGATCTGCTGGAGAATGAGAAAGTGCAAATCGTAAACAATAACAATGGTGCCCGCCTGGAGACTTATGTGATTCCGGGGCCTCGCGGAAGCGGCGTCATTTGTTTGAACGGCGCGGCAGCACGTCTTGTGCAGCCGGGCGATAGTGTCATCATCATTTCTTACGCCCAACTATCGGCGGAAGAGGTACGCAGCCATAAACCAACGGTTGTGTTCGTTGACGAGAACAATAAGCCGGTGGAGAAGGCGCACCAAGAACTTCACGCCATGATCCGCTAAAATAAGGTAGTTCATAAAGTCATCTTCGGATCACGAAGTGGACTTAGGGGAGGGCTCGGCGTCGAATCTTGAATTCAGCCGGGCCCTCCGTGTGCTCACATAGCCTCCAGCTACGCTACGCACCTGGTCAACGTCGCTCGCTGATTGTATTCGATTTTTCATATGCAAATTGTCGCGAATGACCCAAAAACCGTGATGTATTCGGTTTTTCATACAGATTGCGGGTCATTGCCTTCCCAACACGCAATTATGTATGATATTTCGAATACATTCCGTCAGAATCATCGAAAACGCCAAATTGTATTCGATTTTTCATATGCAAATTGTCGCGAATGAACCAAAAACCGTAATGTATTCGGTTTTTCATACAGATCCCAGGACATCGCCCTTCCAACGTACAGTTATGCATGATATTTCGAATACATTCTGTCAGAATCACCGAAGACGCCGAAATGTACTCGATTTTTCGCATACAATTCGCGTCTTAGCTCTTGCGGTATCGCACACCTTGGGGAACAAAGGAACATACGCCTCCAACCCCCGACCCGCTGAGGACCCCAACTTGCGGCATCCGCCACAGTTACCAAAGTCAGAATAAAGCCTTCAAAAAAGTGTAATTCCTCCCTGCGGGAATGAAAACGGTCCTCGAAACAAAAAATGAACGTAAGGCTCGGACTGATTTCATTTTCGTTTGGGGGGATGCGAATGATGTTTCAGCATGTGTTTGCGGAAATGAATGAGATGTTGGACGAAATCACACGGAAATATCCCTTGGCCGGTAACGCTCAAAAGCTGGAGTTGGCTAAGAAATGGAGCCTGCTTCAGCATATGAGCGACGGGATCATCGAGGAGTGGTTATGCTTCGAGGAGAAAATGGGATATTTGCGCCATGCGTTTGGGAGCCTGGCATCCAGGGAGACGCCCGATCTTCCTGAATTGGATGACCCCGTTTTTATCAAAGGGCAAGGGTATTACAAACTGCTGATGTTTCCTCAGGCATTGTCCCAATTTGAGCAGGTCATGCAGCAGTTTCCTGACAGTGTGCTCGCCCAGACCTACATGGGAATGTGCCATCTGCACCTGGAGCAAATCGACAAAGCCGCGAAGCATTTCTGGCTGGTATTGGAGAAGGCGACGAACAAACGGCTTCGTTCCATCATTTACAACGCACTCGGATGCATTGAGGCGCAAAAAGGTGTGTTTACCAAAGCAAAAGAGTACTTCAAGTTGGCTCATCACAGCGATCCGTCCTTGCCCGAGCCACTGGCCAATTTGGAGGCCTGCACGCACAGCACGGGGAAATTGCATTACAGTCCGGAACTGACTTCCTTATTGTAGGTCTCATTCCGATTGAACGCACTTATTTACGGCTTGAATCATGTAGCGATGCGAAATTCCGCTTAAAGCGGCGCATCGCTTGTTTTGTTTTGTGATTTTTATTACAGATCCCGTTTGTATTAATTTTCAAATCGGTTATCTTCTGTTATGCTGTAAAGAGACTGGAATGAAGGGACAATTAATAGCAATGAAATACGCAGTGCTTGATTTTGAAACGACGGGTAACCAGTCCTCCGATGAAATTATTCAAGTGGGACTTGCCATTATAGAACCGGATAAGACGATATCGCAGGTGTATCGTTCCTTCGTGAAACCAGGTGTTCCGATCCCTCCTTTTATTACGGGATTGACGGGAATTACAGAGGAAGATGTCAAGGATGCGCCGGAGCTAGACGAAGTGATGGTGGAGATGGTTCCGCTTCTAAACGACGTCGTCTTGGTCGGGCACAATGTTGCATTCGATTTTAATTTCTTGCAGAGCGCTTTGGACAAAACAGGCTATTTGCCGTTTACCGGCCGCATTCTGGATACGATGGATTTCTTGAAAATCCTGTTTCCTTCGCTTACTTCCTATCAGCTCGGGCTGGTGGCGGCGGAGTTTGGAGTGGAGCATGATCGGCCGCATCAGGCGGACAGCGATGCGCTGGCGACGGCACTCATTTTCCTGAAATGTGTGGAGGAATGCGCGCAGCTGCCGCTGTTGACTTTGCAGCGTCTGGCCGATCTGTTTGCAGGCGAGGACAGCGATTTGGGCTGGTTTTTCGATGCGATGACGCAGGAGAAGGAACGCGAGGCGATGCCAAGCGAAGATGGTTTCGTGTACTATCGTCAATTCGCCCTGCAGGTGGAGGATTGGCTGGACATTCAAGCGCCAAGGGACAGTTCGGATCGAAATCCGCTGGCGGATGTGACGTTCGAGCAGTTCATGGAACAGGTTCGGGAACGGCTGCGAGAGCGTTTGCCGCAGTATGAGGAGCGAGAAGCCCAGAACATGATGCTGAATGAGGTCATGAGGGCTTTCGAGGAAGACAAGCATCTGCTGGTCGAAGCCGGAACGGGGACCGGTAAATCCTTGGGATATCTCCTGCCGGCCATTTACCACAGTGTAAAGAATGAAGAGAAGGTAATGGTCAGCACTCATACCATCAACCTGCAGGAGCAGCTGCGGGAGCGCGACGTGCCGCTATTGACGGAAGTCGTGCCTTTTCCTTTCCGCGCAGCCGTATTTAAAGGAAGGCAGCATTATTTGTGCTTGCGCAAATTTGAACATAAAATGAATAGAAAAGACTTCGCAACACCTAAAGAAGAGGTGATGACGGCCGCGCAAATGGTTGTGTGGCTGACACAAACGGAAAACGGCGACGATGAAGAGTTGAATCTCGGAAACCGCGGCGGCGACTTCTGGGAGACGGTAGCCAGTGAATCGGAATCCTGCTTAGGCCGATCCTGCCCCTGGTTCCGCAAATGCTTCTATCATCGTGCCAAACACGAAGCCGGAGTAGCGGACGTGGTCATCACGAACCACTCTAAATTGTTTACGGACATTCAGGCCGGGCACCAGCTGCTACCAGGCTATGAGCGGCTGGTCATCGATGAGGCGCATCATTTGGAAGATGTGGCCGGCAAGCATCTTGGCATTCATATGAAATACTTTACGGTGGTCCATACGCTGACCCGGTTGTTTAAAGACAGCAAGACAGGGCAGTTGGCTAATCTTCGGAGCTCGATAGATGCGTCGTCCGCGGAGAAAGCTGCGGAATGGTGCGCAGTGATCGATGGCATCTACCCAACGTTGGTGGATGTGAAAGAGAGCTGGGACAAGCTCAGCGAGCTGCTGTTCAGCTTGATGCCGGATCGCAGCGATGCGGCCCCCGGCGATCCGGGGCAATTCGTATATCGGCTGCTGCCGACCCGAAAGCCGAAGGATTGGGAGACACTGACCGCGCTCGAAAACCAGATTTACGTGGGTCTGGGCGACGTGCTTCGCAAAGGGGATCGTCTCCTGTCCGAGATTCGGGAGGAGCAGGATGATTATGCTGCGGAAAGCCTGCTTACCGATATCAGCGGCTTGTTTAAGGATTTAGCTGGAGAACGGGAATCACTGCGGTTTTTCATGAAGCTGGAAAGCGAAGACACGGTTTATTGGATGGAAGCCAACGGGAATTACCGCAGCCGCTCGCTGCAAATGTACGCGGTGCCGATTGACGTTAGCGCCCAGTTGAAGGAATTTTTCTTCGATCGGAAAAAAAGCGTAGTTATGACTTCCGCGACATTGTCAGTCGATAAGTCGTTTCAATATATGATCGAGCAGTTGGGTCTGACGGAGGCGGCGGAAGAGGAACGGTTGATTACGTCGATGTTGCCATCTCCGTTTAATTACCGGGACCAGGCACTCTTAGTCATTCCGCGTGATTTTCCGAGCGTAAAGGGCAGCGTGGGAGATGATCACTTCATTAACACGTTGGTGCAGTCGTTGGCAGATTCCGCGGTGGCTACGCAAGGCCGCATGCTGGTGCTGTTTACGTCCTACCGGATGCTGAGACAGGTGTATGACCCGCTGAAAGAGTTGCTCTCGGCGCAGGGGATCACCGTCATCGGGCAAGGGATGGACAGCGGTAGCCGTTCCAAGCTGACTCGGCGCTTCCAGGGTCAAAATGCATCGGTGCTGCTGGGGACGAGCAGTTTCTGGGAAGGGGTAGATATCCCCGGCGAGGCGCTGACAAGTTTAGCGATCGTGCGGCTGCCTTTTCAACCGCCGAACCATCCGCTGGTGGAAGCCAAGAGTGAGCGGCTGCAGCGGGAGAAGAAAAACCCATTTATGAAGTTATCCGTCCCGCAGGCGGTTATCCGCTTCAAGCAAGGATTCGGGCGACTCGTCCGTTCCTCGCAGGATCGTGGCATCGTAATCGTTTATGATACCCGTATCCTGGAGTCTTACTATGGGAAGTATTTTTTATACTCTTTGCCCGGACCGAAGATGGAGCATATGCCGATGAATCAAATGGTACCTCGCATCTCGGAATGGTTGAATCCCGAAGCCTAAACCGCTTTATTGATCGCATTGAAGAATAGGGGGAAACGAAGCATGAAGTCAGAAAAAATTTCGGACGCCGTCGTCCGCAGACTGCCGGTTTACCTGCGTTTCTTGAACGAACTCAGCCGCAGGGAGGTCCCCACGGTCTCCTCGCAGGAGCTGGGCCAGAAGTTGGATCTGAATCCCGCGCAAATCCGCAAGGATTTAGCGTATTTCGGCGATTTCGGTCGGAAGGGGATCGGCTATGACGTGGCTTACCTAATCGAGAAGATTCAACAGATTCTCAACCTGGACCAGCAAATTAACGTGGCGTTAGTCGGTGCCGGTAATCTAGGGCAAGCCCTTTCGAATTATAATGCTTATTTGAAGGATAATATGAAAATCGTCGCCGTGTTCGACGCATCGCCAGCAAAGATCGGTACCCAAATCAACAACATCACGATTCAACCGATTGAGGAGCTGGTAGCTACGGTACGAGCGAATAATATCCGTATTGGGATCATTACGGTACCTGACACAGAAGCCCAGCGCGTGGCAGACGAGCTGGTTGCGGCCGGGATCGGAGCCATCCTGAACTTCGCGCCAACGATTCTCAAGGTGCCGTCGGAAGTGCGGATTCATGCGGCCGATTTCACTACAGACCTGCTTAGCTTGGCATATTATCTGGAGGATGGAAAGGAACAAGCCAACGTATGAGTCGTAAATGGTTAATTAAGAACGGGACGTTTGCCGTACTGGAGACCAATCGCCCCGTGATTCATGGATATATGCTTGTTGAAGGCGATTCGATCACCTATATCGGAGAAGAGCGCCCGGAAGGCGTGGAAGGCGCCGAAACGTTTGACGGCAAAGGCTTGTTATTTTTGCCAGGACTGATTAACACCCATGGTCATGCGGCGATGTCGCTGTTGCGCGGTTATGGGGATGACATGGTACTGCAAACCTGGCTGCAGGAGAAAATGTGGCCGATGGAAGCCAAGTTTACCGCTGCTGACGTTTATGCTGGAACGGCGCTGTCCGTACTGGAAATGCTTAAAGGCGGTACGACCACGTTCTTGGATATGTACGATCAGATGGACGAAGTCGCCAAGGTTGTCGAGGAATCCGGCATTCGCGCCGTACTGATGCGCGGAGCGATCGGGCTATGCTCGCCGGAAGAGCAGGATCAGAAGCTTAAAGAAGCGATCGCGTTTGCCCAGAATTGGCACGGTAAAGCGGAAGGACGCATCACGACGATGATGTCGCCTCATGCGCCATATACCTGTCCGCCGGCTTTCATCGAGAAGTTCGTACAAGCCGCCCACGATCTCGATCTACCGATGCATACGCATATGTCGGAGACACGCGCCGAGGTGGAGCAGAACGTGAACGATTACGGCGTTCGCCCGGTAGAGCACCTGCGGAAGCTGGGCATGTTCTCCCGCCCGACGCTGCTCGCCCATGCCGTACATTTGACGGACGAGGAAATCGAGGTCTTGGCTTCTCATGGCGTTACCGTCTCTCATAATCCGGGTAGCAACTTAAAGTTGGCCAGCGGCGTTGCCAGAGTACCGGAGCTCCTGAAGAAGGGAGTGGTGGTATCGCTGGGTACTGACGGTGCAGCCAGCAACAATAACCTGGACATGCTGGAGGAGATTCGTTTGGCCGCGCTGATTCATAAAGGCGTATCCGGGGATCCGACGGCGATTCCGGCTCTAGAAGCACTCAAGATGGGGACGGAGTACGGCGCGAAGTCGGTCTTCTTGCCGAACACCGGGAAGCTTGCGGCTGGCATGAAGGCGGATTTCATCGCCTTGAACACGGAGCAGGCTCATTTTCTGCCGCGAACGGATTTCATCTCGCACACCGTGTATTCTGCTGGACCAAAAGACGTGGAGCACGTTTGGGTGAATGGCAAACAGGTCGTCAAACACGGGGCTTGCCTGACGCTTGATGAGGAGCGTATTCGGCACGACGCTCAAGCTGCGTTCGAGGGACTGCTGGCACGGTAATACGCTAGGATAGGAAAGGAAGAGAAGGTTGAGGAAGCGAACCCAATGGATTCTGCTGTCCATCGTGATCCTGTTGATCGTGCTCCTTGGTCTCCACCGGTTTTATCTATACATTCATGAGGATACGTGGAGAGCCGAAAGAGAGGCCGTTCAACAGGCGAAGCAGGAGACGGACCTGGTCCAGGGAGACGAGGTGTGGAAGTCGGTATGGGATGAAGTCACCTGGGTCGTGCAGGGGGAAGACGAATCCGGACGTAAAATGATGGTTTGGCTCCGAGAAGGACAGGACCCTGAGGTGCGATTGCTATCGGAAGGGAAGTCCGAGAATCAGGTTCGAGCCATCATCAAACAGACGTTGCCGGGTATTCAGGTTGTCCGTCTGCTGCCGGGCATTTACAATAACCAACTGGTCTGGCAGCTGTTCTACAAACAGAAGGACCACCACTATTATCGGTTCTTCAGTTTTACAACGGGCGAACCGCTACCGGAAGTGTTCACCCTGCCGAATCGCTGACGGGTCGTCGTAAATAGAAATATTCCTAATAAACGGTTTCGAGGTTTAGGCGAAAAGCCTGAATGGCGAGACCGTTTTTTTGTAAGGAGGGAAAGGCATGGAGTTGCTCGATCCAGCAGGGCAAGAGAATAAGGTGTGGGAAGACTTGAAACAAGCGTTTACCCATCATTTTTCTAGTCCAATCCGGCAGGCTATTCCTATTAAAAGAGGTTGGTTAAATTATAAATGGAAAATTACCACGGATTTCGGTGAATTTGTGCTTAAGCAATATAATAGGGAGCGGTTTAAGTCCTATCGGCCCGAAACGTTGCAATTGGCCTTATCGCAACAAATGCGATTAAGTGAACTTGGTTTTCCGTGCCCTTCGCTTCTTAGCTCGAACGGGAATAGGATGCTTGAGTCGGACAGTGGTGAAAAGTTCATTGTAATGGGGTATTGTCAGGGACTACTGGTTCCGCCGGGACAAGCCAACATCCATCAAGTCTATGATTTAGGACGGGGCACAGGCCAAATGCATCGGTTTTTTAATGACGGGACGTTGGGACGGAAGGAATCCGCCTTGTTTTGCCCTCCCGCTCGCGAGGAGCGATTGGAGCATTGGATTACGCTTCAGGAGCAAGCTCTTCGCAGCGGCAACCTCTTATTGTCGAGTGAGATTGAAACGCAACGCATTGCAACGGAAAACGTTGACCTGGGACGATTTGAACAGATTGCATCGGGGTGGGCGCATCGGGATCTTTGGATGGACAATTTGCTGTTTAATGAGAGTTCTGTGGCTGCGGTCCTGGATTTCGATCGCTTCAATTATGATTATCCCCGGCTCGATGTTGCTCGAGCTGTGATGTCATGTGCGTTTAGCGATCACTTGGACCTGACTCTGGCTACTGCATTTATGGAAGGGTATCGACAGGAGGTAGAAGCCCCATTTGAGACGGGGTACTTAACGACATCCCTGCAAATGCTGTGGTACATGGAATGTGTCTGGTGGATTCATGGGCAGATGGATCCACATAGCGCGCCTCCCGCGCGCTTCGCCAGGGAGATGAAGTGGCTGGCGGAAAATATCAACCGCTTGCCAGTGATGCTTGAGAATTTGTAGCATTTCGGGGTAGAACTGCTAGCTTCAAATTTTAAATATCTTCACACTTTCCTTCGATATTTGATATACGATGTGATATACTCATATTTGTAGTTTTGATAGACGGGTTGATATACTACAGAGATGATTATTATAGATAAGGGGGACATCACGTGAAACTGCGTATTGGACCAATTGCTGCAAGCATCGCTATTTCCGTCCTTGTGTTGTTTGGTGGATGGTTCCTGTATCGGCAATGGGCGATTGAACGTCCGCTGGAGAATATCGTAAAAAGTGTGGATGGTGTAAATCAAGTCGAAATGGATATCAAACCTGATGAGTTGGCGCTGAAGCTGAGTTTAAAGCCGGGGACCGATCTTGGCGCGCTAGTTCGGCAGATTGAACAGAACGGGAAAGACCAAATCGGCAACCGTACGTTGAAGCTAGACGTGGAGGATCATTCTTCTCCGACATTGGACCTGTTGTGGGAGAACGCGTTGTTCACCGTCGCGCAAGCGATGGAAAACAAGCAATATACGCAAATTACCGCGGCTCTAAAGCAAATGGAACAGGAAAACGACAAACTGACGGCTACAGCGGAAATGGACGAGAAAAACGTCTATATTACTTTGACGGATGGTCAATACAGTAAATTTGTTATTTTGCCGCGTACACCGGAACGAATGGGGGCATGGCCGAATGCGTAAATGGATGATCGAAGCAGCCATCGGATTTATTCCGGTCCTTATCGTATTCTTGGCAGTGACCGGTGTTAATGTTGTTCCGCTTGTCGTAGCTATGGTGCTGTTTGGCGCGTTGTTTACGGCGATCAAAATGCGCAGCGGCGGGATTACGATCGGAGCAGCCGGGGAACGGAAGCGCAAAAAGCGCGGCCTGGCAAAGCTAACCTTCGAGCAGATCGGCGGACAGGAAAGTGCAAAGCAGGAGCTTCGGGAAGCGCTGGATTTTATGGTGCGACAAGATGAAATCAGCAAGTTCGGCATTCGCCCGATCAAAGGGATTTTGCTGACGGGACCTCCGGGAACCGGGAAAACTTTGCTCGCGAAAGCAGCGGCACAATACACTAATGCCGTGTTTGTCGCGGCTTCGGGCAGTGAATTCGTTGAAATGTATGTCGGCGTTGGGGCGAGTCGGATTCGTGATTTGTTTAAGGAAGCGAGAACCCGCGCGGCGAAGGAAAACAAGGAAAATGCGGTTATTTTCATTGACGAAATCGAAGTGATCGGCGGAAAAAGAGAAGGCGGGCAGCAACGCGAGTACGACCAAACGTTAAACCAGCTGTTGACGGAAATGGATGGCATTTATTCCTCCGATACGCCGCGGATTCTACTGATTGCCGCGACGAACCGTAAGGAAATGCTGGACAGCGCTTTGCTTCGTCCAGGGCGGTTTGACCGGCATATTCAAGTCGATCTGCCGGATAAGAAGGGCCGCCGTCATATCCTCGAACTGCACGCGGCCAACAAACCGCTGCAAGAGGGCGTCAATTTGGACAAAATCGCGGAGGAATCGTATGGCTTCTCCGGCGCGCAGTTGGAAAGCGTGATGAATGAAGCGGCAATTTACGCGATGCGGGATGAGGTCGATCAAATTACCCAAGGTCATTTATCGATGGCTATCGATAAAGTGCTGATGGGCGAGAAGACAGACCGACAGGCCGCCGAGGAAGAGAAACGTCGCGTCGCGATTCATGAGCTGGGCCATGCCATTGCCGCTGAGGTTGTTGCGCCGGGCAGCGTTAGTCAAGTCGCGTTAAGTCCGCGCGGGAGAGCGCTTGGATATGTTCGCCATAACCCGCAGGATGAGAAGTATTTGTATACGAAATCGTATTTGGAAGGCCAAATTATGATTGCCTTGGCTGGGGCGGCCGCGGAGGAAATCTATTACGGTGGCCGCAGTACGGGGTCGAGCAATGACTTCGAGCAGGCTTTGAAGATCGTGCACACGATGATGACGTCTGGCCTGACATCGTTAGGAATCGTCAACATGGACATGGTGACCACCGAGGTGTTGATGAACGAAAATACACGAATTTTGGACGATCTTGCAGCAAAAACAAAAGAAATGCTGCAGCAACATTCTGCAGTCTTCGACAAATCGCTTGATCTCTTATTCAAGGAAGAGCGCCTTTCCGGCGAGCAATTCCGTTGTCAATTTCGTGACAGCGTCGATTTACCGGCATAATTCATGATGCCGGTTATTTTTTTTTACTTTTTCTTCGTGCTAAGATATTATTATATGTTGGATGTTAGAAGATGTATGATTCGACATCTGGGGAACCATATTATGTACAGATAATGAAAGGATGGAGCGAGAGGACCATGAACTACAAACGAATTGGTGTCATCGGCGGCGGCACAATGGGTCAGGGCGTAAGCGAAATGCTAGCGGCTAAAGGACTTGACGTGCTGCTCGTGGAGGAGACAGCCGATAAATTGGAGCATGCCTACAGCATGATCGAAACGAGTCTGGATAAACAGCTCGAGAAATGGGCAATCACGAAAGCGGAGAAGAAACTGATCTTATCCCGTATCCATAAAGTTACGCATTTTGCCGAACTCGGAACCTGCGATATGGTGATCGAGACCATTTCGGAGGATTTGAATGCCAAAAAAGAGGTATTCACTCAGCTGGATCAAGTTTGTCCAAGCAACATCATTTTGGCGAGCAACACATCAACGCTCAGTTTAACCGAGATCGCCGGCGGAACGAAATATCCGGAGCGCGTCATCGGCATGCACTTTATTTATCCTGTTGCCAAAATCAATCTGGTTGAAATTATCCGCGGTCTGAAAACATCGGATGCCACGTTTGAAGAAACGAAACGCTTCGTGGAAGAGGTCGTGGAGAAACGCGGCATCATGGTTTACGAATCCCCGGGCTTTGTTACTTCCCGGATTATTTGCGTTATGATCAATGAAGCGCTGCATGTACTAGGTGAAGGTGTCGCATCTGCAGAAGAGATCGACGAGGCGATGCGCATGGGCTACCAGTTCCAATACGGGCCGCTGGAAATGGCCGATCGCTTTGGCCTGGATTCAGTACTGGCCGCATTGGAACGCATGTTCCGCGAATTCGGCGAATTGAAATACCGTCCTTCCTTCGTGCTCAAGAAAATGGTACGCGCCGGCAGTTTGGGCGTAAAAACGGGCGAAGGTTTCTTTAAATACGATAAGGACGGTGACCGGCTGTGAAACTGTTAGTTATTAATGCGGGAAGCTCCTCCCTAAAATACCAGCTCTACGATATGACCGATGAATCGGTTTTGGCTAAAGGACTGGTTGAGCGGATCGGTATGGATTCCTCGATTTTGACACATAAACCGACTGGCAAAGAGGAAGTGACGGAAGTCAGCGAAATTCTGGAGCATACGACGGCGATTCGCAAAGTGCTTGAGAAATTAACGGACAAGGAACATGGCGTTCTAGCGTCGGTTAACGAGATTCAAGCGGTGGGTCACCGCGTCGTGCACGGTGGCGAGGCGTTTAAAGGCTCCGCCCTTGTCACACCGGAAGTCAAAGCCGAAATCCGCCGCCTGTTCGACTTGGCGCCGCTCCATAACCCTCCGGCAATCATGGGGATTAATGCTTCCGAAGCCAATATGCCGGGCGTTCCGAACGTGGTGGCCTTTGATACGGCTTTCCATCAAACCATGGATGAGAAAGTGTATTTATACCCGATTCCGAGAGTTCTGTACAAGAAACACCGCGTCCGTCGTTATGGCGCACACGGTACCTCACATCAATATGTCAGCCGAGTGGCGGCGGAATATTTGAACCGTCCGATCGAAGATCTGAAGATCATCACTTGCCATATCGGTAATGGCGCAAGCTTGACCGCGGTCAAAGGCGGTGTATCGGTGGATACTTCGATGGGTCTGACGCCTTTGGAAGGCTTGATGATGGGGACGCGCAGCGGCGACCTCGATCCGACGGTTGTCACCTTCGTCATGAATAAGGAAGAGCTGTCCATCAGTGAAGTGAACTCGATGTTGAACAAGCACAGCGGTCTGCTTGCCATCTCCGGCAGCAGCAGTGACATGCGGGATATTACCGACGGGTGGGAAGCGGGTAAACCGAATGAGACACTGGCCTTCGAGATGTACGAATACCGTCTGCGGAAATATATTGGATCGTATGCTGCAGCAATGAACGGCGTGGACGTGATCGTCTTTACGGCAGGTGTTGGCGAAAACTCGGCAATCGTCCGCGAGAAAACGTGTGAGAACTTGAGCTACTTGGGCGTCGAGCTGGACAAAGAGCTGAACAAAATCCGTTCCGGGGAACCGCGTCGGATTTCGACTCCGAATTCCAAGGTCGAAGTTCTGGTCATCCCTACGAATGAAGAACTGATGATTGCCCGCGATACGCTGCACATCGTGCAGGAATCGAAGTAAAGCACGGCGAATTTAAACCTTTGTGTTATTAATATCGTTATCGTTAGAGGAGAGATAAAGGCATGGCGGTCAAAACTGTGATTCGTCAAGTGAATGAGCATGTCGGGGAAACCGTAGTCATCGGCAGCTGGCTCAACAATAAACGTTCCAGCGGCAAAATTCAATTTTTGCAGCTTCGCGACGGGACCGGCTATATTCAAGCGGTAGTCGTCAAGAGCGAAGTGTCCGAGGAGACTTGGAACAACGCCAAGAGCTTAACTCAGGAATCGTCCATGTACGTTACGGGCGTGATTCGCGAAGAACCGCGAAGCCAATCCGGTTATGAGATGACGGTAACCGAAGTCGAAATCCTTCATTTGACCGAAAACTATCCGATTACGCCAAAAGAACACGGTGTCGATTTCCTGATGGACCATCGTCATCTGTGGCTTCGTTCCTCGAAGCAGCGGGCCATTATGGTCATCCGGGCCGAAATTATTCGGGCCATTCAGGATTTCTTCGACCAAAACGGGTTTACCTTGGTTGATCCGCCGATCTTGACGCCAACATCTGCGGAAGGGACCACGAACCTGTTCCATACGAAATATTTCGAGGAAGACGCTTATCTGACGCAAAGCGGGCAGCTTTACATGGAAGCGGCCGCGATGGCCTTGGGCAAGGTTTATTCCTTCGGTCCAACGTTCCGCGCTGAGAAATCCAAGACACGTCGCCATCTGATCGAGTTCTGGATGATCGAGCCGGAAATGGCGTTTACCGATCATGAGGAGAGCCTCAAGGTACAGGAGAACTTCATCGCGCATGTGGTGCAATCGGTGTTGAAGAACTGCCGGACCGAGCTTGAAGCGGTGGGCCGCGATGTATCCAAGCTAGAAGGGATACAAGCCCCGTTCCCGCGCATCAGTTACGATGAAGCGATCGAATATCTGCATACGCAAGGGTTTGATATTCCTTGGGGCGAGGATTTCGGGGCGCCGCACGAAACGGCGATTGCGGAACGTTACGAGAAGCCGGTATTCATTACGAATTATCCAGCGGGGATCAAGGCGTTTTACATGAAGCCGGATCCGAACCGTCCTGAAGTCGTCCTGTGCGCCGATATGATTGCGCCGGAAGGCTACGGAGAAATTATCGGCGGTTCGCAGCGGATCGACGACCCGGCTTTGATGGAAGAACGTTTCAAGGAGCATAACCTGTCGGAGGAAACGTACCAATGGTACCTGGACCTCCGCAAATACGGCTCGGTGCCGCATTCCGGTTTTGGCCTTGGATTGGAACGAACGGTCGCCTGGATTTGCGGTCTAGATCACGTTCGCGAGACGATTCCGTTCCCACGGACCCTGTACCGGTTATATCCTTAATTGGCGCTGAAAGGTGAGCTTTAATTTATGGCCATGAATGAGGGCAACAATGCTTGGGCGAAGGGAATGGCTTTCGGAATGGAGACAGGGACGGTGAACGTGCCTTTCGCACTGTTGGCCCACTACCGTAAGCTCCGTTTAAGCGATACGGAAGCGATGCTTCTGATCCAGCTGCTTGCCTTCAAACAAGTCGAGCGTAACGATTTCCCATCGTTGGGGCAGCTGGAATCGCGGATGGACACGGCGCCCGGAATGCTGGCCCCGGTCATTCGCGGTTTATTGAAGGAAGGCTGGATCAGTATCGACGAAGCAGTCGACGAAACAACCGGTATCCGTTCAGAACAATATAATTTGAGCGGTATGTATGACCGGTTGGGGAGGTGGCTGGCGGCACAGCAACCGGCTGCCGCCAGCCGCAAAACGGCTGACGCGGCTCCGGAAGCGCGGGAAGAACAGGAACGGAACCTGTTCGTGATTTTTGAGAAGGAATTCGCCCGTCCGCTTTCACCGATGGAATGCGAGACAATATCCGGTTGGGTGGACCAGGACCGGTACCCGGAAGAGCTGATTCTACTGGCGCTGAAGGAAGCGGTATTCGCCGGTAAAGTACATTTCCGGTATATCGACCGGATTTTGCTGGAATGGAGCCGCAACCGCGTACGTACGGCGGAGGACGTCAAAGCCTATGCGCAGCGGTTCCGCGGAGGAATGCGATAATTGATCGAACGAAGAGAGTGCTTGCTTTCATGGGGCGCTCTCTTTTTGTTGTGCGCGCGAATTTTACAGTAATCTCGATTTGAAATCATACTCGAAACAAAATGGTTTCGTACACTGTGGGAAGAGTCACTTTGATCTTCTCCTGGGAGGACGATACCGATGCAAGGTTGGATTATTTATAAGAACTCCGCAACTGATGTAAAGCCGGAAACCTATGAAATCAAACGGTTGATGGAAGAAGCGAATAAGCAGGGGATCGATGTGAGGGTATTCGCCCCAGAACAGTTTGAGCTGATCGTCACACGCGATGATCGAAAGAGCGTGATGGTCGGCGGCGAAGTGCTGCCGCTCCCCGATTTTGTGCTTCCGCGCATGGGTGCGGGGACGAATTACTTCGGTTTAGCCCTGATTCGCCATTTAGAGCGGTTGGGCGTACTTACTCTGAATACGGCGCAAAGCATTGACACTGTCAAGGACAAGTTATTCACGCTGCAGATTTTGGCTCAATACAATCTGCCTGTCCCCAAAACGATGTTGATTCGTTCCAAAGTGGATGTCGAACTGGTGGACAAGCATCTGGGGTTTCCAGTTGTCGTCAAAACGATCTCCGGCTCCCAGGGCAGCGGGGTCTTCTTGGCGGAAAATCGTTCAAATTTCATCGATTTGCTGGAGATGATCAACGCCTATAAGGAGAATGCCACCATGATCCTGCAGGAATTCGTAGCCTCCAGTCGTGGCGTGGATTTACGGGTACTGACCATCGGCGGCCGCGCCATTGCAGCGATGAAGCGAAGCTCCGGTAATGACAGCTTTAAAGCGAACTATTCTCGTGGCGGCTACGTGGAGCCGTACGAAATGACTCCGGAGATCGAATGGCTCGCACTAGAGGCTGCCCGATTGTTAAACTTAGATATTGCCGGTATCGACCTGTTATTCGACGGGGAGCATTTTAAAATTTGTGAAGCTAACTCCTCTCCTGGTTTTGAGGGGCTAGAGTCCTGCTGCCAGGCGAACATTGCGGAGGAAATCTATCATTTTTTGCGGGTGAGGTTGAACGCGTTTGAGTAGAGAGCGCTGTCGGGGTACGCGAATCCGTCCGCGGAAGCAATTATTCCGTGATCCATGATTGAACGTGCCTCGATTCATTCCATCGTAAGAAAAATTTGCGGTAAAGCCGAGGCCTTCCTGCGCGACGAAGCGATCCCGGCAAAACCTGCAAAAGTGCAGGTATTTGCCCAGGAACGGCTAAATTCTCATGAATACCTGCAAAAATGCAGTTATTTAGGAGAGAAAGCGCGATTATCGCGAGTATTAAGAAAAATACCTGCATTTTTGCATCTATTTCGCCGAAATCATAAAAATCGACCGAAATAACTGCACTTTTGCAGGTATTTTTTACATTTGGCACGTCATGAAATGGGTTCGGAACTAGTTGCCTAGTTCTTTACCGCAGATAACCGGGCATTCAACGTTTCCGCCAGCTCCAGCAGCTCCAGCGGTTCGCTGATGATGTAGTCGGGCTCTTCTTCGGGGCTGGCTGGCGTATGCGGATAACGCGAGGTCCATTTCAGGAACACGCTCGTGATCCCCAAAGCATTTGCTCCTTTAATATCCCGGCCCAGGTTATTGCCAACCATGGCAATCCGCGGGATATCGGCTTCGCTTAAATCCAACGCACCGATCGCCGCTTTGAACATTCGGGGGCTGGGTTTTTCCGCTTTGATCGTTTCTGAATAGATCATGGTCGCAAAAATATCGTAGAGTCCGTGCTGACGGTATATATTTTTGAACGATTGAGCGTTTCCGTCAGCGACCAGTGCAACGGTGAAGCCCCGTTTAACCAGTTGCCGAAGCATGTCCTCCGCACCGGGGATCAGATCCGCCTTTAACACGATCCCTTCGTCATCGCGGACTTCCGTCGCTTCGTCAACGAGCGTATCGCCGCTATCCAAAAAGAGAATCAACCTTTTCTCCGCCATAGAGTTTCTTCCTCTCCCTCTCGTTGAATCCTTCGCTAATTCTTGGTCGATCATGAGCCTTGAACCGCTGCGATGACGAAGAGCACCCATCCTGTCAGAAAGCAAACGCCGCCAAGCGGTGTAATCGCCCCAAGCTTTCGGATTCCCGTTAAGCTTAAGGCATACAGACTACCGGAGAACAGGACTATCCCGGCAAACAGGAACCAGCCAGCGAGTACGACTAGCCCTTTGCTCGTTAGCTGCGTTGCGGCTAGACCCAGTAGAATCAACCCTAATCCGTGGGCGATATGGTACTGAACCCCGGTTTGATAGGTTTTTTGCCGGTCTTCGGTCAACCGGTTCTTGAGTGCATGCGCGCCGAAGGCGCCAAGAGCGACAGCGAGGAACATCATGATCCCGCCTAAAGTAAGCAGTAACGTCATCGTTGGATAACACCTCCCCCCAAATCTTACCGATTCCCGCTAGGCACGTCAATCGGACAAACCACAAAGCAGCGCGTTCGCTATGAACGCGCTGCATTGCATGTGGAGTCATGCTCCTTATTTGGCTGGAAGCTCGATTTGGCCGTAGCCAACCGTAGTAAACCAATTTTGAACCGTATCGAAGTCTTTAGAGAAGGACAAGCACAGCAGCAAGAGAATTCGGGCATGCGCCGCATTTAGGTTGTCGCCGGCGATAATACCGTCGCCGCTGGAGTAGTTGCTGCCCGAGCCGGTCCGAGTGGTCGTGACGAACACGACGCCTTTCTCGATTGCGGCTTTGCGCTCTTCACTCATCGCTTTGGAAATACCGCCCGCTCCAGTGCCGGCAGTAACGATCCCTTTGGCTCCATTTGCGACGAATCCGCTGATCGCTCCTGCGCCTGCCTCTTGATAGGAATAGGCGATTTCGACCTTAACCAAATCCTTCTTGGTGATTTTGTTCAAGTCGAACGGGGTAGCCCAGGTCGCGGCCGATTTCAAAGCGCGGAATGGGGCGCGGTATACGCGGATCGTTTTTTCGTCGATATAACCCAAAGCGCCGATTTCTGGAGTGATAAACGTATCGGTCCGGTAAGAGTTGGTTTTGGTGACTTCGCGTGCGGCATGGAATTCATCATTTAACATCAGCACGGTACCGAAATATTTCGTTTTCCCACTGGCCGCCAGTTTAATCGCGTTATACAGGTTAGCTGGAGCGTCCGTACCGATGACCGTCCAAGGCCGCATCGAACCTGTAATGACAACCGGTTTCGGACTGCGTACGGTCAGATCGAGGAAATACGCGATTTCCTCCATGGTATCCGTACCGGTGGTCACCACGACCCCATCCTGGGTTTTGAGCGCTTCATCTACCTTCAAGGAAAGATCATATAATTGCTCGATCGTATAGGCGCTGGAACCGGAGTTGCCGAATTGAACCGTGGAGACCTCGGCGATTTGATCTTTATTCGGGAGGGAAGCCACGAGATCAGCGATCGGCAGCGAACCGGCCCGATAAGTTTGGAAACTCGTTTCATCCGTGGATTGCCCAGCCAGGGTACCGCCGGTAGCGATAACCTGCACTTTCGGCAACTTCTTTACGGCTTCAGTCGAGTTCACGGTACCCGTAACGGTTTCGGCTGCGGAAGCCGGAGAGAGATATAGATTGGGGAGCAGCGCGGTCACGGCGAGGCCGGTGACCAATAAGGCTTTCAAACTTCGAGATGTCCACTTCTTCATTCCATCAACCTCCAAGATGTTATTTTAGTTAACGATATGTAATCTAACTTAACGTGAAATTCGTTAACTTGAGTGAAATTATAGTTTGATGTCATGTATATTGACAAACGCATTAATGACTTGATAAAGCGCTTAAATCCAGTGGAATCAAAGGAATGCAACTTTATCGTCGAAAATGGGGGCAGTTTCAAAACCATTAAATATTCAAATTTGATGTTATGTTAGGTGACATATAATGATTTTTCGAGAGATTGTAGAACTTTTGTCGATTCAAACGTTTTAAGAAATAGTGCAGGGGTTGGACGGACAACCGACGTCTATATCTTGGGAGGAGGGGAGAGTCATTGATGAAACGACGTTTATTCAAAGATTTCAGCGGGGAGACCGCAGCGTCTTTCCTTGGTTAGTCCGGGAATATGGGACCTATGTGTACCGGGTAGCCCATTCGGTGCTGCATGACGCCAAGGAAGCAGAGGACGCCGCACAAGAAACCTTTCTGCAAATCTTTAAATCTCTCCCGGAGTATCGCTCCCAAGGGCTAAAGACCTGGATTACCCGGATCGCCGTCAATAAGTCGATCGACATCAAGCGGAAGCGGGATCGGCGCAAGGAAGAGCAATGGGATCCCGTAGATTTGGACTTGCAGCTATCCGATTCGGAAGAGGACCATTTGTTTGGGCTAATCGATGCGGAACGGAGTACGGAAGTACGCCGACGTATCGCCGGGCTTCCAGCGGGACATCGTCAGATCGTTACGGAATTTTACCTGGAGGGCAAAAGTCATGAGCAAATTGCCGCAGAGCTTAGCGTGGCGGTGAAAACGGTCGAATCGAGGTTGTACCGGGCAAGAGCCTATATTCGCGAGCATTGGTCAAGGGAGGAATGGGGATGAGTCATCAACCGCAAGATGAACTGGAGCTATGGCGGAGCTATATCCGCGGCAGCCTGGATTCCATCACAGAGGCGCGATTAGATGCGCTGCTGCAAGGGGATGAGGCAGCCTTTGCGGCTTATACCGCAGCACTATCCTCTTTGGAAAGCGAGCTTCCTGGTTTGGAGGATGAAGCCGCCTATATGCTGGCGATCATGGAGATACTTCCGCAAGCGAAGCTGAGCAAGGAGCGCGGCGGCAGCCGTAAGTCTTGGACCAGGCATCCGCTGCTGCATTATGCGATCGCGGCAACCTTAACGGCATTGCTGTTGGGTAGCGGATTATTCGATTTGATTGCCGCGGAGACCGATCATTTGATGAATCAGGCGGATGCGTCGTCCTTGAGCGAACGAATGATGGAGGCGACGGCCGGTTGGCTGGATAGTTGGAAACGATAAGGGGTCATTTTGATAGAAAAAGTTGGAGGAAAGGAAGATGGATATGCCGTTTGAGCGCAACCGACTGCTCGCTTTACTGTTGAATTTCATTCCCGGAGTGGGGCATCTGTACTGGGGCAAAAAAGGGAGGGGGATTACCTACCCGATTCTGTTCTTTGGCGGTCTTCTGTTTGGCATTGTTGTTGCGATGGCCGCAGATAGCGGGGAGCTCGCGATGGTGACCTTGATTGCAGCCATTATCTTATGGTTGATTTCGATGTTCGACCTGCTCATTACGATGCTTCGCGAATCGCCGGAGGAACGGGCTTACCGGGAGCATGTCCGGCAGATGTCCGGCGAAGGGAGAGAATCGGAAAAATTCTTTACGATCCTGCTGTCGTTCGTTCCTGGCTTGGGCCATTTTCAACTGGGCTTGATGCAGCGGGGATTATCCTTTTTGATCGCCTTTTTTGGCTTGATCACGATGATGTTCTTCGTCACAGGCATTACGCATGAATCGGTATTTTTGCTGTTCCTCGGTTTGCTGCCGATCATTTGGCTGTACAGTATGTTTGATGCGGTGCAGCTCGTACACCGGAAGTTGGCGGGGGAACCGCTGGTGGATCGGACCCCGTTTGACGATTGGGAGGCCGGTAGAATCGAAGGTCGGCGCAGCAAAGTACTGGCGACGCTCCTGTCTGCCTTTCCCGGGGCGGGTCAAATGTATCTGGGCCTCCAAAAGCGGGGCCTGCAAATGATGGCTTTGTTCCTGGGCAGCTTCTATGTGATCGACGTGCTGCGGCTTTCCGTGTTTCTGTTTGTCATCCCGATCATCTGGTTTTATTGCTTCTTTGACGGTCTGCAGCAGACGAGCCGTTACGGGATCCTACCGATGGAGGATCATCCGCTGATTCAAACTCGCGGCGAATACCAGCACTGGCTGGGTATCGTGCTTATTGTGTTAGGGGTGTATTTCGTCGGGATGGAATTGATCGTTCCGGTGCTGGATGCGAACTTCCCCGATCTGCGCTTGCACCTTCGGATTGAGAAATACCTTCGGCCGACGATTGTGGCCGTGCTGCTGATCGGCGGGGGCATTAAGCTGCTCGCCCGGCCGAAGCGGCGGGATGTGTTCTGGAGCGACGGGGATATTTAATATTTACAAGATGACTAGAGGGGTATCAGCTTCGCGGCTGAAGCCTCTCTATTTTATTTCCACGGTCAGAGTTTGTTACAATGCTAGGAGTAGGATGGGTGAAAAGGAGAAACGGACATGTTCAAAATCTTTATCGTCGAAGACGACAAGCTGCTCGTTGAGCTGCTGGAACAATACTTGCACCGGTTTGGTTACGATACACTGGCGGTCGCCGATTTTGGCGAGGTCAAAGCCGAGTTTGAGCGATACGCTCCACATCTCGTACTGCTGGACGTGAACCTGCCTAAATACGACGGATATTATTGGTGCCGCCAGATCCGCAACTTGTCGACCTGTCCAATCGTATTCTTGTCGGCGCGCGAAGGGAAAATGGACCAGGTGATGGCGCTGGAAAACGGGGCGGACGACTATATCACCAAACCGTTCGATTACGATATCGTGATTGCCAAAATCAAAAGTCAGCTGCGCCGGGCTTACGGGACCTATGCCGGGAGCGGGGACGACCGCACGGTTACGGTCGCAGGGCTGCGTTTGGATCGGGATCGGCTGTCCCTTAGCCTTCGGGATGAACGGATCGAATTGAGCTTAACCGAGGTTAAAATTCTGGATGAATTATTGGGCAAAATCGAGCAAGTGGTCAGCCGGGATCGGTTGCTGGAGAAAATTTGGGACGATCAGGTCTTTGTAGACGACAACACCCTGAACGTCTATGTAACTCGTGTTCGGAAAAAGTTGTCCGCCCTCGGGATCGACGATGCGCTGCAAACCGTCCGAGGCCAGGGTTATCGGCTCGTCCCGCATTGGGGGGAGTGAGCCTATGCGTTTGTTCTGGAAAGATCAACTGCCGTTCATTTTCGCTTATTTGCTGCAGCTGGCATTGAACACTCTGGTGTATTGGCTGGATGGTTACCGTCACGCGGCGATCAGTATCTATGCCGCATTGCTCAGCAGCTGCATTTTGGCGGTGTTTCTGCTGATCCGCTATTGGACGAATCGGTCATTTTACCGCCGATTAGAGGAAATCCCGGATTCGCTGCGCGCTTTTGCCGACGTTAAACCAGGCTCGCCGTTGGCCGACTCCCTGCAGCGGCTGTTGAAAGCGCAGTACCGCCTTTATTTGCAGGAAATCGGCGAGCAGCAGAGCAAGATCGACGGTCATCGCCATTTCATGAATCAATGGGTACATCAAATGAAGACGCCTTTGTCCGTGATTCATCTGATGGTGCAGCATGAAGACGATCCTCGATCCGTGGCGATCGGCGACGAACTGGAACGGCTGCGCAAGGGGCTGGAAATGGTGTTGTATGCGGCTCGTTTAGATACGTTCGAGCATGACTTCGTGGTCGAGTCGCTGGATTTGGAAAACTTGGTACGTTCGGTGACTTCGTCGCAAAAACGGTTATTCATTCGGCGCAAAGTGTATCCGGTGATCGAGATACCGGAAGGGCTGGCGATTGCCACGGATGAGAAGTGGCTGTCCTTTGTATTGACTCAGTTGATCACCAATGCCGTGAAGTATACCGTGAAGGAACGGGCCAATCTTCGTTTCCGCGGCTTCACACGAGGTCGGGAGACTGTGCTGGAAATAGAGGATGAAGGCGTAGGCATTCCCGCCAGCGATCTGCCCCGGGTGTTCGACGCTTATTTTACCGGGGATAACGGTCGCAGCTTTCAGGAGTCTACCGGCATGGGGTTGTATTTGGCGAAGGAAATCTGCGCGAAGTTGGGACACCGGATTGAATTGGATTCACAAGAAGGGGTAGGCGCGACCGCACGGATCGTATTTCAACCGGGGCGCTAAAGCTTACAACGGAGTAAGGTAACTGTAAGATTGAGCCATGGAGCGCAAGCTGGCGGCTTTACTATAATCAGAAGTGTTCAGGCAGCATGCCGGGACGTAGACGGACTGAATAGAAGGAGCGACACGGACGGCATGGCGATATTGGAAGTGAAGGCATTAACGAAGATCTATGAAGGGAAAATCGCCACCAAAGCCTTGGATGGGGTAAGCTTCACGATCGCTGAAGGGGAGTTCGTCGGTATTATGGGACCGTCGGGTAGCGGTAAAACAACGCTGCTTAACGTCATCGCCACGATCGACGAGCCGACTTCGGGGGCGGTTACCCTGAGCGGGCAGGATCCGCATCGAATGACCCGGGAACAGACGGCGTTGTTCCGGCGGCGGGAATTGGGGTTCATTTTTCAACATTTCAACCTGCTGGATACGCTGACGGCGGAGGAAAACATCGTACTCCCGTTAACGCTCGACGGTGTTTCGGTCCCGGTGATGAAAGCCCGGGCGCTGGAAATGGCGCGGCGGCTTGGGATCGAGGGAGTCTTGTCCAAGTATGCTTATGAGTTGTCGGGCGGACAAATGCAGCGGACCGCGATCGCTCGCGCGATGATCCACGAACCTTCGCTCATCTTAGCCGATGAGCCGACGGGGAATCTGGATTCCAAAGCGTCCCGGGACGTGATGGAGGCGTTCGCCGCAATGAATGAGTCCCATCAGGCGACGATTATGATGGTGACCCACGATGCGCTCGCCGCGAGCTTTTGCCATCGGGTGATTTTTATCAAGGACGGCAAGCTGTATAACGAAATCTATCGCGGGGACAACCGACAGACCTTTTTCCAGAAAATCATCGACATGATGTCGCTGCTGGGAGGGGACAGCCATGACCTTTCGTCAATTCGCCTCTAACAACGTCCTGCGGAACAAACGAACCTATGCCGCCTATTTTCTCAGCAGCTCGTTTTCGGTCATGATTTTTTTCGTTTGCGCGCTATTTTTGTTTCATCCCGGCCTGCAGGCTGAGGTCGTGTATCGTTCGGCGGTGCTGGTGCTGTGGGCGGCCGAAACGATCATGTATGTGTTTGCTTTCTTCTTTGTGATTTACTCAGTAGGCTCCTTTCTGCGCTCGCGAAAACGCGAGTTTGGGATATTGCTGCTGCACGGGATGACCGAACAACAACTGCGTAAGCTGGTTTTCCTGGAAAATGTGCTGATCGGCGTGGGATCACTGGTTTGCGGCATCGGTGGAGGGTTATTGCTGGCGAAGCTGTTTCTGATGGCAGGCTCCAATCTGCTGGGTGTACCGCAGCTTGCGTTTCATGTGCCTTGGCAAGGTCTGCTGCTGACGGTGGGGGCGTTCTCGCTGCTGTTTCTGTTGATTTCGCTTTGCACGTCGCTTCTGCTGGGTTCACACCGACTGATCGAGCTGTTTCAGGCCGAGATGAAACCCGCCCGGCCGCCGCAGGCTTCCTTGGCTTTATCGCTGTTGGCGGCGGTCCTGCTAGTTGCAAGCTACTTGTTGGCGGCCACGGCCACGGCTTCGAACGTGTTGCTTCGTATGCTGCCAGTCACGGCGATGACGATAGGGGGGACCTATTTCTTCTACACACAGCTCAGTGTTTTTCTGATTCAACGGGCCAAGCGGCACTTGACTTATTATTGGAAAAAAACCAATTTGGTCACCGTATCGAATCTCGCTTCCCGGATGAAAGAGAATGCGCGGATGTTTTTCCTCGTGACGATCATCTCGACGGTCACGTTCTGCGCGGTAGGGGCTTTTGCGTCGGTGAATCGTCTGGCGGGCGAATTTGATCTAGACTATCCGGTGGAGATTGCTTATGTGGCCAAAGGGGACGGTGCAACCGCGGACGTTCATTTGCGCGCGATTCGCGCCGAGCTCGCCTCGCATGGAATCGCATATCGCACGGTGAGCGTGCCGATTTCTCTTGTGGAGGTGGCCTCTTCCCGGCCTTTCTCGGCACTGGAACGCTTGCCGCTGATCTCGTTCACGGACTACAAGCGGCTTCTGACGGCGGCGGGAATCGAGGTTACCGAGATTGCGCCTGAGGACGGTGAGGCGCTGCTGCTGCTCGGCTCGGAGCGGGAGAAACCGCTGCTCGTACATCGGAGGCCGGTAACTTATACCTTTAGGGGGGCGCCGGAGCTGTCCGTCCGTGAGATTGGCGTTACTCAGCATGTGGCTATCCCCGAGAACCTGACGCTAACCGCTGGCGACGATCGGGAGGGTTCGTTCTCCGGCCTCGTCGTCAGCGATTCCTTCCTGGAACGATTAATGACGGCCTCGGAGAAGGAGATCGACCGGGTCTATATGGATCGATTCACCGGATTTTATGTAGAGGATCCAAAGCTTACCCTCGGTTTGGCAGCGGAGCTGACCGATAACGGGCGAATGAGCTATGAGATGGACCAACCCTACGCCATGACCGTTAGCGGTACTTTGTATGAGGTGCAGCGGACAACGTACCGGGCATTGCTGTTTTTCGCTTTGCTGGTAGGTACCGTCTTCTTTATCGCGGCGGGAAGCTTTCTCTATTTCCGGCTGTACAGCGACTTGGCCTATGACCGGCGCCAGTACGGGGCATTGGCGAAGCTGGGCCTCACGGAACGTGAACTGGCCAAGGTCGTCACTCGTCAGGTTGGCCTGCTGTTCTTCGTACCGATCGCGTTGGCGATCGTGCATAGTTTGTTCGCATTCAAGGCGATGCAAAGCTTATTTAACTTCTCCGTCGCTTGGCAGACGGTGATGATACTAACCAGCTTCCTGCTGGCGCAAGTGGCCTATTTCTTCTTTATCCGGGCTCGTTACTTGCGTAACATAAAGAAAGCGATTCGCTAAAAATACTGGAGGTACAACGTGGAGAACTGGATTACGGACTTTATGGAACAGTTCGGCTATTTTGGCGTCTTTCTGCTCATTGCTTTAGAAAACGTGTTTCCTCCGATTCCGTCGGAAGTGATCTTAACGTTTGGCGGATTCATGACCACCTACACGAGCATGACGCCGGTAGGGGTGATCGTGTTCTCGACACTGGGTTCGGTGCTAGGCGCCGTGATTCTGTATGGGATCGGATATTTGGTTAACGTCGACCGATTGGAAGGGTGGATCGAGCGTTACGGACGGTTCCTGCGTCTGAAAAAAGAAGACATCCGCCGCGCAGATGCCTGGTTCGATCGGTACGGTTATTGGACGGTGTTGTTCTGCCGGATGATTCCGTTAATCCGCAGCCTGATATCCATCCCGGCCGGCATGTCCAAAATGAAATTCGGCCTGTTCCTGCTGTTCACAACCATAGGGACGCTGATTTGGAACGTGGCACTCGTCTTGCTTGGCGCGGCAGTAGGGGGATCTTGGGAAGAAATCGTAGCCTTTATGGACGTCTATTCGAACATCGCTTATGCCGTGATTGCTTTAGGTATACTGTTCGTGGGCGTACTTTGGCTGCGTCGAAGAAAAAGCGGAGCGCGGGAACATCAAAACTGAGGAATAAAATACGGAACAACCTTTTAAAGGAGCAAGCATATAATGAATTTGTTGGAACTGATAAAAGCAATTATACTTGGCCTGGTGGAGGGACTCACGGAGTTTGCTCCGGTGTCTTCCACGGGGCATATGATCATTGTTGACGATATGTGGCTGAAAACCGGGGAATTGCTCGGTTCAAAATACGTGGCGAATACGTTTAAAGTCGTGATTCAACTCGGTTCGATCCTGGCCGTCCTGGTCGTATTCCGGAATCGATTTATCGATTTGCTGGGGCTGTCCCGATGGATGCCGGGGAAGGCTGGGCGAGCATCGGCAGCTGGTGGACAAGCGGGGCCGCGGCTTAAGTTGATGCAGGTGATCGTTGGCTTAATTCCAGCCGGAATTCTGGGGGTATTGTTCGAGGATTATATCGATGAGTATCTATTCTCAACGGCGACTGTACTGATCGGTTTGGTTGTGGGGGCGTTGCTGATGATTGCCGCCGATCGGTTCGCGCCGAAGCGGGCGAGTGTGGAGACTGTCGATCAGATTTCGTACAAGCAGGCGTTTAGCATCGGCTTGTTCCAATGCCTGTCGATCTGGCCGGGTTTCTCGCGTTCAGGCTCGACGATTTCCGGCGGGGTACTGCTAGGCTTAAGTCACCGCGCGGCGGCTGACTTCACCTTTATCATGGCCGTTCCGATCATGGCCGGGGCTAGCTTGATTTCGCTGGTGAAGAATTTGGAGTATTTCACGATCGATGCGCTGCCGTTCTTCGTGGTTGGCTTTATCAGCGCCTTCGTGTTTGCGCTGTTGTCGATCCGTTTTTTCCTGAAGCTGATCGATCGCATTAAGCTGGTTCCGTTTGCGGTGTACCGAATCGTGCTGGCAATCGTGATTTGGGTGGTTTATTTCTAAGTCGACGAATCGTCGCGAAGAAGACGCCGGGCAAGATGCCCGGCGTCTTGCTTTTTGAACCCTAGTACGAGCGTGCTCTCCGTTAGCCTTAGTCTTGTGCCTCATCCATGTTCATACAGTTAATGGCCCACAGATGGCCGTCCAAGTCCACGAAACCCCAATGATACATGGACCCATGATATTCTGGATCGGCATGCAATTTCCCGCCTAAGGAGAGCGCAGTGTTCACGATTTCATCGACTTTTTCCCCGGCTCTCAAAGGCTAAGGCGATCGTCATCTGTGCATACTTGCTCGTATCGACGGACTCCTTCTCCGTGAGCGTATTAAAGAATGATTGATGGATCAGCATGATCTGCAGGTTGTCGCCGATCACGATGGCTGCCGAACTCTCGTTCTCGGGGAATTGCGGGTTGAGCTCGAATCCGAGTCCGATGAAGAACGCTTTCGATTGTTCTACATTTTTTACGGGCAGGTTAAAGCTCGTGAATGCGGAAGTTAATGCCATTTTCAAAACACCTCTTCATCAAATTAGTTTGTGTTCATTTATGCCTTCGTGTATATAGACGAGAGCCGATCCGGGAAATTATCGGTCTCATGGATGTGGAATTCGGATATCCACCATTTTATCCAACACAAAAGAGATGCTGCGAAATTACAGCATCTCTTTTGTGTGTTATTTGGGTTCACCCGCAGGCGCAATTCAATACCGGCTTCCGGGCAGCGCCGGTTTCGTCCAGACGCGTAACCGACGTCGTGTGAGGAGCGTTCCGCAGCAGATCCGGATTCGTCTCGGCCTCCTGAGCGATAGCGATCATCGTATCAATAAAACCGTCCAACGTTTCCTTGCTTTCCGTTTCCGTCGGTTCGATCATGATGCATTCCTCCACATTTAACGGGAAGTAAATGGTTGGCGGATGATAACCAAAGTCCAGCAGTCGCTTGGCGACGTCCAGCGTGCGGATACCGTATTTCGCCAGCCCGCTGCCGGACATGACGAATTCGTGTTTGCAGGGTTGATCCGGGTACGGCAAGTCGTAATAAGGAGCCAAGCGTCTCATCATATAGTTGGCGTTCAATACGGCGTTTTCCGAGACCTGACGGAGTCCTTCCGGGCCGAGACTGCGGATATAGGCATATGCGCGGACCAGGATGCCGAAGTTGCCGTAAAAAGCTTTCACCCGACCGATCGAGCTGGCCGATCCGGAGGTTCCACCATCAGCTAAATCATTCGCAGCCCCTTCAGTACGCGCGCCGCGGATGGCGTACCGCCCAGATTCGTCTTGGACGATCCGTGGCTCGGGAAGAAACGGAACCAGCCGCTTCTTGACGCCGACGGGACCGGCGCCGGGGCCTCCGCCGCCATGCGGGGTGCTCATCGTTTTGTGCAGATTAAGGTGCACAACGTCAAAGCCCATGTCGCCGGGGCGGGCGATGCCCATGATCGCGTTGGAGTTGGCGCCGTCATAATACAACAGACCGCCGGCTTCATGCACAATCTCGGCGATCTCTACGATTTGTTCCTCGAACAAGCCTAGCGTGTTCGGGTTGGTGAGCATCAGCGCAGCCGTGTCTTCGCCGACAGCCGCTCGCAGCGCGTCCAGGTCCACCATGCCGCGCGCGGTGGACGGGATGGTCACCGTCTCGAACCCGGCGACCGAGGCGCTGGCGGGGTTCGTGCCGTGCGAGGAGTCCGGCACGATCACCTTGGTGCGTTTCTCGCCGCGGCTTTCGTGGTAGGCGCGGATCATCATCAGGCCGGTCCATTCGCCATGGGCCCCGGCCGCGGGCTGCAGCGTCACCTCGTCCATGCCGGTGAGTCCGGCCAGGTCCAACTGCAGGCGATACATCAGCTCTAGCGCCCCTTGCACGCTTTCCTCCGGCTGATACGGATGGATTTTGGCTAAGCCGGGGTAACGAGCCACATCCTCATTAACCTTCGGATTGTATTTCATCGTACAGGAGCCAAGCGGATAAAATCCGTTATCTACCCCGAAATTACGGCGGGATAATGCGGTATAATGGCGAATCACGTCCACCTCGTACACTTCGGGAAAAGCCAATCGCTCGCTCCGCAGCATGCCTTGCGGCACCAACTCTTCCTTCGGGACGGCCGGAACGTCGCATTCCGGCAAGGAATAGCCGATCCGGCCGGGACGGCTGCGCTCAAATATCAATAATTCATCGGATTGTGCCGTCTCTTTTACTTCGAGCATATCGATTCCTCCAGTACGCGGGCGAATTGGTCGATTTCGGCTTTGCTGCGCTTTTCCGTTACGGCGATCAACAGGTGGCCGCTCAGCTCGGGGTAGCTGCGGCCCAGGTCATAGCCGCCAATAAAGCCGGCGGTGAGAAAATCCTTCTGCAGCCGAACTGGATCGGCCTCCTTCGGCAGTCGAAGAACAAACTCGTTGAAGAACGGCGATTCAAAAGCTGCGCTGATACCGGGGATAGCGGTCAATTCTTTTTTTGCATAATGGCTTTTCTGCAAATTCAGCTCCGCAACCTCGGCCATTCCTTGCTTGCCCAATATAGACAGATAGACGGAGGCGGCCAGGGCGAGCAGCGCCTGATTGGAGCAAATGTTCGAGGTTGCTTTCTCGCGACGGATATGCTGCTCGCGGGCTTGCAGCGTTAGCACGAACCCGCGTTTACCGTTCCGGTCGGTCGTCTGCCCGACGATTCGGCCGGGCATCCGGCGCATGTGCGCCTCCGATACGGCGAAGAAGCCGCAGGTCGGGCCGCCGAAGGAGGGGGCCAGCCCCAGCGGCTGGGCATCGCCAACGACGATGTCGGCACCGAGCTTCCCCGGCGCTTCCAACAAGCCAAGCGCGAGCGGATTGCTGCTGACGATCAACAGGCTCCCATGCGCATGAGCCATTTCGCCGATGGCGCGGAGGTCCTCCAGGGAACCGAAGAAATTCGGGTTCTGAATCAGCACGGCGGCGGTGTCTTTCGTGATGGCCGCGGCGAGCGCTTCGCGATCGGTAACGCCTTGCGTCCAGCCGACCTCGACGATCTCAAGGTTTAAGCCATGGGCGTAGGTAGCGAGCACTTCACGGGCCTCCGGATGGACGGCGCGGGAGACGAGAAGCTGCTTACGCTTGGTAGCGGCAGTGGCCAGGTTGCCGGCCTCGGCCAAGGCGGTAGCTCCGTCGTACATGCTGGCGTTGGCGACCTTTAGACCGGTTAACTCGCAGATGTAGGATTGGAACTCAAAAATCGCCTGCAGCTCGCCTTGGCTGATTTCCGGCTGGTACGGGGTATAGGCCGTATAAAATTCCGAACGGGAAATGACATGCTGAATGACGGAAGGGATGTGGTGGTCATAAAGGCCGGCACCGAGAAAGCTGGCGAAACGATCGGTATCGGCATTTCGTCCGGCCAGTTCGGAGAAGTGCCGGGTCAATGCGTATTCGTCCAAACGCGGGGATACCGGGAGCTCGCCGTGAAAACGAATGCCCTCCGGAATGTCGCTGAACAGCTCCTGTACGGAGCTTGCGCCGATGGTCGCCAACATTTCCGATTCGTCTTGTTCAGTTAATGGCAGGTAACGGTGTTTTAACATCTGATTGCTACTCTCCTTTCACCGCTTAGCGGATAGGTTTCGGCGATAGAACGGCAACGGGATGACCTTGGCCTTCAGCCGCTTGCCACGGATGTCGATCTCGAGGATCGTGTCCGATTCGGCGTAACGGCTTGCGAGGATCGCCATCCCGAGGTTCTTTTTCAAAGTCGGCGATTGCGTACCGGTAGTTACCTCTCCAATCGGTTCTTCCGAGCCTTCGGCGAACACCGGATAATGCGTACGGGGGATGCCGCGATCGATCATTTCGAGGCCGACCAAGCGGCGAGGGATGCCGTCTCCCCGCTGATTGACCAGCGCATCGCGACCGATAAAATCACCTTGTTCCAGCTTCACGAACCGATTCAGGCCTGCTTCAAGCGGGGAGATATCCGGTCCTATCTCCTGCCCGTAGAGTGGCAGGCAAGCTTCGAAGCGTAACGTATCTCTGGCGCCAAGCCCGGCAGGGAGAAGGCCGTGCGCTTCTCCGGTTTCCATCAGCACATCCCAAAGTGCTTCCGCATGTTCAGCAGCCACGTACAACTCGAAACCGTCTTCACCGGTATATCCGGTGCGCGACAGCAGCACGGGAATACCGGCAATCCGCGCGTCCCGAATAAAGGTGAACGGACGCAAGGCTGAGGGGTCCATCCCTTCGCAAAGCGGGGATAGCAGAGCGGAGGAGAAGGGCCCTTGTACGGCGAGTAAAGCCGTCTCGTCGGACGCATTGCGCATCGTTACGCCTTCAGCGGGAAGGTGTCGCTGCAGCCAATCCCAGTCTTTTTCGATATTGGAGGCGTTAACCACCAACATGTATTTTGTCTGCTCTAGCTTGTAGATCAACAAATCGTCCACCACACCGCCATCAGGATAGCAGAGCAGGGTGTACTGAGCTTTTTCCGGCACGAGTAGGTCCACGTCGTTGGTCGTCATGCCTTGCAAAAAGCGTTCCGCCCCAGGCCCCTCCACGTAAAATTCGCCCATATGCGATACGTCGAATAACCCGGCGCGCTCGCGCACGGCTTCGTGTTCTTTCTGGATGCCGCTGAACTGCACCGGTAGCTCCCAGCCGCCAAAATCGATGCAGCGAACTCCTTCATATTTCGCATACCTGGAGTAGAGCGGCGTACGCCGCAAAGCGGATTCGGACATTACCATCACCTCGAAAGGGCCGGATCGGCCAATTTTGGGAAACCAAAAAAGGACAGGCCAAAGAAAATACCGTCAGTTTACCTAACGGATCTTCCTGGCTCTGTCCCTTGTACCTGAGAGTTACCCTGCTAAGGCTCTAAGACTTGCGCAGGTTTCCCCTTGGGTGATTCGCATGAGAGTTGTAAATGAACTACCTCTTAGCGAATGCTCTCCAGAGTTGCGTCCGGCAGAAGTCCTTTTGCCTGAGAGATTCACCGCATGGCGGCTTGCTCCTTCGGCGTTACAATATGGCCTATTGTAATCTCTCCCCCTGCCATCAATCGCAGCTTACACATCTCATTAATACTCAAAACCAGCCTCTATGTCAATAAAGTTATCATAATAATTTTAATATATTTCGTTTGTTGGAAAAGGTTACGCTTACATTTTGATAGACTCTATCATTTGTGTTAATAATATTGACATGAGAGCTAGGTTTGGAATAATCTGAACGAAGAAACATCAAGATCGAGAATCGGCAAGTTCAGATGTGGGACGATAGATCATCCGGAAAGAGGAGGAGCTAGTCTTGGCCAATGAGATCAGGGGAAACATGTGGTACAGCGATGAACATGAATGGGTGCTTGATTTGGGGGACGGTACGGTAAAAATCGGCATTTCCGATGTAGCTCAACATCGATTGGGGGATATTGTGTTCGTGGAGCTACCCGACCCCGGGCAGGAGATCGAAGCGCAGGACGGTATCGGTACCATTGAATCCGTCAAGACGGTCGCCGATTTGTTTACGCCGGTCAGCGGTACCGTGGTGGCAGTGAACGGAGAGCTGGATACCGCACCCGAACTAGTGAATGAAGAGCCGTACGACGGGGGGTGGATGGTACACATTCGTCTGAAGGAGGATCCGAACCTCGCGCTAGCAAACTTGATGGATGCCAAGGCGTACGCGGAATTTATCGAGAGATAAGTTGATTATTCATTCGCACGAATCAAAACTCGCGGCCAGCAATAAAGCGGAAGAACCGGATTTTCGATCGGCTTCGCCGCTTATCGCATGCCGCGAGTTGTTGTCATCAAATATGGCGCCCTTTGGAGGGTAAGAGCAGAGAACGGTACAGCACTTCAAACATAAACTCCAATGCTTCCAAATGACGTTTTGCCTCCCTGAGGCCGGAGCCCCAGGCATAAATCCCGTGGTTTTGCAGCAAAAACGCGGGAACGCGGGAATCCAGTCCGCCCGCAATTCGCTTCAGAATTGTTGAGAGTTCAGCGGCGTTCGGCAGGATCGGCACTCGAATCTCCGTGCTCGTCTCCCAGATTCCTATTCTTTTTAACAGCTCATTGCCCTTGAGTGGTACTCCGCCATCGGCGTTGAAATATTCACTAAGCAAATTGTTATATGCCGTATGTACGTGAACAATCGCGCCGCAGCCGGTCAACCGGTAAATTCTCGCGTGAACTGGCGTATCGGGGCTTGGTTTCAAACGGGTCGGCTCGCAGGGCTCACCCGCGGCATCCACGAACAGGACGCCTGCCCGTAGGGAAGACTCCTCTAACAGCTCCGGCCGTTCCGTCTCGTCGACCGTGACCGCAAACGTATACCGGTCCGGCGCCCAGCCGCCAATCCGCACCGACAAGCTTCCGCTGGAAGCGGGGAACCAGCCGCGGGCCAAGAATTCCTCCCGCAAGCGATTTACCGCGTCCAGTGCCGTTACTTTTTCTTCCCATGGGATGTCGCCGTTACTCATGCTGCCGTCCCCCTTTCGAACAAACCTTAAGCGAGACTCCGGCCTTCGGCTATCGTGATGCCTTTCCTATAGCAATGCCCGCTTCACGGCTTCGCCCATTTCCTTTGAACGTTCGGCAGCCCGGTGGACCGCAGCTCGTACGTTCGGCTGGAAACTGCCGGATTCCAGCACGCCAATCGCTGCTTGCGTCGAGCCGTTCGGCGAGGTGATGTCCGCACGCAACTTGGTGGGCGCTTCGCCGGTTTCCGCCATCATCAAGGCGGCGCCCAACACCGTTTGCACCGTCAGCTCGCGAGCTTGTTCGGCCGTTAAGCCGCCCTCGATACCGGCTTCAATCATCGCTTCCATCAGGTAATATACATATGCGGGTCCGCTCCCGGATACGCCCGTCAAAATTTCCATTTGTTCTTCGGGGATAACACTTACCATTCCGACCGCCTCGAACATCGACAACACCTGGGCGCGGTGCTCCTCGGTCGCTTCCGGTGAGAAGGAGATCCCGGTCGCTCCATGCCCAATGGAGGAGGAGGTGTTTGGCATCGTGCGAGCTACAGCAGCCTTCGTGCCGAGCAGGGCTTGAATCGTGGCGATGGACAAGCCGGCGATCAGGGAGACAATCAACTGACCCTCTCGTAAAAGCGGCCCAAGACCAGCCAGAGCTTCGCCGGCGTCTTTAGGTTTCATCGCCAGGACGATAATCGATGCATCCCGCAGATATACCCGCTTGGCGTCTTCTTCGATCGCCGTTTGGACTTGATAGGTTTGCGATAAGTAATCGAGCCGTTCTCGGTTCGAGCGGTTCAGCATGACAATTTGGCCCGCGCTGGCAACTTGCTTATGGAGCAAGCCGCGCACGATGGCTTCGGCCATCGATCCCGCTCCATAAAAACAGATGGTGGAGGCGGCTAAAGTAGGATTTGTTTTCATAGGGAATGACCTCCTAAAGAATATTGGGATAAAGGGGAGTATAGCTTGTTATTGCCGAATTTGCCCGTTCCCCTGAACGATATATTTGCTCGACGTGAGCGCGGTTAAACCCATGGGCCCCCGAGCATGCAACTTCTGGGTGCTAATCCCGATCTCTGCGCCGAACCCAAATTCAAAGCCGTCGGTGAAGCGGGTGGAGGCGTTATGATAGACCGCGGCCGCATCCACTTCCTGTTGAAACCGCTCGGCATTGGCGGGGTCTTGGGTGACGATGCATTCGGAGTGTTTCGTACCGTAGCGGGCGATATGCGCCATCGCTTCGTCGAGGCTGCGAACGATTTTGACGTTAAGAATATAGTCGTTGTATTCCGTAGCGAAATCCTCATCTGTGGCAGGTACAGCCCATGAGATCAGTCCTCTGGCTGCCTCACTGCCTCGTAGCTCAACGCCGGCTTCCTTGAAACGTTCCGCCAGCTCCGCCAAGTGGCGTTTGGCAAAATCTTCATGAACCAGCAGCGTTTCCATCGAGTTGCAGACCGAAGGGCGCTGGACTTTGGCATTCAACGCGATATCCTTTGCCATTACGGGATCGGCTGAGGCATCTACATACGTATGGCAGATGCCCGCACCCGTCTCGATCACCGGCACCGTGGCGTTTTGCACGACCGTTTGAATCAGCGAGCTGCCGCCGCGTGGGATCACGACGTCAAGGAGCCCGTTCAGCTTGAGCATTTCGTCGACGGAGGATCGACTCGGATCTTCGATCAGCTGTACAGCTTCAACCGGAACTCGGGTGCCCGCGAGCGCGACATGGATGACCTCCACGATTTTGCGGTTGGAAGACAATGCGGAGGAACCCCCGCGCAGCACTACGGCGTTCCCAGTCTTCAGGCATAATCCCATCGCGTCAACCGTGACGTTTGGCCGGGCTTCATAGACGATCCCGATGACGCCAAGCGGGACGCGGCGTTTAACGATATGCAGACCGTTCGGGCGGTCGAGGGTCTCCAGCACGTCTCCAACCGGATCCGGGAGTTCGGCAATTTGCCGCAGCCCCTCGGCGATGCCTTCAATACGTTCCGGCGTTAAAGCCAGGCGGTCCAGCATCGAGGAAGACGTTCCGTTGTCGCGTCCCCGTTGCAGATCTTCCTCATTTGCTGCGAGAATGGCATCGGTACCGCGCACCAGGGCTTCGGCCGCCGCCAATAGGGCTTCGTTTTTTTGTGCCGTCGTTAATCGGTTCAGTACGGCCGCAGCCTTGCCAGCTTGTTCGGTTTTTTGTCTCACTTCACTCATGGGTATACCTCCTTGATATCAGCTGGGGATGAGAATATTTAGGCTTTAAGCGAAATCCATTCGTCCCGGTGGATGACCTCCAGGCGATGGACGGTGTCCATCTTTTTAACGACCTCGGTGCTGGGAAGCCCGAGAATGCCGTGGAGCTGTTCCACGTCATAGTTGACAATGCCGCGTCCCAGTACCTCACCATCGGTACTAACGACCTCCACAACATCGCCGGTATGAAAATGTCCACTCGCGGCTTTAACACCGACCGGAAGCAGGCTGCGCCCGCCACGGATCAACGCCTCTTCAGCGCCAGCGTCTACCGTCAGCGTCCCGATCGGGGTGGAGAAGAAGCCCAGCCACTGTTTCTTCCGCGGCAGCGCCGCGCCATGGGCCTCAAAGTAGGTGCCGCGGCCGTCACCGCGCAAGGCGGTCAGTAGATCTCCGGGATCGGCAACCTTGCCGACAAAGACGGGAACACCGCCAATTGAAGCGATTTTGGCAGCGTCGATTTTCGAACGCATGCCGCCAGTGCCTACGGCCGAACCGGCACCCCCGGCGATTGCATAGATCTCGCCGGTAATTTCCGTTACGCGACTGAGCCGTGTCGCTGCGGGATCCAGGCGCGGATCTTTGGTATACAGACCGTCCATATCGGTCAGGATCAGCAGGTGATCGGCCCGAATGAGGTTAGCAACGAGGGCAGACAACGTATCGTTGTCACCGAATTTCAACTCGTCCAGCGATACGGTGTCGTTCTCATTAATGATCGGCAGCACGTTATGCTTAAGCAACTCTTCGATCGCCATGCTGGCGTTGCCCGTCCGCTTGCGGTTCTGAAAATCAGATCGGGTCAGCAGCACCTGCGCGGCGGAAACCCCGTGCCGTGCCAGTTCTTCACGATAGGTTTGCATCAGCAGGGCCTGACCGACGGCGGCTGAGGCCTGCTTCTCATGCAGCAGCTTCGGCCGTTCGGGATATCCGATCTCGCGGAATCCGGCGGCAACCGCGCCGGAGGTGACGAGCAGCGGCTGGTATCCAGCCTGAATCAACCCAGCCAGTTCGGTCGCGAAATAGGCGACTGCCTCCCGGTTTAATCCTCCTTCCGACGATGTCAGCGAACTGCTGCCGATTTTGACGACGATGCGTCGCAGCATAGGGATCACTCCTCGAACTTTAGATAAAATAAAAAAAACTTCCGCCTTTGCACGCAAAGGACGAAAGTTTTGACTTCCGCGGTACCACCTTTATTGATGAGGGATCTCATCCAACTTATATGCCCGGTAACAGGGGCGCTGTCCGGCTTTGGCGGCCGGCCGCTCAGGGATAGGATTCGGAAAGGGCTAGCCTGTAAATTCTTTCAGCCGGTGGAATTTACTCTCTTTAGCGCCGCGTTCTTTCGTACTGGTCCCGTCTACGCGTTTCGATCATGTCCGTCATGGATCTCATTTACGATAGCATAACACGCGTTTCGCGCTAATGCAAAGGAAACACGCCTCGAAGTCGCAGATACCTGCATACGCCCATCGAGCCAGTTCGTCTTGCGTAACCGCAGGGCCGCCGTTATGATGGGACACAAGAAGCTAACGTCAAACGAAAGGCGGTGTCCAAGGGATGAATCAAGTGTCGACTCAAACGCTTCACCTTCAGGACTGTTGGCGAATCGCCTTGATCCAGTGCGATATCGTTTTAGGGAAACCCAAGGTCAATCGAGCTAACCTGGAACTAGCTATGGAACAGGCGGCCACGGCTGCGGAGAAGCCGGACATCATCCTGCTCCCGGAGCTATGGAATACGGGGTATGCCTTGACGGAAATCGGTGCACTGGCTGATCCGGAGGGGCGAGATAGCCGGAAATGGCTGTCCTCTTTTGCCCGCCGCCATGCCATTCATGTGGTGGGCGGCTCGATTGCCGAAATCCGCGAAGGTCAGGTATATAACACGATGCCGGTCATTAACCGCAGCGGCGAGGAAGTCGCCTCTTACTCCAAAATTCATCTATTTCGCCTGATGGAGGAGGAGAAGTATTTGCAGCCCGGGGAGCGGAGTGTGACGTTCGAACTGGATGGTCTGCAAGCTGGAGCGGCGATTTGTTACGACATCCGTTTCCCGGAGCTGGCCCGCCGTTTGGCTCTGCAGGGTGCGAAGCTGCTGTTCGTGGCGGCGGAATGGCCGCATCCGAGGCTCAACCACTGGCGCATGCTGCTCGCTGCACGAGCTATTGAGAATCAGATGTACGTTGTCGCCTGCAACCGGACGGGGAAGAGTGGAAGCGATGCCTTTTTCGGCCATTCTCTGATCATTGATCCTTGGGGCGAAATCGTAGCCGAAGGCGGTGAAGGGGAGGAAATCGTCACCGGCAGCATCGACTTGTCGCTGGTGGATCAAGTCCGCCGCCAAATTCCCGTTTTCGCCGACCGACGACCGCGGTGTTATGAATGATAAAGCGTTTGACGATGCTCCATCGTCGCTTTAAACGTTTCAATGAATGCCTCAGCCGCCTTGGACAAATAACGGCCTTTGCGATATGCGATAACCAGCGTCCGGCTTGGGGCCGGAGCGGCGAGAGGTAAATAAACCGGGATCAATTCGCTGCGCTTGGCCCTGGCAATAAACCGCGGTACGAGCGTGATTCCCATACCGGCAGCAACTAGCGACTGCACGGTCTCAATGTTGTTGCTCTCAAATACGACGTTAGGCTCGAATCCGGCGCCGCGGCACAGATCGACGGTCAGTTTACGGAAGCCTTGGCCTTTTTTGAGGACGATAAACGGTTCGTCTTGAAGCTGCGTCAGCTCGACGCCCTGCTCCTGCACCCCGGGTATTCTCGTCAACGGATGGTCCGGGGGAACCGCCAAATCGATGATCTCCTCGCCGATCGGTACGTAGGAGAGGGTGGGCTCCTGCAGCGGCAGGGAGAGCAGGCTAAGATCGGTACCGCCGCCGGCCGTGAGCTTCTCCAGGTTTAAGGATGTGTCTTCCCGCAAGGTGATTTGAATGTTTGGATAATTTTCCTTAAACGCTGGAAGCACGTAGGGCAACAGGTGGGAGCCGGTAATCGGCATACTGCCGACCACGACGCGACCGGCCCTTAGCTGGGAGATGTCGTCCATTTCTTGCCGGAGCTCGGCGACGGCGTCCATAATCTTCTGCGCATGCGTGATAAAGCTGGCTCCGGCGTAGGTCAACTCGACTGTACTCGTATTCCGTTGAAACAGCTTCACCCCCAGCTCCTGCTCCAGCTTGGACAACTGCTGGCTTAGCGACGGTTGGGCAATGTGGAGCTTGTCGGCGGCGCGGGAGAAGTTTTTTTCCTCAGCAATTTGCAAGGTGTATTGAAGTTGGCGAAGTTCCATGCGATTACCCCTTTGTATCTTATAAGTAGAACCTATAAGTTCACTATATCATATAGATGTTTGTCATGGCATATCCGTTGCCTTTATAATAGAGACAAACATCAAGTGGGTGGAGGTTTTCGCTTGAAACGAAAGAGATGGTGGAAGGAACTCGGCGGATGGGGCTTCTCGATCGCCCTTGGGTTTGTGCTTAGCATGATCATCGGCATTTTTATCATTCAGCCCTATAAAGTGGATGGGCATTCGATGGAACCTACATTGAACGACAACCAACGGATTTACGCCTGGAAGTTTACGCATGTGTTGGAGAAGCTGCCGGCTTACGGCGACATCGTCATTATCGACAGCCGCGTGGACCGTAGCCGCACGTTCTGGGATGATGTGAAGGAGCATCCGATCATCACCTGGTTGTCCGGTGGAGAAGAGGATGATGTATTCTATGTGAAACGCGTCATCGGCTTGCCCGGGGATACGATCGAAGTGAAAGACGGGCATGTGTTCCGCAACGGACAGCAGCTGCAGGAGTCTTACATCAAAGAACAGATGGATGCCGGTGCAGCACAGGTATGGGAAGTGCCGGAAAACCACGTGTTCGTGATGGGAGATAACCGGAATAACAGCAATGACAGCCGCAGTATCGGACCTGTACCGCTGGATCATGTGATGGGAATCGATTCGTTTTAAATCAGATTACGATAGGGAGCAATCCGAATTCCGAGATGTAACTCGGCCGGATTGCTCTTTTTTATTGCGGAATCCATTTGGGGATGGGGTATAGGCGTTAACTATTAACGATATTGGTTTCTAGTCTTGGACGATGGCTTCATCCGGACGTTAAAATAGGTGGCAATTCAAAGTGGGGGGGTGCCGTCATGCTCCAAACGGTTGGTTCGACGCTGCTTGGCGTTATCGTGCCGCTGTCGGTTCCGGTTGCCTTCGGGGCGCTGCTGGCCCGGTTCCGCGCCTGGGACACGAAACATTTGTTAACGTTATATTTGTACGTGCTTAGTCCGGCTATCATCTTCGACACGCTGCGGAACGCCCGAATATCGATGGATGAACTGTACAACACAATTGGCTTCGCCCTCGTAAATCTGCTGCTGATGTGGGGGGTAGCTAAAGTTGCGGGGATGATCACCCGAATGGATTCGGCGGAGACGGCCGGTTTGACTTTGATCTCCACTCTCACGAATAGCGCGAACTATGGGTTGCCGCTCGTGCTTCTGGCATTCGGTCAATTGGGCCTGGATAAGGCCTCGGTGTATGTGATCACGCAAATGATCATTGTGAATACAGTTGGGGTCTATTTCGCGGCACGATCCCAGTTTTCCGTCAAAAGTGCGGTGAAATCCGTGTTTGCTCTCCCGGCGGTCTATGCGGCGGCTCTGGCTGTATTTCTGAAAATATTCGGGTTTCACCTCTCCACCGGTTTGGAGCAGGGGATCTCGATGGTAGCTGACGCGTACTCGCCTGTGGTGCTAACGATATTGGGTGCACAAATGGTGAAGGTAGGGCGACCGGAGGCGACGCGGGTGAGGCCAGCCGCATTTTGGACAGGTACGGTAATCCGCCTGCTTCTGGCTCCGTTGTTGGCCTTCACGGCTTTGAAGCTGCTTGGGATCTCCGGCGTCCTGTTCTCGGTCCTGTTTATTCAAGCCTCGATGCCGGTCGCGGTAAATGCCGTTGTGCTGGCTGAACGGTTTGACGCCGCCCTCGGGCTGGTGTCGAAGTGCATCGTATGGACAACGCTCGCTTCCTTTCTGACGCTTCCGGTGCTGATCGTTATCGTTCAGGCAATGAACTAAACGGTGTTCAGCTCGACGTGTTTGTGTTTTCTAGTCAGCAGAGAGATATTATAAACGATATAATACACGAACATAATTAACATGAGGCCTGACATCCACGGGGATGGCGAGCTGCCGATCGAAGTCAGTGCCTCCATGCTTTTCACGTGGTCGCCGTTAACAAAGAAGAGCATGTAGAATCGATAGGCTAATCTACCGAAAAATAAAGCCATAACCGTAAAACTGATCCAAAGACTGCTATTGTAATAGAGGGTTCCATCACGCTGTTGAAACCGAGTTGTGGCCGAGCTATAATACGCGAGCAAGCCGCCGATGCATGCGCCTGCGAGATCCGAAAGCACACTCGCGACGCTGAGGCCGCCTGCAAACAAGAATAAGAACCCGATAATTGTAAGAAATACGGTGGAGTACAAGAGCTTTCGGGGCTTCAACTGCTGCCAGCCGATACTGCGGCGGACGCGAAGATAGATGCGGTAAACGATAAACAAAGCGATCAATGTAGTGACGATTTGTCCCAAGATGAAGAACCTCCTTCGTTGTGATGGACTTATCGTACCGCGTATCGCCCTCATCAGACGACTGCCTCGAGGTTGAATTATCGCCGTCGAATCTCTATCCCGAGATAGAGAGGGGTTATGCTAAAGTTGAGGCAGCCAACGTTTGGAGGTCATGCATTTATGTCCATGGGAAAATACGCTTCGAATCTCCGTCCTGCCGTCATTGGAATAGTAATCCTGTATTCCATGTATTCGGTGGGTCTGTTTGCAGGCTCCACATCTCAAGTTGCATTAAATGGGCTCATTTGGCTCCTTTATATCTGCATTCTGTTCATTCCAAAATCAAAGTGGGACCCCAAGCATGCATGGGTGGCTTTCGGTCTGCTCCTGGGCATAACCGGTGTCAATCTTTATTGGTATCATGACCGAGAGCTTGTTTATTTCTTCATCTTCATCGCTTTTTATGCGCTGCTGCGTTTGATTTTGCCAAAACCATTATGGCCGGCACTCTTGACGCTGCTGATTACGGCTGTCCTTTTCATTCGCTTCGGTGCCTTGAACCTTACCGGTATCGTCACCTACATTTCGTTAGCGATCGTGCTGTACTCCGTCATTCGCAGGCGCATGATGCGTAAAGAGATGCATGAGCAAAACCTCCGCCATTTGGCAGAGTTGCGGAAGGCCTACGATGAACTTCAGGAGGCGTCCGCGATGTCCATGCGTTTTGCGGTTCTGGAGGAACGCACGCGCATTGCGAGGGATATTCATGATTCTGTAGGACATAGCCTCACGTCCTTGATCGTCCAACTCCAGGCGCTGCGGTACATGGTCCGGCAAGATCCCGGCCTGACGGAGCATACCATTGATGAGATGTTGGCCGTAGCGAGGCAGGGCCTTCAGGACATCCGTAACTCTGTGCACGAGTTGGCGGACGATCCCTCGATATCGGGCAAAGCCGCTTTGAATGCCCTGCTATCTCGAATGGAAGCATCGACGGGCATTCGTTACGTCGTGCATGACGAGTTGCCGGACGGGGAACTGGGGGACGGCATATACGGAATACTGTTTAAAATATTGCAGGAGGCCATTACCAACGTCGTGCGCCATGCGCAAGCAACCGAGGTGGAGGTAAACCTGCGGCGGGATAACCGCAATATCGTGATGAACATTCGGGATAACGGCAAGTTGCAAGCCGGCCAGGCCATCTCCGAAGGATTTGGGCTCAAAACGATGAGGACTCGCGTGGAAGAGAAGGGCGGAAGTTTACAGTTCATGGCGCGGGAATTAAACGGCTTGGAGATTGTCACCAAGCTCCCGGAGTCTCTTGGACAATTAGACAGGAGCATTAGCAAAACGGAAGATAAGGAGGGTTCCCGTGCCAGAGTCGAACCGAATTAAAGTAATGCTCGTAGACGATCAGAACCTGATTCGTCAGGGCTTCGGCTATATTCTTGGTTTACAGTCCGATATGCAGTTGGTAGGTGAAGCCGGAAACGGAGGGGATGCGGTTAAGCTGGCAGAGGAGCTGCATCCGGACGTCATTCTGATGGACGTGCAGATGCCTTTCATGAACGGTATCGAAGCAACGAGGCGTATTATGGAGCGGCAAACGGGAGTTAAAATCGTCATTTTGACGACTTTTGACGATCAGGACTACGTATTGGAAGGAATTCGTGCTGGCGCTGTCGGCTATCTATTGAAGGATGCGGAAGCAAACGACATGATCGAAGCGATTCGTTCCGCTCATCGCGGAGAAGCTATCTACAGAACGAAATTGGCCTCCGGGGCCCTGCAGGAAGCTATTACTTCCGCACCGCCGCTAGCTCCTGCCAACGCACAGACTCTAAAGTTGCTGGAACCGCTGACCGAACGCGAGCAAGAGATTCTGCAGGAGTTGGCTTACGGCCTTCGCAACGAGCAAATTGCGGCGAAGTTGTTTATTACTGAAGGAACGGTGAAATCCCATGTTCATCGGATCTTGCAGAAGTTCGGGTGCGAGGATCGAACGAAGGTCGTCGTGATGGCCCTGCGGGGAGGATTGGTAAAATGACTGGTCCCCCTTGTTTTTTGCACTGCTTATAAGTTAAACCTATTACATTTATAGATATTATATCTTGGAACAATTAACGCGATCATGTTATATTGATTTCAACATTCAAGGCGACAGGGGCGGTCAACGCGACGTGCTTACGTCTTGATCATTGGTACGAATCCTTGTGTGGGGTGAATGAACATGAGCAGCAAAAAGACAATGTATGAGAAAATTTGGGATAACCACGTAATTCATCAAGAGGAAGGCAAACCTAGCATTCTTTATATCGACTTGCACCTCGTACACGAGGTAACTTCTCCGCAGGCATTTGAAGGACTTCGTCTCAGCGGCCGCAAGGTACGCCGTCCGGAATTGACTTTCGCTACGATGGACCATAACGTTCCAACCAAAGATCGCTTTAACATTTCCGATCCGATTTCCAAACAGCAAATTGACACGCTGTCCCAGAACTGTCGTGATTTCGGCGTTACTTTGTATGATCTTGACACGATCGATCAAGGCGTTGTCCACGTCATGGGTCCGGAGTTAGGGCTGACACATCCCGGCAAAACAATCGTTTGCGGTGACAGCCATACGTCCACGCACGGCGCATTCGGCGCGCTTGCTTTCGGGATTGGTACGAGTGAAGTGGAGCACGTATTGGCCACGCAATGTCTCCAACAAGCCAAAGCGAAAACGCTGGAAGTTCGTTTTGTCGGCAAACGCAAACCGGGCGTGACCGCGAAGGATATGATTCTCGGCGTAATTGCGAAATATGGCACGGACTTCGCTACGGGTTATGTCATCGAGTATACGGGTGAAGCAATCCGCGAATTGTCGATGGAAGAGCGGATGACGGTTTGTAACATGTCGATTGAAGCTGGGGCAAGAGCAGGCTTGATCGCACCGGACGATACAACGTTTAACTATTTGCGCGGCCGCGAGCACGTTCCTCAAGGCGCGGCGTTCGAACAGGCGGTAGCCGAATGGAAGAACCTTGCTACCGATGAAGGAGCGGTTTATGACCGCGTCGCAGAATTTGACGTCGATTCGCTGATTCCGCAAGTCACTTGGGGAACGAGCCCGGGGATGGGGACGGGGATTAACGGTACAGTGCCGAACCCGGCCGACTTCGCGACAGACAATGAACGGAAGGCCGCTGAGAAAGCGGTAGAATATATGGGCTTGACGCCAGGTACGCCGATGACGGATATCGCCATTGACTATGTCTTTATCGGTTCCTGTACGAACGGCCGGATCGAAGACCTGCGTGCGGCGGCGGAAGTCGCTAAAGGCTACAAGGTCTCGGATAAGGTAACGGCGATTGTCGTTCCAGGTTCGGGCCGCGTGAAGCTGCAAGCCGAACAAGAAGGCCTCGACAAGGTGTTCGTAGAAGCGGGCTTCGAATGGCGTGATGCAGGCTGCAGCATGTGCCTCGCGATGAATCCCGACGTCCTGCAGCCGGGACAACGGTGCGCCTCCACCTCCAACCGTAACTTTGAAGGACGGCAAGGGCGCGGCGGCAGAACGCATCTGGTTTCTCCAGCCATGGCGGCAGCGGCGGCGATCAAAGGTCATTTCGTTGACGTACGTGACTGGGAAATCAAAAGCGAAGTCCTGAGCTAATCAAGGAAAAGGGGAGAATCGACGATGGAAGCATTTGTGAAACATACCGGTGTCGTAGGTCCGGTGGATCGCGTGAACGTGGATACCGATGCAATTATACCGAAGCAATTTTTGAAACGGATTGAACGGTCTGGATTTGGCCAATTTCTCTTCTACGAATGGCGTTTCGACACGGAAGGAAACGTTAATCCCGAGTTCGAATTGAACAAACCGCGTTACGAAGGCGCATCCGTGCTCATCTCGCGTGTCAACTTCGGGTGCGGCTCCTCGCGGGAGCATGCCCCGTGGGCGATCCTGGACTATGGGTTCCGCTGTGTGATCGCGCCGTCCTTTGCGGATATTTTCTACAACAACTGCTTTAAGAACGGCATTTTGCCCATCAAGTTGTCGGAAGAACAGGTTGAGGAATTGTTTCAGCGCACGGCAACTCATGAAGGCTACAAGTTAACGGTCGATCTGGAGCAAAAAACGATCCTCGACGAGTACGGCTTGAAATTGAGTTTTGATCTGGATGAGCATCGCCGCCAATTTTTGCTGCAAGGTTTGGATGACATCGGTTTAACGCTCCAGCATGAGGATTTGATTGCGGCATACGAGAAGAAAAAGTTTGCGAACATGGCTTAAACCGTCTGAGTTTGGCGAGAAGTCCCGGCTGCGATGAGCAGTTGGGGCTTTTTTTTGTCAATCTATGAAAATATGAGTCTATCAGGGCCGCGGTTTTTCTGATATTATGGAAGTAATTAGCAACGTTCTGGGAATGTTGGCGTTTACATAAGAGTCGCTGGACTGCTATGAGGGACGCATCCGCCAATGAAGTTCTAGATTCGGCAAAATACGAGGGTGGGGTAGGGATTAACGAATGAAGAAACTCGGCTTGATCATGTTTATGTTGGTTGGCTTACTGGTTTTCCCGGGTTTGGCGAAAGACGCCTACGCGGCCTCATCGGGAACCTCCGAGACGCATATTGTATTGGACGGCCAAGAATTGCAGCAGCCTGCAGGCGCTCAGGCCGGCATCGTGGGAGGCAATGTGATGGTGCCGCTGCGAGTGGTTGCTGAGGGGTTGGGTTACCAAGTCGCCTGGGAGAAGAAGAGCGGGACGATTACCATCTCGCAGGAGGGGACGGAACTCAAGCTCACATTAGGCAAAAATGCGGCTTCCGTCGACGGCCAGACGGTTAAGCTGAATAGTGCCCCCTATCTGCAGGGGGACTCTACGCTCGTACCGCTGCGCTTTGTCGGAGAGCAGATGGGCATGCAGGTCAGTTGGGACAATGCAACCAAGTCCGCTTACTTAACCAGTCCGGCAGGAGGTTCTGCTGGTGGTGTTGTTCCTGGCACGGGAAGTCAGTCACCTGATCAGGAAACCCCAGTCTCCGTTCCGTCAGGGCAGCCGGTGGCAGGGGATGACGATACATACGTTCCGGGGAATCCAACCGGGAACCAGGCTGAGGTCCCAAATGCGTTGATCCAGGGCATCAGCTTTAGCGAAAACCGCTTGATGTTTGCCGTATCCGGCAGCGTAACTCCTAACGTATTTAAAATGAGCGGTCCTGATCGGATCGTTGTCGACATTCCAAACGCTGATTTTGCTCCTACTTTTGGGGAAGTTCAACCGCTCGACGTCAGTCGGAAAGGTCAAATTGCGGTTAGCGATTATCCGGACGTATCTCAAATCCGTTACTCTCTGTTCAGTACGGCACCGTCTACGATACGGATCGTAATTGACTTGAACCGGAACGTAGAGTTCAAGGTAACCAATCTGGACGATGGTCTTGTAACCGTTGACTTGACGTCAGGGGTCACTGTTCCAGGCATCGGGATAGGCGGGACCGGCAAACCGGTTGTCGTGATCGACGCGGGTCATGGCGGGAGCCAGCCTGGAGCCATCAGCGTGACCAAGAAACAGGAGAAGGAATTCACCCTTGGCGTAGCGTTAAAAGTCGAGGCACTGCTTCGGCAGGAAGCGAATCTGGATGTGGTGATGACTCGTACGACGGATGTTACGATGTCGCTGCAGGATCGAGTAAAGGTCGCCAATGACATCGGGGCCTCGGTGTTCGTCTCTATCCATGGAAACAGCATTGATCCCCCAAGTAACCCGAGCGGTTCGGAAACGTATTATACCCGGGACGAGAGCATTCCGCTTGCCAACGTTATGCATCGGCATTTGGTTAACGCGACGGGCCTATCCGACCGGGGCGTCAGAAAGAGCAGTCTGCATGTCACCCGAGAAACAAAAATGCCGGCGGTCCTGCTTGAGGTTGGATATCTTAGCAACAAGACCGACGCAGGCCTGATGTATACCGAGGAATTCCAACAACGCGTTGCAGAGGGCGTCGTCGCGGGTATTAAAGAATATCTGGGCCTATGACAGACGAAAGAGGCCGAATCGACAAGGGGGCAAGCGGCATGAGAAAAATAGCGATTTTACTGGCGATGGTCGCCATGTTGGGGGTTGCCGCAGGATGCGGGAACAAGCCGGTGGCTTCGCCTCCGGATAACGGGAATGAAGTGGACGCTGCAATGAGCAGCGGTGCGCAGGGAACCGAGCTACAGGAGGTTCAACAGAGTGGAAGCGGTACTGATGAGACGAGTGCTGCAAACGCCGATGCGCCAGAGGCGGAGGTGGAGAAGTTGACCATACAAGTTTATTATACCGACGATGACCTAATGGACTTGAAGCCAAAATCTCGCGAGATCGAATTTACAGCGGATCGGAGCAAATACGAAAGCGCCTTTGAGGCGCTGCAAACGGCGGATGATGGTCTTCTGTCTCTCTGGGAGATGGTGGTCCTGAACACGGTGAAGTTTGATGAGACGAGCGGACAATTAAATCTCGATATCAGCCTGCCGGACGAAGCTCGCCTCGGCGCAGGCGGGGAATCTCTGGCCCTCGAGGCGCTGAAGAATACGATGTTCCAATTTGACGAAGTCAAGCAAATCGAGTTGACTTTGGACGGGGCGCAGGTCGACTCGTTGATGGGCCACGTCGATCTGGAGCATCCGATGAGCCGGTAGAAAGCTGTGTTGCTGCCGAGTAACTGAATAGAAGAGCGCGGGAAGGCCGCCATGTGAAATGTTCTTACGATCGCTGTTGCTCGCGGATTTCTTGATTCTGTAGATTCAGGAGTTGTAGAAATCCGTTCGCAAAGGCGACCACTATCGTTTCTTCAGAATCATTTCACCCTCTGGCCTTTAGCGCTCTTCTTTTGCGTTGGGGCACTCCCGCCGGCTGCTCCGTTCGCCGTGGGGGAGGAGGAATGTTTGGCAAATCTGTTGGACTCGATTTGCCGAGTAACTGAATAGAAGGGCGCGGGAAGGCCGCCGTGTGAAATGTTCTTACGATCGCTGTTGCTCGCGGATTTCTTGATTCTGTTGATTCAGGAGTTGTAGAAATCCGTTCGCAAAGGCGACCACTATCGTTTCTTCAGAATCATTTCACCCTCTGGCCTTTAGCGCTCTTCTTTTGCGTAGGGGCACTCCCGCCGGCTGCTCCGTTCGCCGTGGGGGAGGAGGGATGTTTGGCAAATCTGTTGGACTCGATTTGCCGAGTAACTGAATAGAAGAGCGCGGGAAGGCCGCCGTGTGAAATGTTCTTACGATCGCTGTTGCTCGCGGATTTCTTGATTCTGTAGATTCAGGAGTTGTAGAAATCCGTTCGCAAAGGCGACCACTATCGTTTCTTCAGAATCATTTCACCCTCTGGCCTTAAGCGCTCTTTTTTTTGCGTTGGGGCACTCTATCTGACTGCTACAGGCGGTATGGAGGGAAGGAGCCCGTCAACTCGGTTGAACCTGAGTTAACGGGATAATGATCAAAGAGCGCGCAGCGGGAGTTTGTAACGGACCGGAGGGCCGTTATTCCGCCATTTCCCGAGGTTTTCCCAACGTAACGGACTCCAACGGCGCTATTTTGACCTTTTTGTACCTATCCGGTTTAGAATCCGGCTAATAAGGTCATCTCAGTCCGTTACATAATGAGTTAACCGAATTCATCGCAAATAACGGCCCTGAAGTCCGTTAGCCGACGAAATTAGCCCGATCGATCGAGAGTCAAGGATCTGTCGGGTTCTTTTGTGCGTGTGATCGAGGCCCACTTCCGCTTTTAGGAAAGTCAGGATTTTCGTAGGAAGCTCTGGCAAATGTTAAGCAGAAAAATGCCATTTTTTCGCAACTTTCCATGGCTTTTGGCGTCTAATATGTCGTCTGGTGATGTCGAAGCGCAATAAAGAAAACTCATCGGTCATCATGAGGCAAAAATTCTAGGATGGTAGGGGTGACGGATGAAGAAAAAAGGTTTGGCGGCGCTCGTGTTCGCCTGGATGCTGCTGATGGTGATGGCGCAGACAGGACAAGCAGCGCCTGGCAGTACGAGTATTTATCTGGATGGGAAAGCGCTCGCTTTACCCGAAAACGGACAAGTCCAAAATGTGAATGGAAATGTGATGATTCCAATTCGTGTCGTCGCGGAGGAGCTGGGTTTTGACGTCAACTATGAGAAAAAGACGAGCACGGTAACCATAAAGCAATCGGGTACAACGCTTATTCTCAACGTCAATAAAACAACCGCTTCCGTCAATGGAAGTGAAGTTAAGCTGCCTATCGCACCTAAGCTTGCCGAGGACACGACGCTCGTTCCGATGCGTTTTGTCGGAGAGCAGATGGGGCTGAAGGTGTCTTGGGACAACGCAGCTAAATCTGCTTACTTAACATCGTCAAGTTCCGGGAGCGGAAGCGGAAATGCCGGAAATGCTGGATCTGGCACCGACAGCGGTACAGGAACGGACGGACAGCAACCGGGCACGGTTGTGCCTCCGGTCGATCCCGCCGAGTTAGCGAAGGTTACGGGGATCGGGTTCAGCAACAATAGCCTGATGATTGCGGTTGATAAGAACGTGACGCCGAGCATTTTTACAATGAGCGGTCCGGAACGGTTAGTGATCGATCTTCCGCAAACGCAATTTGCTGAAACATTGGCTAATGGAGCGCCTCTTGACGTTAACAAAAGTGGAGCCATTGAAGTAACGGATTATCCCGATGTTTCCAAAGTCAGATACGCGCTGTTTAGCAGTAATCCATCGACCGTACGAATCGTACTGGATTTGAACCATAAGGTAAATTATGAATTGGTTAACGATAACGACGGATTGATCTTCGTTAACTTGAATATGGATCCTAGCCAAGGAGGAAACTCCGGCGGCGATGGGAAGAAGACGGTTGTGCTGGACGCCGGTCATGGAGGAAGCGATCCAGGGGCGATCAGCGTCACGAAGAAGAAGGAGAAGGACTTTAACCTTGCCGTGGTTCTGAAAGTGCAGAAGCTGCTGCAGAACGATCCTAACATCAACTTAGTGCTGACGCGCGAAAGCGATACTTATCCGACCTTGCCGGACCGGGTAAAAATTGCCGAAAACGTAGGTGCGGACATTTTTATATCCGTACACGCAAATTCGGGTTCCGCCTCGGCCAGCGGCGTAGAGACCTATTATACTCGGGCTGCAAGCCAGGATTTGGCTAAGGTTATGCATAAGCATCTGGTCCAAGCCTCCGGTTTGGCCGATCGCAAGGTCCGTACGCAAAGCTTGCATGTGACCCGGGAAACCACCATGCCGGCCGTGCTGCTCGAATGCGGGTACTTAAGTAACAAAAACGATGATGCGTTGCTAGCAACGGACGAATACCGCAGCAAAGTCGCCCAAGGCATCGCGGACGGCATCAAAGAATATCTCGGCCTTCAGTGATCGCCGGGCGAAGGAGGAAGTAACCATGATCAGAAAAAGTTACCTCATGGGAGTTTTGGTTCTTCTGCTCGCCTTGAGCAGCGGCTGTGGGCAAAAACCGCAATCGGCTCCTAACGCGGGAGCGGGAAACGCTGAGACAAACCAGGAGAACGTACAGGCTCCGAACACGGCTTCGCCGCAGAATACAGATTCGTCGCAAGGAGCAGGTGGGGCGAACCAGCCACAGCAGATCACGAAAAAGATCGAAACGTATTTTACCGATGATCAGATGCTGGAGTTAACCCAAGATAGCCGTGAAATCACCTATCAGGCAGAAGCTGATAAATATTTGGCGGCCCTCAAGGCGTTGCAAATCCCGAGCGATACCAAACAGTTCTCGCTGTGGGGAAAAGTCGAGTTTCATTCCGCCGTTTTCAAAGACGGAACCGTAACCGTCGACTTGGCGCTGCCCGATGAAGCGCGCCTTGGTGCGGGCGGGGAGGCGCTGGCTCTCGATGCGTTAAAAAACACCTTGTTCCAATTCGATGAGGTTCAGGCGATCGATGTCCTGGTGGATGGAACTCCCGTCGATACGTTGATGGGACATGTCGAACTGACGCATCCGTTGTCAAGAAATTAAGGATTCGGGGAGGAACTCACCTGTCCGCCGTCGAATGGGTAGAGAGATCTTTTTTGTAGAAAGGAAGAATTTGATGGCATCCTATAAACGCACGTTTACACGCAGTACCCAAAGAGCAGTTTCCGCCATGCTGGTTACGGCCATGTGTTTGGGCGGAACTACGGCGGCATTTGCCGAAGAAACGACAACGGTCAACACCTCGCAAAACGTCGCTGCTGTATCTTTGTTCAGTGACGTACAGAACGGATTCTGGGCGGAGAAACATATATACAAACTGGCGTCTGAGGGCATTCTTCTCGGCGATGCCGGCAAATTCCGGCCAGGCGATAGCGTAACTCAACAGGAAGCCATTACGATGGCTGTCCGGTTTATGAACCTGGATTCTCAGTTAGGCAGCGGGTCTACCGCTCCGGCAGATCTTAAGGTCGGCAATTATTTTAAACCTTATTTGGAGCTGGCACTATCCAAGAAATTGATTGACAAAAATGAAGAGGTTGCTGTCACAAAAGAAGGCGAATCCTGGGGCGAGAAGAAAGCCTCGCGGGAATGGATTGCCAAAATTCTAGTACGTTCTCTGGGCAAAGATGCGGAAGCCAAAGCATCGGCTGCGATGTCAACCGGCTTCGCCGATCAATCGAGCATCTCCGCGAACGCGCGCGGCTATGTCAATGTTGCGGTTCAGTTGAATCTGACCAAAGGGGTGGAAGGCAACCGTTTTGATCCGCTCGGCAAAGTCACCCGCGCTCAGCTCGCTACCTTCTTCAGCCGTGGCGGCGAATACGTGAACCCGGGTTACGCTAACGTCTATGAGGGGATCGTAACCCAACTGACCGACAGCAAGCTGACTTTGTATACGAACGGTCAAATGAGAAGCTTTTCGCTGGACAATCGTTCTGTCTATTTTACGAAGGATTCCGAAGTGAGAACGACCCAAAGTGCTTTGAAGCTGTACACCAAATTGCTAGTAGTAGATAAAGTGGGCTCGGCTGCTTATGTGGAAGTGACGGATGCGAACCAGCAGTTGGAGAGTGTCGAAGGAACTCTGCTTCGGGTGCTAACAAATAACCGTTTGCTTCTGTTGGTGAATAATGATTCGGTGACTTATACCTATGACGCAAATACCAGTTTCCTTGACCAAAACGGCAATGCCATCAAAGCAAGCGACCTGACGTCTGAGAGCACCGTAGTTGTACAGCGTGAAACGTTCACGGCAGAGAAGAAGCCGGTGATCGTTCAGGTGAAATCGGCGTTGGTGGATAAGACAAGCAGCGGTACGGTGTCGAAGGTGGATCTGACCGCGAAAACCGTAACGATCAAAGCCGCCAATGGGGCGGAAGAGACGTATAAATTTGATAACAATACGATTTTGCTGTACCAAAACCAAAGACTCAATACGATGGGCGAAGTGAATACAGGGGCATCCGTGACCTATACGGTGAAGGATAGTGTCTTGACATCCCTTGAAGTCACCCAGGCAACGGAACGTACGGTAACCGGTACCTTGCTGGATCTCGTAGGCGATACGCTGCTCAGCTATACGAATGCGGGAGGACGCGACGAAATTAAACGGCTAGCGAAGAACGTTACCGTGCAAATTAACGGGATCGTGGATGCGGGCCTGGACGATCTCATTACCGACACAAAAGGCGGGGACAAAGTCGAAATGACCCTGAACCCGGATGACGAAGTCACGAAGATCGTTGTCACCGGACGGCAGTCCGAACAGCTGGCGAACGCTTCCGTCATCAACTATGATGCGAAAACGAAGGCGCTCACTGTGATGGATGCCGCGGAAAAACCGTATGTATTCGTAATCGATGACAAAACGAAATACACCTATAACACGACAACGCCAACCTTGTCCGGTCTGGAAGCATTGCTGTCCAAAGGTCGTAGAGTTGATCTGACGGTCGTTGGTTCGCGTGTGGTGAACGTGGAAGTGACGTACAAATACGAGGGCACTTACGTTTCGGCCAATACTTCGACGAAGAAGATCACGATCTTGCTGGGCAACGGAAAAACCGTGGAAATCCCTTATCAAGGAACAACGCCGTCGATCAGCATTTATGGCAAAGCAAGTGCAACGTTGGCCGATATCAAGGCTGGGGACCCAGTAACCGCGATGTTGACGGCAAACCAGGATGCCTTGCAAACCTTAGCAGTGAAGAGCTCTATTCAATTCGAAGTCGCTTCGATAAATACGGCGAACAGCCGCATTCGGGCAACGGCGAACGGGGTGACTAGCGAGTTCTATGTCGATCAGGCTGTATTGCTCGGCGAAAACGGCGGAGCGATCAAAGTCAGCGATCTGAAGGTAGGACAAACGATCAACGTTACGTTTAATGGACAAACGGCTGTCTCGCTGCAAGTCGTGAAGCTGACCTTAGGTAAGGTTCAAAGCGTCGATGGTTCGTCGTTAACGGTGAAGTCTTTTGCCGGCAACGTGGAGACCTACTCCCTGGCAAGCGGCGTGAAAGTTCAACGGGGTACCGAGATCAGCACGAGCACAACTTCGCTCACGACCAGCGATCATGTTGAAGTACGTAAGGACACGAATGGCGCGGTCGTGATCAAAGTATTAACCCCGCAGGAACGCAAGTTTTCCCGTTATGATGGGGTTGCCAAAGAAATTATCGTCTTGCGATCCAGTACGTCGGACAACAATTATCGTTTTGCCGTAACGGCAGACACCTATATTCACCAAGGCGACACGACAATATCCGTGCAATCCCTCCAGAATAATGATAAAATTGTTTTGTATTTCAACGGAGACAAGCTGGTTGAAATCGAAAAACAATAATCATTTTTCGTGAGATCAACCGTCTTGATGCGGGATGTTTCCCGGATCAAGGCGGTTTTTTCGCGGATTAATCCGAGCTGCCAGCCGGGCCTCCAGGAAAGGAGTGGAGACATGAACGCGGCTGACGTCCGCCATATTTTAGACACCATCGGTGCCATGTTTCCGGATGCGCGTTGCGAGTTGAACCACGAGAATGCCTTTGAACTTACGATTGCTGTGCTCCTGTCCGCGCAATGCACCGACGCAACCGTGAATAAAGTCACGGCCGATTTGTTTCAAAAGTATAAAACGCCCGAGGATTATGTTTCGGTTCCGTTAGAAGAGTTGGAACAGGATATCCGGAAAATCGGCTTGTTCCGCAGTAAAGCCAAGCATATTCAAAACCTGTGTCATATTTTGCTGGAGCGTTACGGCGGTGAGGTTCCGCGGGAACATGAACAATTGGTTGAGCTTCCTGGTGTGGGGCGAAAAACGGCAAACGTCGTCGTATCGAACGCCTTTGACGTTCCGGCCATTGCCGTAGATACGCATGTGGAGCGTGTCAGTAAACGACTAGGTTTGGCTGGATGGAACGACTCCGTTCTTGAAGTGGAGAAGAAACTGATGAAGCGGGTCCCGAGGGATGAATGGACATTAACCCACCATCGCTTGATCTTCTTCGGTAGGTACCACTGCAAGGCGCAGAACCCGAAATGTGAAGTCTGCCCGCTGCTTGACGTATGCCGGGAGGGCAAGAAACGTATGAAAACGCCGCAAAACAGAAAAAATAAGAAAAATGCGGCAAAAAAAGATAACCCATAGGTGAGGATGAGAGACCCCATGAGATGCATTTCTGTGTATACCGATAACTTTGAACAGTTCTCGGACGTGTTTGAGCAAGTGATCGATTTGAAGCTAGGCGAAAACGACGAGCGTGAGGTTGAAGGCTTGGTTGTCAGCGATTCCGGCGAGGTACCTGAGCATTATTTGGAACGGATGTCCGTTAAACCGGAAGTCGTTGTGATGAAGGATAAGACCAGAGGCATCACGATATTACAGCACGGCAAAGTCTTTGAAATCTTGCTTCCAACAGAAACGGCGGATGTCGTTAGTTAAATCGAGCGATGAAGTTGCTCGAAACGAAGAATAGATAAGAAATCCCCTCGGGAGGACGTGTTATGAACACGCCAGACCGCAGGGGATTTTTGTCGTTCTGCAACCAAGGAGCCTTGGCTCGTCTATTCGGTTTTAAGGCGGGAGGAGATCCATAGCAGGCCGAAGGACAACAGGATGGTGCAGCCCGTCAGGGCCCAAGCCAGCGACAGGTTTCCGCCGTCTACGGCAAAAAAGATCGCCGTTGGGATCGTTTGGGTCCGGCCGGGGATGTTGCCGGCGATCATCATCGTCGCTCCAAATTCGCCGAGCGCGCGGGCGAACCCGAGTATAAACGCCGATTGCAGTGAACGGGAGGCGAGGGGCAGCACAATATAGGCAAGCACTTGCCATTCCCGGGCTCCCTGCGAACGAGCGGCGTCTTTCAGTTCTTGATCCACCGCTTGAAAGCCGGACTTCAGCGACTGATAAATTAGCGGAAAGCTGACGACGGCTGCAGCGATCACTGCACCGAGCGGCTGGAACACGAAGCTCAAGTGCAACAGAGATTCCGCGGCTTGCCCGATCCAGCTGTTCTTGCCCAGCATCACGAGCAATATAAAACCGACAACGCTAGGCGGCAGGACGAGCGGAAGAAGAAAGATGGTTTCCACCAGCGTTTTCCCGTAGAAGGCGGCGGTGGACATGCGCCATGCCATTAAAAGGCCAGTCAAAAAGGCGATGACCGTGGCAGCTATAGACACTTGCAATGATAATCCAACCGGCTCCAGGAAGGTTTCCGGAATCCCTATTGCGTTCATAGGCGATTACTCCGCTGGGGTAAACCCGTATGTGCTAAACACTTGCCGGGCGGGGTCGCTTAATAAGAAGTCGTAAAGTGCTTTGGCTTCATCCGGATGACCACTGTCCTTGAGGACACCGATCGGATATTCAATCGGTTCATGGCTTTCGGCTTCTGCGCTTAGCGCCACCTTCACCTTATCCGAAAGGGCAGCGTCGGTTTTGTAAACGAATCCGGCGTCGACGTTGCCGGTTTCCACATAGGATAAGACTTGTTTGACGTCCTTGGTCAACACAAGCTTGGATTGCAATGAATCCCAAAGTTTATGGTAATTAAGAGTCTGTTGCGCGTATTTCCCGGCCGGAACGGATTCAGGGGTGCCGATGGCGATATCGCCGAGTTTTGCTAGATCTTCCATTTTTTCAATTTGTACGGAGCCATCCTGAGGAACAACCAGCACAAGTTCATTGGTCAATAGGTTGGTTGTTAGACGGTCATCCATTAGGCCTTTTTCGATCAAAGCATTCATCTGCTTGGTCCCGGCGGACAGGAACAGATCAGCCGGGGCTCCTTGTTCGATTTGCTGTTGAAGCGTTCCGGAGGCGGCGTAGTTAAAAGTAAGCTTCACATGGCTGTGCTCGGCTTCGTATACACTCTTGATTTGATCAAGGCTTTCGGTTAAGCTGGCAGCGGCAGAGACGAGCAGTTCGACCTGCTCAGCCGGTTTGGACTTGTCCTCAACCGATGTTGGTGAGTTGTTGGCCACGTTGCTACCTTCGGCACTGACGGAAGGAGCCTTGTTGGGCGAAGCCGAATTGCTGCCGCATCCGGCGGATAGGAGCAGGATAAGGACGGTGAGTACCGCCAAAAAGGGCAGCTTCATCCATTTGTGCATAGGTATTCCCTCCTTGGTTATATCTAATTATAACTAGATTATACGAAACATAACGATCTGCATAGATCCATGGGGGAGTTTTCATTGAAAAAAAGGGGAATCCCCGGTAAGATGAGTCTAGTTGCAAGAACGATGGTGGAACAGATGAGGAGTAAGTTATGACTGAACCGATCTCGTATACAGCCGAAGAAATCGCCAAGCTGTTAAAGGTGTCTAAGTTAACCGTATATGATTTGATCAAAAAAGGGGAGCTTCCCGCATACCGGGTCGGCAAACAGATGAGAGTGGACTCCACTGACTTGGAGGCGTATAAGCACAAAGCCAGAAGCGGGGCCGGGTCGTCCGCTGCCACCGCCATGCCGGTATTTCAGGTTCCCTATACCGTACCGACCCGACCGGATGCCGACGGCGGAGAAGTGCGGGATGGGGCAAGGACGTTGGTCATTACCGGGCAGGATCCGGGGCTCGACCTGCTGGCCAAAGCGTTGGAATCTAAAGTTCGCGCATACCGTCCGCTGCGTTCCTTTGCCAGCAGTATGGACAGCTTAGTGGCCATGTATAACGGTGCGGCGGATATCGTCAGCACGCATCTGTACGATGGAGACACCGGGGAGTACAATTTGCCGTATATCCGCAAGCTGTTCATATCCCTCCCTTATTTGGTATTGAATTTTGCGACGCGCCGGGCAGGTTTTTACGTCAAGCAAGGTAATCCGCTTAGGATCCAATCCTGGGAGGATTTAACGCGGCCCGGGATTAAGCTGATTAACCGGGAGAAGGGTTCGGGAGCCCGGGTATTGCTGGATGAACAGCTGCGCAAGCATGGAATCGCTCCTGCGACCGTCACCGGCTACGCCCAGGAGGAATCTTCGCATATGGGGCTTGGCGGGCGGATTGCCCTTGGCCAGGCGGACGTTGGCGTCGGCAGCGAACGGCCGGCTCGGATCGCCGGACTTGATTTCATTCCGCTGACCCTTGAACGCGTCGACCTTGTTGTGCTGAATAAGCCGGAGAACCGCGAGTGGATCGCCAAGCTCCGCGAAGCGCTGGGTTCGACCGAGCTGCACGAGGTACTGTCGTCATTAGGGGATTACGATTTGTCGCTCACCGGACAGGTGCTGGCGGATCGAGAGGCTGGCTTATATTAGTTAATGCTGTAGTATAGACGGAACCGCCTCCTTGGGAGGCGGTTTTTTGGTATGAAGCGTTACGCGGACGAACATCCGCAAGCGAGCGTTTCCAAGCGAACAGGGAAATGTTAAAATATGAATAATTAAAATGAAACTTGATTTCGCAGCGTGGAAAACGGAGGAACTAGGATGGATGGAACGATGACGGATACGGAGCTATCATTGCGCGAGCGGCTGCATCGATTGCGAGACTTGGTGGACGGGGAAGGTGACCTAACCGCGGCGGCTGAACTGCGAGAGGTTGGCGACAAGCTGGGCCGGAGGGAGCTGGTCACGGCGTTTTGCGGCCATTTCTCGGCGGGGAAGTCGAGTTTAATTAACGCTTTATGCGGAAAAGTGGTTATGCCGGCTAGCCCGCTTCCCACCAGCGCCAATGTGGTACTCATTCGGGAAGGGGAGCCGCGTGCACTATTGACGCCGGCCGATTTGGCCAAAGCTAAGGTAGAAGTGCCGGTGGAGGAGGTAGCGGCGTATTGCCGCAACGGCGAAGAATACTCTCGCGTAGAGCTCTGGGACCAGATTGAGCTACCACCTCACGGCGGTGTGTTGCTAGATACGCCTGGAGTCGACTCCAATGACGCCGGCCATGCGATGGCCACGCATTCTGCTCTGCACCTAGCGGATGTAGTGTTCTATGTGATGGATTATAACCACGTTTCTTCGGAGACCAATTTAAGCTTTGCCAAATCGCTAAGCGATTACGGTAAACCGGTATACATGGTCGTGAATCAAATCGATAAGCATCGGGAAGAGGAGCTCCCCTTCGAGGAGTATCAACAATCGGTCAGCCAGGCGTTCCGGGCATGGAATATCGCGGCGAAGGGAATTTTCTATATTTCATTAAAGAGGGAAGATGCTCTCGGGAATATGCTGCCGCAGTTGAAGGAAGCGATCCGCGCCTTGTTTGAGCGGGGAGGCGGTTTGCTGGAATACGGGGCTTACGCTTCGGCGGCTCAGTCGGTTGAAGGTTATTTAGCGCGCGTGGCTGAGTCGGAGCAATCTCGGCGTGAGCAGCTAGAAGAAGAGGCTGGCGGCGAAACGGACGTAACGGCAATGGGGGAAGAACTGCGTAGACTCGAGATCGTTGATCCTTCTGGGGAGAAAGCTTGGGAGCCGCGGAAACAGGAGTGGCTGCAACGTATCGGCAGCCTGCTGGATACCGCACAGTTGATGACACCGCAGTTGCGGGAGCTTGCGGGTCGCTATTTGGAAGGCCAGGCGCCGGGCTTTAAAGCGAAGGGCTGGTTCGCTGGCGGAAAGACGGAAGCGGAGAAGTTGAAGCGCCAAAGCGAATTTCTGCAGGCGCTTGGGGAGCAAGTCGAAGCACAGCTCGATTGGCATGTGCGCCAGGAACTGCGGGGGATCGGCCAGCAGCTGGAGCTCTGGGGCGAAGCCTGGGAGCAGCAGCTGGACGAGCGGATGCCGAAACCGGCAGAGGCGTGGATCACGGAGCCGCTTCCGGGCGGAGCGATGTTGTCCGGCGAGTCGACGCTGATCTACGCCGCGGCGGTTGGCGCCAGCATCGCCGCGCGCTACCGCCGCGCGGCCGTGGA
>NZ_JADCNN020000049.1:0-798 GCF_014947195.2 Paenibacillus rhizolycopersici | reverse complement strand
CACCTTCAAGAGAATCCAAAAACATCGTAAGATGTTAGGGACAACTTTGGAGGTGTTTTTTGCGTTGGCAACAAGAGTAAGTTACCCAGTTGATATCAAAATGAAGGCTATCGAGATGAGATTAGAAAATGTGCCGGTAAGGGAGGTCATGGAGCAACTTAACATAAAGAACGAGACGCAACTGAAAACTTGGATGCGCTGGTATCGAGCGGGTGAATTACACCGTCTTGAACAGCCTGTAGGTAAGCAATACAGTTATGGTAAAGGACCGAAGTACGAATCTGAAATTGAGAGATTACAATTAGAAAATCGTTTCCTTAAGCAACAGGTAGAAGTGCTAAAAAAGTTCAAGGAGTTGGAGAGGAGCTGTCGCCTGAAGTTGTAATTCCATGGATGGAGAGTATTCAAAACATGGCCACGGTACAACAGGCCTGTGCATGGATCGGCTTGCCGCGGTCAACGTACTATCGCTGGAAAAAGCAAGGACTCCCTACAACGCCCAACTCGCTTGTCTCACGCGTCCAGGAGCTGTGTCAGAAGCATCGATTTCGTTACGGGTATCGCAAGATCACCTCTGAATTACGGCGTCATGAGACCGTCAATCACAAGCGAGTGCAGAAGATCATGCAACATTACGGTTGGCAATGCCGAGTGAAGGTAAAGAAACGGAAGCAAACCGGACAACCTGCACACGTAGCAGAGCATTTACTGAAGCGGCAATTTCATGCGGAACAGCCTTTGCAAAAGCTAGTCACAGATATTACGTATCTACCTTACGGCAGCACCATGATGTATTTG
>NZ_JADCNN020000048.1:0-830 GCF_014947195.2 Paenibacillus rhizolycopersici | reverse complement strand
TAAATACATCATGGTGCTCCCGAAAGGTAGATACGTAATATCTGTGACTAGCTTTTTCAAAGGCTGTTCTGCATGAAATTGCCGTTTCAGTAGATGCTCCGCTACATGCGCAGGTTGTCCGGTCTGCTTCCGTTTCTTTACCCTCACTCGGCATTGCCAACCGTACTGTTGCATGATCTTCTGCACTCGCTTGTGATTGACGGTCTCATGACGCCGTAACTCAGAGGTGATCTTGCGATACCCGTAACGAAAGCGATGCTTCTGACACAGCTCCTGGACGCGTGAGACAAGCGAGTCGGGCGTTGTAGGGAGTCCTTGCTTTTTCCAGCGATAGTACGTTGACCGTGGCAAGCCAATCCACGCACAGGCCTGTTGTACCGTGGCCATGCTTTGAATACTTTCCATCCATGGAATTACAACTTCAGGCGACAGCTCCTCTCCAACTCCTTGAACTTTTTTAGCACTTCTACCTGTTGCTTAAGGAAACGATTTTCTGCTTGTAATCTCTCAATTTCAGATTCGTACTTCGGTCCTTTACCATAACTGTATTGCTTACCTACAGGCTGCTCAAGGCGGTGTAATTCACCCGCTCGATACCAGCGCATCCAAGTTTTCAATTGCGTCTCGTTCTTTATGTTAAGTTGCTCCATGACCTCCCTTACCGGCACATTTTCTAATCTCATCTCAATAGCCTTCATTTTGATTTCAACTGGGTAACTTACTCTTGTTGCCAACGCAAAAACACCTCCAAAGTTGTCCCTAACATCTTACGATGTTTTTGGATTCTCTTGAAGGTGTTTTGATTTGTCTCACGTTACGGGGTCAGTCCC
>NZ_JADCNN020000047.1:0-1267 GCF_014947195.2 Paenibacillus rhizolycopersici | reverse complement strand
GTGAAGTGCACCCCTTATAGTGGACATTGGAAAAACACCCTGGTGTTTAAACCGATGAAAACTATAGGGGGTGCTTTTCGTATGGCAAAAAAGGGGCAGAAGTTTGTTTCATACAGTTTTGACACAAAAAAGAAGGCAATTGAAATGAGGCTTCAAGGAATGACAAAGCAGAAAGTGGCCGAGGTATTGGGGATCGAAGACCTTGGACGATTGAAAGTATGGATGAGTCGTTACAAGAAAATGGGAGAGTTCGGACTAATGGACCATCGCGGGAGACGAAGAGAGTATGTCGATGAGGATCGTTACGTGAGACGTTTGGAGATGGAGAACGCTGTCCTAAAAAAGTGGTTGGCCATTACGAAGGCGGAGGTGTACCAGAGAAGCATCGGCTCGTCCAAGAGCTTAGACAACGTTATAGCGTCTCCGAGCTCTGTAAAGAAGTAGGAATTTCACGTAGCGGATTCTACGCCTATTTAAAGCGCAAGACAGAAGAGCGGGATCGTGAGCTAAAAGAGCTGCTACATGCGTTGTATACGAAATACGACGGTAAGTACGGCTACAGACAACTTCAACTCTTCCTTCTTCAAGAGCATGATTTACGGATCAATCACAAAAAGGTTCTACGATTAATGCAAGAGCTCGGTATACGCTCTAGAATCCGGCGCAAGCATCGATACAATTACGCAGGCTCTACAGGCGGGCGGGTTGCAGAAAATCTGCTGCAACGAGATTTTAAAGCTGATTTGCCGAATCAAAAGTGGGTGACTGACGTCACACAGTATCGTGTTGGAGATACTTGGTTGTACCTCTCAACGATTAAAGATTTATTCAATAATGAGATCGTCGCTTACAATATGAGCTTGAGAAATGATAACCAGCTTGTCTTGCAGACATTCGAGAAAGCCTTTGAAAAGCAAAAGGACATGACTGGATTGATCGTTCACAGCGATCAAGGATTCCAGTACACGTCCTATGCTTACCACGACATGCTGCCAAAGGTTGGCGCCCAAATCAGCATGTCTCGCCGAGGCAATTGTTATGATAATGCCTCGATGGAGAGCTTCTTCTCGCATCTAAAAACGGAAGGACTCTATCCTTATGATATCCGAACTCTAGAGGAAGCACAAAGACGAATGGAAGACTTCATTCACTTTTACAACCATCGCCGTCCTCAACGAAAATTAAACAAGCTGACGCCGGTAGAGTACCGACGTCAGCTTGTTGCCTAGGGTCTTTTTCTGTTGTCCACAAAATGGGGTCTTGACCA
>NZ_JADCNN020000045.1:0-1772 GCF_014947195.2 Paenibacillus rhizolycopersici | reverse complement strand
GGGGCTGTCCCAAAAGTCATCGTAGATGACTGAGGGACACCCCCTCTTTTTCATTTTGTTAAACAAAAAGAAACCAATCCTTGGTAAAATGGAAGTGTCGAGCAACCATTCATAAAGGAGAGGTTTCTTTTGTACATCCAATATACCATGGATCAACTTTGCCTGCCAATGGACTTGGAGGAAGACATCCCTCAACATCACGTCGTTCGTGTGGTTAATGCGGCGGTGAATAGACTCAGTGACACCATTTTCGCATCCGCTTACCCCGGTGGAGGTCGAGACAGTTACCACCCAAAGATGCTTACTAAAGTCCTCATCTACGCCTACACTCAACGGATCTACTCCTCGCGTCTCATTGCCAAGGCTGTACGAGAAAACATCATGTTCATGTGGATTGCTGGCCGGCAGCGTCCGGATTTCCGCACCATCAACCGCTTTCGTTCCGACCGGATGAAGGACATCCTCGAGTCGGTTTTTACCGCCGTACTCGAACTGCTTGTGGAAGAGGGATACGTCAAACTCGACCATTATTTTGTCGACGGCACCAAAATTGAAGCCAATGCCAATCGGTATACCTTTGTTTGGGGCAAAGCAGTGGTCAAACAAAAGGCGAAGCTAGAAGAGAAAGTACGGACGTTATTCGCCACCATCGAAGAAACTGAGAGAAAGGAAGAACAGGAACAGCCTAACCAAGATCTTGCCGAGCTCGGCGAGGCATCCTCCCTAACCAGCGAGAAGCTGGAGAAGGCAGTGCAACAGTTGGAAGAGAAACTGAAGCAAGTCCCCAAAAATAAATCGCTCAAAAAAGCGGTTCGCACTCTGAAAACAGACCTCCTTCCCCGCCTGCAAAAATACGAGCAGCAGCTTGGGATTCTTGGGGAGCGGAATAGCTACAGCAAAACCGACACGGACGCTACATTCATGCGGATGAAAGAAGACCATATGCGAAACGGTCAACTCAAGCCGGGGTACAACGTACAAATTGGAACCGAGAACCAATTTATTGTCGGATACAGCCTTCACCAACGCCCAACGGACACACGAACCTTGAAGCCACATTTAGAGAAAGTAAAAACGCAGTTGGGGCGAATACCTGGCACGGTCATTGCTGACGCCGGGTATGGGAGCGAAGAAAATTACGCTTACCTAGAAGGCGAAGCAGTGAGAGCGATCGTCAAATACAACACCTACCACAAAGAGAAAACAAAAGCTTGGAAGAAAGACATAAGCAAGCTAGACAACTGGCAGTATGACGAAGCCAAGGATACATGGATTTGTCCAGCAGGTCAGAGATTGACTTTCATCCGGGAGAGCAAAGAGAAGAACGAGAGTGGATACGAGACTCGAAAGCGGCACTACAGAAGTACATCGTGCGCAGAATGCCCACTCAAAGCTTCATGTACAAAAGCAAGCGGAGATCGTGAAATTCAAGTCAGCATGCATTATCTGCGCTACAAGAAACTGGCCCGGGAGCAATTAACCAGTGAAGAGGGATACGCTCTATCGGTTCAGCGCATGCATGAACCCGAAAGTGTGTTTGGTCAGGTAAAGAACAACCGAGGATTCCGACGCTTCCTGCTTCGAGGTTTACTAAAAGTAAACCTTGAGGTCGGGTGGCTTTCCCTTGCCCACAATCTACTGAAAGTTGGGCAACTTAGCCAACAAAGACAAATAATCGGCCAGGTATAAACCTTTCTGGCCGATTATTTGTTCAATCAAGGGCACTTCTCAATCCCTTAGTAGGTAAATTAACTACCTTTTGGGACAGCCCC
>NZ_JADCNN020000044.1:0-2228 GCF_014947195.2 Paenibacillus rhizolycopersici | reverse complement strand
TTTGGATAAGCCCTCGACCGATTAGTACCTGTCAGCTCCATACATTGCTGCACTTCCACCTCAGGCCTATCAACCTCGTCGTCTTCAAGGGGTCTTACTAATTGGGAAATCTCATCTTGAGGGGGGCTTCACGCTTAGATGCTTTCAGCGCTTATCCCGTCCGCACTTAGCTACCCAGCTATGCTCCTGGCGGAACAACTGGTGCACCAGCGGTGCGTCCATCCCGGTCCTCTCGTACTAAGGACAGCTCCTCTCAAATTTCCTGCGCCCACGACAGATAGGGACCGAACTGTCTCACGACGTTCTGAACCCAGCTCGCGTACCGCTTTAATGGGCGAACAGCCCAACCCTTGGGACCTACTTCAGCCCCAGGATGCGATGAGCCGACATCGAGGTGCCAAACCTCCCCGTCGATGTGGACTCTTGGGGGAGATAAGCCTGTTATCCCCAGGGTAGCTTTTATCCGTTGAGCGATGGCCCTTCCATGCGGTACCACCGGATCACTAAGCCCGACTTTCGTCCCTGCTCGACTTGTCAGTCTCGCAGTCAAGCTCCCTTTTGCCTTTGCACTCTTCGAATGATTTCCAACCATTCTGAGGGAACCTTGGGGCGCCTCCGTTACTCTTTAGGAGGCGACCGCCCCAGTCAAACTGCCCACCTGACACTGTCCCCGTACCGGATCACGGTACCAGGTTAGAACTCCGATACGATCAGGGTGGTATCCCAACGGCGCCTCCACCGAAGCTGGCGCTCCGGCTTCCTAGGCTCCCACCTATCCTGTACAAATCGTATCAAAGTCCAATATCAAGCTGCAGTAAAGCTCCATGGGGTCTTTCCGTCTTGTCGCGGGTAACCTGCATCTTCACAGGTATTAAAATTTCACCGGATCTCTCGTTGAGACAGCGCCCAAGTCGTTACGCCATTCGTGCGGGTCAGAATTTACCTGACAAGGAATTTCGCTACCTTAGGACCGTTATAGTTACGGCCGCCGTTTACTGGGGCTTCGGTTCATAGCTTCGGGTTACCCCTAACCACTCCCCTTAACCTTCCAGCACCGGGCAGGCGTCAGCCCGTATACTTCGCCTTGCGGCTTCGCACAGACCTGTGTTTTTGCTAAACAGTCGCTTGGGCCTTTTCACTGCGGCCCCCTCGAGCTATTCACTCTACCGGGGCACCCCTTCTCCCGAAGTTACGGGGTCATTTTGCCGAGTTCCTTAACGAGAGTTCTTCCGCGCGCCTTAGAATTCTCTTCTCGCCTACCTGTGTCGGTTTGCGGTACGGGCACCTTCTCCTGACTAGAGGCTTTTCTTGGCAGTGTGAGATCATGACCTTCGGTACTATAATTTTCCCTCCCCATCACAGCCCAGCCTTAACGGTGTGCGGATTTGCCTACACACCAGCCTCACTGCTTGGACGAGCATCCATCAGCTCGCGTCACTACCCTACTGCGTCACCCCATCGCTCATAACGGATTACGGTGGTACAGGAATTTCAACCTGTTGTCCTTCGACTACGCCTTTCGGCCTCGCCTTAGGTCCCGACTTACCCTGAGCGGACGAACCTTCCTCAGGAACCCTTAGGCTTTCGGCGGATCAGATTCTCACTGATCTTTTCGTTACTCATACCGGCATTCTCACTTGTATGCTGTCCAGCGCTCCTTACGGTACACCTTCAACCTACATACAACGCTCCCCTACCCCTGATACATAAGTATCAAGCCATAGCTTCGGTGGTGTGTTTAGCCCCGTTACATTTTCGGCGCAGAGTCACTCGACCAGTGAGCTATTACGCACTCTTTAAATGGTGGCTGCTTCTAAGCCAACATCCTGGTTGTCTGTGCAACTCCACATCCTTTCCCACTTAACACACACTTGGGGACCTTAGCTGATGGTCTGGGCTGTTTCCCTTTTGACAATGGATCTTAGCACTCACTGTCTGACTCCCGGATAATAAATATGTGGCATTCGGAGTTTGACTGAGCTTGGTAACCCTTGGCGGGCCCCGCACCCAATCAGTGCTCTACCTCCACTATTCTTCTTTCCGAGGCTAGCCCTAAAGCTATTTCGGGGAGAACCAGCTATCTCCGAGTTCGATTGGAATTTCTCCGCTACCCCCACCTCATCCCCGCACTTTTCAACGTACGTGGGTTCGGGCCTCCAGTGCGTGTTACCGCACCTTCACCCTGGACAGGGGTAGATCACACGGTTTCGGGTCTACGCCTACAAACT
>NZ_JADCNN020000043.1:0-3696 GCF_014947195.2 Paenibacillus rhizolycopersici | reverse complement strand
TATATTAAAAATTGTGTATTTAAATTTTGAGGGACCTCTATTTCTTCTTTAATACGCAAAAAAATCCTTACCAGAGTAAGGATTTCGACTTCTTCATTATGGAGCGGGTGATGGGAATCGAACCCACGCTACCAGCTTGGAAGGCTGGAGTTCTACCATTGAACTACACCCGCATATGACCTGCTATAGATTAAGAATCATGAAAGATCGGGACGACACGATTCGAACATGCGACCCCCTGGTCCCAAACCAGGTGCTCTACCAAGCTGAGCTACGTCCCGATGTAAATGCAGGCCCCTTTTGGGAAGGCAAAAATTAATATACCACGTTTCGGGAGGCGAAGCAAGCGGGAATTCCTGGAAACCTTCTGAGGAATCTATATCCGCAAAGCCCTACAAGATAAAAAAACCTTAGCCGGCAAGCCGGCTAAGGAACTCGCTTTCCAGCACGCCGGCAGGTACCGGCTTGCTAAACAGATATCCTTGTCCTTCGTGGCATCGCTGGAGCTTGAGGAACTCCAACTGCTCCTCGTTCTCCACGCCTTCAGCCGTCACTTTCAGCTTTAAGTGATGAGCCATGGTGGTAATGGTGGAGACGATGGCCGCATCATTCCCGTCGTACATGACTTCTTTTACGAAGGCACGGTCGATTTTCAAGCGGTCGATCGGCAGGCTTTTCAAATAATAAAGGGAACTATAGCCTGTGCCAAAATCATCGATACTGATATGTATTCCCAAACGCTTCAAGCGATGAAGCTGATCCAGGGCGGTTTCAATATCGTACGTCATACTTTCCGTTACTTCAAGCTCCAGGTAACGAGGGTCCAACCCGACCTCGCGTAAGATCGCGTCCACGTGCTCAGCCAAATTATATTGCCGGAACTGTCGCATCGATAAGTTGACGGATACGCAAACCGGTTCAAAGCCGTCCAACTGCCATTTTTTATTGTGCAGACAAGCCGTTTTCAGCACCCATTCTCCGAGCGGAACGATGAGGCCGCTCTCCTCGGCTAGCGGTATGAATTCGCTTGGCGGCAAAAGCCCCCGCTTCGGATGGTTCCAACGGACCAGCGCCTCCATCCCGACCATTTTGCCTGTATTCAAACTGATCTGCGGCTGAAACTCCAGGAAGAACTCCTCCCGCTCCAGCGCCTTACGCATATCGTTCTCCAATTCCACCTTGGATTGGGTACGTTGCTTCATGGCCGCATGATACCGCATAAAGTCCACGCCTTGTTCCTTGGCATGATGAACTGCCATATCCGCATATTGAATCATCTGGTTCACCGAATCCCCGTCATCCGGGAATACGGACAAGCCCATGCTTAGTGAAATATGATATTCAGTATCATCGATCAGCACCGCCGGATCTACAGAAGCTAACAGCTCCTTGGCCCGCTCCTCGGCCGCCGCATCATCCGGCAGTTCCGGAAAGATCACGGCAAATTCGTCTTCGCCCATCCGGTACACTCGCCGCTGCGTTCCCCCTAGCGCCGACAATCGACTTCCCAGCTCGGTCAACAGCTTATCTCCCGCACTGTAGCCCAAGGAATCGTTAATCGCCTTAAACCGGTCAATATTAATCACCGCAACGCCGGTACAAGCTTGAGAAAACGCAAGCAATTCGCCCAACTGCTCTTTCATTTGCCGCAGGTTCGGCAGACCGGTTAAATCATCGTGGTAAGCCATATGCTTCATTTGGGCTTCCGCCAGCTGCTTGCCGCGCATCGGCTCTTCAATCGTCAGCCGGTAGACCCCTTTAAGTACGAAATAATAAGAAATGCTCATAAACCATTGGCCCGCCGCCTGCGCCAAATCTCCGCCTTGCCCCGGTGGGGAGGTCAGAAGAACGTGCCCCATCGCCATGAACAACAGCGCTCGGGTCACCGTCATAATTGCCGGAGGACGTTCTGACCGATGCCGGTATAGGACCGCTATAGCGGCGATGATATACAACAACGGAATACCTGCTCGCAGGATGAGCTGCCCAATCTCTAGATTGAACAGCGAGGGGAGGCTGCTTTGGTACCGGTTTAATCCCAACAACCCCATCAGGGTTAACAGGCCTGCTCCCGTAAACATGACGATTTTCTGGCGTCCGTTCACCTGCTGATCCTCCGTGGCAAAAATCCGCAGCATCCCGAGCGCCCCCAGCGTATGCGAGATCGCCAAAAACCAGGTCGCCAGGCTTTCGCCCGGTTTAAATCCGAGCAGCATGATGTCACCGTACGAAGCGGCGTACAGAATATCCAAGATCCCGATCATTGTAAATAAAACGGCCGTGTATAGCCGCTGCTTGGAAAGTTTGTCGATGAACAGAATCCATCCCTGTGCAAATATGGCAAACGAAACAGCCAGGCACATCAAACCGGCCAGGAGATGCATCGTTTGAATGAGCGTGTCCGTTCCTGGCGGAAAATCGTTCCCCGCCGACAGCCGGACCACCCCGACCATTGCCGCCAACCCGATTACCCCTTGGATGATTGTCGTTTGTTCCTCTGCCCTAATCCTCAATGCGTATCAACCTCCGGAGGTAAGTTCTGTCTTCCGTCATGAAACTACTAATTCAACATATTCCGCTTATTTCCTGCCTTTTCCCCAAATTTGTCGATGAAAAAAGAAGCCCGGACGCGAGGCGCCGGGCTTGATATCCTTATTTTTTTGTCCGATTTACCGTCGTCTCAGGCGTCGTCAGCTTATCGTAAAAATCGACGGCCTTATCCTTGTCCTCTGATGCCCGAAGCGCCATCGCGGAGCGTGGATGCTCGTCAAGCGTCCCGGTGATCATGTATGGGATCAAATACCCCCACTCCTCTTTTTCACGAAGCGGAATCAGCAGTTCTTCCAAAACTTCCAGAATAGGGCGCAACTTGTAACTCGTGTTCTTCAGATGAGTTACAAGCAATTCGGTTGGGCAGTTGCCGGCCGCGCGCCCCATGCCGTACACGGAAGCGTCCAGCAGCTCTACTCCGTGATCGGCAGCCACCAGCGTATTGGAGAACGCCAGCTGCATGTTGTTATGGGTATGCACACCTAAGCGTTTACCCGGAAGATGAGTTTTGAACTTATTGACCAAATACTCCATGTCTTTATAGTCGAGACTTCCGTACGAATCGACGATGTAGACAACGTCAACGACGCTCTCCTTAATCATCTCGAACGCTTCCAGCAGCTCGTTCTCCATTACATTAGACAACGCCATAATGTTCAGCGTGGTCTCGTAACCTCGGTCATGGAACAATTGAACCAATTGCAATGCCTTATCAACATCTTTAATGTAGCAAGCGACCCGAATCAAATCGAGCAAGCTTTCGCTGCGCGGTAAAATATCGTTTTCATCCACCCGACCGATGTCGACCAGCGCGGATAGTTTCGTCGTTCCTTTTTGAGGAATTACCTTGCGCAGGAAATCGTCGTCCAGAAACCGCCAAGGGCCGGCTTCATCAGCGCCTTTCAGCAGCTTGGGCGAGTTTTTGTAGCCGATTTCCATATAATCCACGCCTGCCTCGTTTAAGCCTGCGTACAATTTTTGGACAAATTCTACGCTGAAGTCCCAGTTATTCACCAGTCCTCCGTCACGTATGGTGCAATCGACGATTTTGCATTGGTTGGCTTTCATACCCGCATATTCCTCTCCATCGTTTTACTATCCATCTTACTAAAGGTTGTTCGAAAAGTCATCTTTGAATCACGAAGT
>NZ_JADCNN020000042.1:0-7795 GCF_014947195.2 Paenibacillus rhizolycopersici | reverse complement strand
AGCAAACCACCCGTTGGACGGGTGGTTATGATTATTTTGCAGACGAATCGGGCGACGGGGCCCTTGCCGCATTCGTGTGGACAGCTGTACGTTTGCCGTTACCACCCCCCCGGCTTCACATACACTGTGGTATATGCTCCGGTATTATCACGTTTTGGGAGGAAATCGATGTGGTCAAAAAACGCAAGCCGCGCATCCGACTGAACCGTAAACCGATTCAGCGTAAGCCGACGTTACCGCGTTTGGTCAATCATCAGGCCCCCCTGGTATCCATCATCATCCCGGCGATGAATGAAAGGGCGACGCTGGCCGGCGTGTTGCGTGAGGCGGGCCGGGTTCATCCGTACAGCGAGACGATCGTCGTCGTCAACGGATCGACCGACGGGACCGCTGAGCTGGCGAAAGCCTGCGGTGCCCGTGTGCTCGGAACACCGGAGCCGCTGGGGCATGATGTCGGCCGGCGCGTTGGGGCGGAGGCCGCACGCGGCCAAGCGCTGCTGTTCGTTGACGCTGACATGATTATTCCCGCTCGGGAGCTACGCCCTTATGTTAAGGCGGTGTTAGCCGGCGTTGACGTTGCGCTAAATGGCTACTCAGGTCCGGCGAGTCGGAAGGAAGCCCATCCGGTCGTTCTGGCTAAACACGTCCTAAACGGTTTGTTGCAGCGGTCCGACCTGCGGGGGGCTTCCTTGACGGCGGTGCCTCATGCGATGAGCCGGAAGGCGGTGGAAACCGTCGGACCGGACGCCCTGGAGGTTCCGCCGCTGGCCTTGGCTAGAGCGGTGCGACTCGGGTTAAACGTACAAGCGGTCCATACCGTTCCTGTCGGGAAGTTGAATCCTGCCCGGGGATGGGTGCGGAACAAGGGGAGACGCGTTGATCCGCTGACGGCACTAGTGGCAGGCGATCATTTGGAGGCGATTCATTGGCTACTCCGTCAGCAGGGTCCACGCGGTGGGTACGGCGATTTAGGTCGGCAGCGCGGCAAGGTGAGGTGAAACTTTGATGGAAGCGAAGCAATCAATTAAGCAACGCCGGAAACGAAAAGGCGGATCTCTGGCCCGCCCGCAAGGAAGAGCTGGCCGGATGAAGAGCAGCTTGGCCCGCAGAGGCAGCCGTATGGCTCGGCCGTCCGCAAGGAAGGGGCTGGCCGGCGGCTTGATTCAACGCTTGAAAGCGAGGGCTCTGGCCGCAGGTGCCAGAGCAGCTGCGTCACGAGAGAAAGCAGCGGCCGATTCGCCTCACATGCAGGCTTGCTTTCAAGAATGGGCACGGGCGGAACGGTTGGACAATAGTCCCTTTGCGACTATTTTAGCAGCCTCCTTGGCGTATCGCCGCGGTTATGCCGATACGGCCGGGCTGAGTACGCCGTGGCTCCCTTTGCCGCTGAACGGGAGCGCCTCGGCTATCGTGACGGCGAGCAATGAGGAGAAGACGCTGCCTGCGGTTGTGGCAGAGCTTCGCAAGCTGCCGTTGCAGGAAATTATCGTGGTTCTAAACGGCTGCAATGACGGCAGCTTTACCGCTGTGGACCGGGATCCGCGGATCACGCGGCTTAGCTTCCCTGAACGATTGGGCCATGACGTAGGCCGAGCGATCGGGGCGGCGGCGGCCACCGGAGACATTCTCCTCTTCACGGATGGGGATCTGTGCGTCGGCGCAGAGGATTTAGCCGCCTTCCTGATCGCGATCGACCAGGGAGTGGACTTGGCGTTAAACGATTTGTCGCCGTATCTGCCGCCCTTTTCCCAACAGGATGAGGTGACGCGCTGCAAGGCCTTCCTTAACTTGGCGTTAGGGCGTCCGGATTTGAAGGCGAACTCGCTGACGGCGGTGCCGAACGCCTTGTCCCGCCGTGCGTTGCAAACGGTGGGGACCGCTGCCCTGATCGTTCCTCCGAAAGCCCAGGCGCTGGCTTTAGCCCGCGGTCTTAAAGCGGGTGCGCCCATTTCCGTGGACGTGATCCGCAAAAACCGGATTCGCACCAGTAACAGCGGAACGGGCAACGCAGTCGCGCAAATGATCATCGGCGATCATATGGAAGCGCTCGGCGAGGTTATGAAGACGGAGGGCGTCCGTCTGCGGTTCGCGACAATCGGGCGCAGTGAATTGGCGAAAATGAGGAATGCCCGATGAGCGGAACCGGTGTCACGAGCATTATCATTCCTACTTATAACGGATTACACTTGCTCGCCCCTTGTGTGGAGGCGATCCGCCAATATACGGAGACGCCCTACGAAATTATCGTCGTGGATAACGGCTCCGAGGACGACACCGCGTCGTTTTGCCTGAAGGAGCGCTTGATCCTCGCGGCGCTCCCGCGAAATGAAGGATTTCCGGTCGCCGTAAATCGGGGGTTGTCCGTCGCTTCAGGCGATCAACTGCTTATCCTGAACAACGATGTTGCCGTCTCCCCGCGATGGCTCTCCAATTTGTTGCTGGCGCTGCACAGCGCCCCCGATATAGGCCTTGTTGGTCCGGTGACCAATTACGCCAGCGGACGGCAACAGGTTGCGATTGACTGGGTGGAAGGCGAGGATTTCGCCCAAGCGGCGGAGAAACATAACCGTTCTGACTCTTCCAAATGGCTGGAGGTCCAGCGGCTTGTCGGGATGTGTCTGCTGTTTAAGCGAGAGGTACTGGAGCGGGCGGGGCTCTTCGACGAAGGATATTCGCCCGGACATTATGAAGATGACGATTACTGCTACCGCGCGCGGCAGTTGGGCTACCGTCTGCTCATTTGCGGGGATACGCTGGTGTACCATGAAGGCAGCTCCAGCTTTAAAGCCCAGCATCCGGAAGGGTGGAATGAACTCCTGGAACGGAACCGTATGCGGTTTATCGAGAAATGGGGAGTGGATCCCTGGCAATTTATCTCATGAGAAAATCAAATCTTTGGCATAAGGGAGGAGCGTTCATGAAAGGCGTGATTTTGGCGGGGGGCAGCGGCACGCGTCTATACCCGCTGACCCGATTGATCAACAAGCATCTGCTTCCGGTCGGGAATTATCCGATGGTCTGTTACGGCATAGAACGGCTGCGTCAAGCTGGAATCACCGATATTCTCATCGTGATCAGCAAGCAATCGGCCGGTCTGTACGCCGATTTCCTCGGCAGTGGGGAGAACTTCGGTGTGAACCTGACGTATCGCGTCCAGGAGTCAGCCGGGGGGATCGCCGAAGCCCTGGAGTTGGCTGACGGGTTTATTCCGCCCGGCGGCAAGTTCCTTGTACTGTTAGGCGACAACCTGTTTTTGGACGATTTAACGCCCTATGTGGAGAAATTCAAGCAGCAGCCACCAGGCAGTGCCCGGGTGATGCTGAAGCCGGTGGATGACCCACGTCGTTACGGTGTGCCGGTGTTTGCCGAGGACACACCGGAACTTATCGCCTATATCGAAGAAAAACCGAAAAAACCGAAATCCAAATTTTCGGTCACCGGCATTTACATGTACGATGACTCGGTATTCGGCATTATCCGCAGCATCGATCGTTCCGCCCGCGGTGAATTGGAGATTACGGACGTGAACAATCGCTATGCGCATAACGGCATGCTGGAATTCGATGTTCTCCAGCTATGGTGGGGCGACGCGGGTACGCTTGAATCGCTGCAGGAAGCCGGAATTCATATGAAAGGCGTACTTCCCTAAGCGATTAGGGAGGCCGGAAAGGAGGCACGGGATGGCTTCACGCGAAAACTCAGCCGGACGGAGTCGCAAGGCCCACCGCCGGCAAGGTAGGGGTAAAGCGGCCGCAACGGTCCGCCGCTCCGCCGGCCGTCGGAAGGCCAGCCGCGTAGTCCGTAACGCGCCCGCCAAGGGCGCGCTTCACCGGCGGCGCGGAAGCCGCCGGCGCTTGAACGGGCGCCGTGCGGCCCGCCCGGTGGTGTGGCGGCGAGCCCTGCCGGCAGCGAGCCGAACGGGCATCGCGGGCAGTCCTGGCGGCAACCCGGGAGAGGCTGCGGCCGCCGCTGCGCCTGACCCGAGCGCTTCAGCGCCGCCGCCATTGCCCACGCCCGAGCCGACGGTACTAAACCCGGTCCCGGAGGGCGGCTTCGAGGCAGCATGGTTCGCAGCCGAGGCGGAGCGAGTCCGTGCTGCCGCTTATGAGGAAGGCTACCGCGAAGGCTTCTTTGAAGGCGGGGAAGCGAAGCTGGGCCGCTTGATACCGCGCCATACGCTACTGCCTGAGGTGCGGGTCGACGACGTCATCGCCGCGGGATTCCCTGCTGTTGCCGGACGGTTGTACCCGCTGCTCACGCCGGTTGGCGTATTCGCCGCTACCGACGAGGCGCTGCGGGCCGGCCGGCCGCTGTCCGTCGTCCGCCTCGGGGACGGGGAGCTGATCACTTTGGCGCACGGGACGGTGATCGGGGCCGAGGAAGCACTCCGCTGGGGGGCTTTTTTGCCCTATGCAGGAGTGCAACTGCCGGATCCGGCCGCGCGCGAGGCTTTGGCCGCCGCCGTGCGGGCCGCTGATATCATCGGGGTGCCGGAATCCCGGCATCCGTCCTATCAAGGGTTATTGTTTCCCGTGCTGCACCATTATGGGATCGATTACCGCACTTTGCAGTTGACCACATCGACCATAAATTACGAATTAAATACCGGCGGTTATTTGACGAGACTGTTGCATGGCCGGCGCGTCCTGCTGATCGGGAATCAGGCGGAGGCGCTGGCAGGGTTTCTCGGGCAACGCAGCGTGAACGTTGTGGGGTGGCTCGCTCCGGTTCAGGGCGTGGCCGATGTGCCGACGGTCGCCATGCGCGTCCGGGAATTTCCGGATTTTGACCTGGCTCTGGTTGCCGCCGGTGTGGCTGCTGTGATGATTTGCCCGCAGCTGTCCAGAGAATTGGGCAAGGTGGCGCTGGATATGGGTCATCTAGCCGATAAACTGATAAAAGGCGAGGCGGCCCTGCCGCAACTCGGGGAGGTGCACACCGGTGCAAACGGAAATTGACGGAAACACCAACGACCAGGCGAAACGTCCTTCAGGGACCTACGAACAAGGGCATGCTGCCGGCTATGCATATGGGGTCCGCGAAGGCATCCGGACGTTTGGTACGGGCCAGGAATTCACGAGTATCATTATTCCAACCTATGATCGCATAGATTTGTTGCTTCAGTGCTTGGATCACATTGATCAGCACACGTCTTCCCCGTATGAGGTTATCGTTGTCGACAATGGATCGGCCGATGGTACGGCCGAGGCCGTTCGCAGGCGACGCGGGCGGGTAAGGCTTGCGGTGCATTCGCAGAACCTGGGGTTTGCCCGTGCGGTGAATACCGGCTTAATGATGGCTAAAGGAAATACGATCGTGCTGCTGAATAACGACGTGCTGGTCACGGAGCGCTGGTTGGATCAGTTGTTGGCATGTCTCCGGCAATTTCCGGAGGCCGCTGCGGCGGGACCCGTCACGAATTACATCAGCGGGGAGCAGTTAATCGACGTTCCTTATAAAGATGTTACGGATATGCCGGCTTTCGCCGCTATGCACAACCACTCCGATCCGCGGAAGTGGCGCGTGACCGATCGGCTGGTGGGCTTTTGCGTTGCGTTTCCGCGTACGACATTGGATCAAATCGGTTATTTTGACGAGGGGTACGAAATCGGCAATTTTGAGGACGACGATTGGGTCGCGCGTTTGCGTTTGCAGGGGAAGAAGATGGTGATCGCCGGGGACACCTTTGTCCATCATTATGGAAGCATGACGATGAAAGGACTGGGTTCCCAAGGCTTTCAGGAAGTTAACACCCGTAATCACCATTTCTTCCGCGAGAAATGGGGGGATCTTCAAGCACTGTATGCGCGGATGCCGGCATGGCGCGGAGAGCGGACGCTGCAGGCGGCGGATTTCTTCCCAACCCATGTGCGGGTTCGGGACGCGAACGGGGGCGTGCACTGGTTGGAGCAGGGGGTTCGCCATCGGCTGCACCAGGTTGGCGCCCTGGTCACAGAGCCGACGCGGCTGTCCGTGCTGGATTTGCTCCAGCTGCCGGCCGGGCCAGACCGATCGCAGGAACAGCTAGCTGGTTTCAGCGGGAGCGCACCGTCCGAGGCAGGCTTAACGGACGGCACCGTTGCCGTCTGCGGTGGGCGGTGGTATCAAATTGATCGAGGGCAGCGGCGGGAGATCATCTCCGAATACACATTGCACGCGTGGGGGCTTGCACCTTCGGGTATCGCACTTTCGGAAGACGTGGTGGGCGCTTATTCCGAGGGGCTGCCCATCCTGCCGCCTCCGCATCTCGTTAGTGAGGATTTATAGGCTGGCAAGGGCCGGTTCCCCAGGAACGCGCTTATTCGTACCGGCATATGTTATTGCAGGCAGGGCATCTGAGAGGACGGTGTCCGCTTCCTGAAGCGAAAGGCGGTTCTTAGGCGAGGAGGAGTCAGGGTGGAGCAAAAAATTTCGGAGATCATCGTGCACATGGCCCACTCTCATCAGCAGATGGCGCGGGTGATCGATGCCGAGCGGCAGGTTGCCGTGCGCATGGCGCAGATCGTGCATGCGATTCCCGATGCCGAGCCGGCGTTTGAAGGAACGTCCGGCATATTGGAGAATTCGAGCCGGATTAACAAAAGCGTGATCTCCTACTTAAATGCCATTGCTGATTTGCAGGAGGCGATGGCAGAGAATTTGGGGATAGTTATGAAACAAATGAAAGGTCATGAAGAAGAGTGAGGTTAAAGAAGCGGGGTATGATGCCATGAGCAGGGAACTGGCCTATCTGAACATGCTGGATGCGGCCGCCAAGATCCAGTGGAACGTCGCGATGATTCTCGAGGCCAAGGCGGTTGAATCCGAGAAGGTGCGCAACTGGGTATTGAATCATGTGCTGGAGAGCAGTTTTGAGGATCACGAAAAGCAGCTGTCCGATCCGCTGGATGTTCACGATCAGCTCGTGGAGGTGATCGAGGGCCTGACCAAGCTCCAGAACGGGCTGTGCAGCAACTTGAAAACGATACTGCCGCCCGAGGACGAGGAAAGTGGCGGCGACAGTAGCCTAGACGGTAATTTTAGCGGAATGTTCGGTGGTGATTTTGATCTGGGGGATTCAAACAAATGACCCTCTTTCCTCTTCAGGCCGGGGAGGAGGCCAAATTACGGTTGATCGACGCAATCAGCCAGAGCCAGCTGGCGATGGCACGAATTCTCGGCAGCCTCGCCGATGTGACCGAATTGTCTCCGGACGCCGCCAGACATATTGCCGGCAATATCGATAGATTAACGAAATATCAGGAAGCGATGGCCCGCACGGTCTGCGGGTTGACTTTTCATCGCGTCAAATACGGAACTCCTTCGCCGCCGTGGATGATGGACGCTTGTTATGCAGCATACAACGTTACCCGAGGAGAACAGGAGGAAGAAGGATGGCAAAAACCAAACTCCGGCGCACCCGCCGTGTGAAACCGCGCGCGCTGAGAAAAATCAAGCCCCGTAAGAAACGGAAGCTGTCCCTGCGCCGGGGAAGCAAGCTGACCACTGCCCGTCGCAAACGGCGCAAGGTGATGCATAAGCTGCGTTCACGCCGCAGCAGAAGAAGATGGAGAGGTCGTCGCGCCGCTCTTCCGGTACCCGCAGCCGTGATCCCCGCTCCTGAACCGGCTGCCGTACCGGAACCCGTTGCCGTCCCGCCGGCAACACCTGAGGACGCCGTGGTTTACGATCAAGCTTATAATGAGTCGTATCAGGAAGGGTTTAATAATGGCTTCGCCCAAGGTTACGAGGACGGGCACAAAATAGCCTATAAAAATCAAATCTAGCAGAAACGCTGTCGGTGATCCGGCAGCGT
>NZ_JADCNN020000041.1:0-13915 GCF_014947195.2 Paenibacillus rhizolycopersici | reverse complement strand
TGCCGGCGTCCGCCGGTTTCCTCGGGCGGGGGTTCCGCCCGGAAACGGCGTCCGCCCGCGCGGCGATGTACGCCGACGCCGCCGCGCTGCTCCGGCGATCGCCGTGGCTCGGCCAAGGCGGAGATACGTGGCGCCACGCGTTCCGCAGCATCCAAAGCCTGCCTTACGTCGGCAGCGAGGTGCATAGCGGATACCTGGACCTGGCGCTCGATCTGGGCCTGGTTGGCCTCGCCTTCGCCTTGCTCTGGCTGGGGGCGCTGGCCATCCCCCTGCTGCGGGCACGCAGCGCGCTGCTCCCGCCTTACCTCGCGCTGCTGCTGCATAGCGCCGTTGACTTCGACCTCAGCTACGGTCTTGTCTGGCTGCTGCTGCTTTCGGCGGCGGCCATAGGGATCGCCGAGGCCCGCGAAGATCGCCTTCGCTTTCCGACTGGGCCAACCTTGGCAAGCGGGGGACCGCTGCCCGACGCTGCTTGGTTCCTCCCCTGGCTTGTCCGCGGCGCATTTGCCGTGGTCGCCGCCATGCTTCTCCTGCTTAGCGTGTCCGGATACCGCGAAGCCGAGAGCCAGCGGCTACACCGCCAAGCATTAGCCTTACCGCCCCAGGCGAAACGGGAGGCGGCCGAACTGCTTCAGCGCTCGCTGACTCTCTCCCCGTACCGTACCGCGGCCCGGTTGGCATTGGCGAAACGCTCCGCACCACAGGAGGTTGCCTCGCTCCTGCGGGCCGGCCTCCGTTACGAACCGGAGCGTTCCGAGCTGTGGCTGGCTCTGGGCCGGGCACTTGCCCGGGAAGGTGACCCCGCAGCCGCAGAGGCGCTGCGGCGAAGCGTGGAGTTGGACCGGTACGACCGGGTCAAGCAAACGATGGCCTTGCGCGAGCTATCGCAGCTTGCACAAAGCCTGCGCGCAAGCGGCCATCTGCGGCAGGCTGAAGCCGCCGCATCGACTGGCGCCGACCTGTACGCGGACTACTCGCGTCTGGCTGAAGCCATTGCCGGCGCTCCCGCTCTGCGGAACGACCGAGCGTTCTTGTTGACGGCGGAAGCGATGGAGTTAGGCCGGCAACTGCAGCAGCAATCTCATCCTTTAACGAGAAACGCCTTGAAGTAGGTATCCGCGCCTTTCTACATCCAAGCTCGCGGAGCGGCATTCCCGCCAGTCAAGTCCGTTCGCATTGCAGCTTATCCTCCGAACGCCGCGCGGAAGGCTGAGGACAACGTTTCTTGATCGACCTCCCACAGCTCGGCGAGCTCGGCGCTGACGGCCTCATCCCACCAGTCCGCCAACAGCTTGCGGTTGCTGATGTTTTCGCCGATCCATAACAGGTTGCCGATCACTTTCTTGTAATACAAGGCTTCGCCTTGCTTGATTCGCTCCTCGGGAATATAAATGCCGAGCCGCTTCACTGTCCGGTACAGCTCTTTGCTGCAGCTACGGCGGATCTTGCGCGGGGTCGGGAGGGAAGTCCGATGTTTTGCCGGGAAGTTGGACATGGCTTAAAGTCGCCTCCTTTTTGCTCCAGCATATGCGGGCGGATTCCCCGGAGTCACCAGGGGAGCAGGGTGAAGTAGAACGCATGTCCCCGGCTATGATAGAATAGACTGAGATTAGTGGGAGATTTTGCAGTCCCTCGGGACGGAAAGCTAACGGGAAAGAGGACGAAGCTGTGGATTGGATATCGAATTTAGTAGGCGTATTATTAGATTGGGTGCAGCAATTGGGCTATTTCGGCATTATGCTGGGACTGATGATCGAGATCATCCCCAGCGAAATCGTGCTGGCTTACGGCGGTTATCTCGTGCATATGGGAGAGATCAACTTTATCGGGGCCGTCTTCTTCGGTACGGTTGGCGGCGTGATCGCCCAGTTGTTTATCTACTGGATCGGGCGCTATGGCGGCAGGCCGATTTTGGAGAAGTACGGGAAGTATATTTTGATTCAGAAGAAGCATATCGACGTGTCCGAAGCCTGGTTTCTGAAATACGGGCCCGGGGTGATTTTTACCGCACGGTTTATTCCGGTGGCGCGGCATGCGATATCCATTCCTGCAGGGATGGCCAAAATGCCGGTCGGCAAGTTCCTGCTATTGACGACCTTGGCGGTGATTCCGTGGTCGGTGTTGTTCGTATACTTGGGGATGCTGCTCGGCGAGCAGTGGCAACACATTGATGAGAAGGCCGGGCCTTATGTCATGCCGATTCTGTTAGGCGCTTTGGCGCTATTGATCGTGTACCTTATCGTCAAAACTTTCGGGAGCCGGAAGAAAGGCGACGCTTAAACTGGGCCGCTTCCGCCTGCTGACAAACTGGACGGGCTAGCTGTTGATAGAACTTACGAGGGAGGACACGGAGTAGGCGAAGCTGCCGTCATCGGACGGTGTGCGCTTATTTCGAGCGATAAACATGATGCTGAATATCGAAAGCTTTACATTGGGACCCTTGCAAACGAATGCCTATTTGTTGCGGGGAGAAGACGAAGGCCGGGCGGTGATTATCGATCCCGGTACGAACCCGGGACCCTTGCTGCGCAGAATCGAGGGCTTGGAGATCGAAGCCATTTTGCTCACGCATGCCCATTTTGACCACATCGGAGGCGTGGATCAGATCCGTAAAGCCAAGAATTGTCCGGTCTATGTGCATCCGCTGGAAAGCGATTGGCTCACGACACCCAAACTGAACGGCTCACTGATGTGGCCGGAGGTCGGACCGCCTATCACAACGGACCCGGCGGAATACGATCTAGCCGAAGGTCAGAAGCTCCGATTGATTGGGCACGAGTTCACCGTATATCATACGCCGGGCCATTCCCCCGGCAGCGTCAGCTTTCTGTGTGGTGACCACCTATTCTCCGGAGACGTGCTGTTCCGACTTGGCGTCGGGCGCACGGACTTGCCGGGAGGCCGCGAGGCGGATCTGTACAATTCGATTCGCGGGAAGCTGTACCGGATGAAGGATGAAGTGAAGGTCTATCCCGGCCACGGGCCTAGAACGACGATCGGCTTTGAACGGGCGAATAATCCGTATGTTTCCTAGGAACGGATGGCCATTCTTCGACTTGTCGTTAAACGAAATAAAATCGACGAAAAAGTACAAAAATAGTGGACAAAAGTGCAACCCTTTGATAGGATGTACTTATTAAAACATTGTAACTTCTGCGAAGCACGCAAGCTGAGGAATTTTCCCGGTTTGCGTTCTTTTTTGTCTTGTCCTGCGGGACGACGCTGAAGCGGGCGTCTCCGCGAAACGGGATGTACACCTCCCAGCCGAAGTGCATACGCTATTTCACAACTAGGATTCCGGTCAAGAACTTGACCTGACTCCGACTCTTTTAGTAGGATGATATAAAGCAATACAAGTTTATGAGAGTTAGGCAACCAAAATAAATAACTCAGGGAGGTAGACGATGCTTCAGTTGGGAGAAAAAATCGTTATCGTCGGTGATGCTTTTGAGCAGAATCTTCCTGTTGGGGAATATGGCTACGTGATTGCTTACGACCGCAATCCGGACAATGCTTTCGATTATGTCATTCGGTCTCCGAAGACGGGGCGGAATTACTTCGTTCCGCAGAGCGATATAGAATCCGAAAATCAGCTGATCGAGCAAGAGGCGGAGCGCGCGACACAGGAAGCTTTGATCGACTACGCGCTGGCGACGCATAATGAGAAGCTGTTTCGGCAAATCATGAACGGCGAAGACAGCGAAGCAGACGAGCAGCAGGAACCAACAAAGGAAGTAATGTCCCAAGCGGAGTTCATTAAACAAGTGAACCTGCGGGCATGGATATAAGAAGGGGAGGGAGTCGGCATGCGGCCGGCTCTTTTTCTTTCCCTCCTTTCCGCTTTAACGGATTGAATTGAACCGGATTCTACAATATAATTTTATTCAATTGTACAAGCATGGTAGAATGTACGAATAGTGTGGGAACGCATCACTAAAGGAGGCATCAAGCATGAGTATCCAGACGAAGGATGTTGAACATGTGGCGAAGCTGGCCCGCTTGCACCTGACTGATGAAGAGCGGGAGATGTTCACGGAGCAATTAAATGCGATTTTACAATACGCCGAGAAATTAAATGAATTAAATACGGACGATATCGCGCCAACGACACATGTACTCCATTTAAGCAACGTCATGCGCGCGGACGAAGTGAAGGAAAGCCTGCCGCCGGAGAAGGTGTTCCGCAATGCGCCGGACGAAGAGGACGGGCAGTTTAAGGTTCCGGCTGTATTGGAATAGGATTTTCGTCTCTAGGACCAACTGATTGATTAGAAATCACTAGGATTCATAAAGGAGGAAGCTTAGATTGGCGCTTTTTGATATGCGTTTGCAGGAGATACATAATCGGCTTCACAGCAAGGAGTTGTCCGTATCCGATTTGGTTGACGAAGCCTTAGCCAACATTCGGGAATACGACGGGAAGATCGGCGCCTATTTGACGTTAAATGAAGAGGGAGCCCGTGCAGAGGCATCCCGTCTGGACGCGAAGCTGGCGAAGGGTGAAGCTCGCGGTTTATTGTTTGGACTGCCCGTTGGCGTGAAGGACAATATGGTGACCGAGGGGTTGCTGACGACGTGCGGAAGCCAATTTTTGAAAAACTACGATCCGATTTATGACGCTACGGTCGTCACGAAGCTGAAGGAAGCGGAAGCGGTCACGATCGGCAAGCTGAATATGGACGAGTTCGCCATGGGCGGCTCCAACGAGAATTCCAGCTTCCATCCCGTACGTAACCCTTGGGATGTAAGCCGCGTTCCGGGCGGTTCCAGCGGCGGTTCGGCAGCAGCGGTCGCTGCGGGCGAGGCCTTCTTCACGCTCGGTTCCGATACCGGCGGTTCGATTCGCCAGCCCGCGTCGTATTGCGGCGTGGTGGGTCTTAAGCCAACCTACGGCCGGGTATCGCGCTACGGGCTCGTGGCGTTTGCTTCTTCTCTGGACCAGATCGGGCCGATTACCAAGAACGTCGAGGATGCCGCTTACGTCCTGCAGGCGATCGCCGGCCACGATCCGAAGGATTCTACCTCCGCTGACGTGGGGGTGCCGGATTATTTGAGCGCCCTCACCGGCGACATTTCCGGACTGCGCATTGCCGTACCCAAGGAATATTTAGATGGCGTTGACCCTCAGGTCAAGGCTTCCGTGATGGAGGCTTTGCGTGCGCTTGAAAGCCTAGGCGCGGTATGGGAAGAAGTGTCATTGCCGCATACGGAATACGCGGTGGCTGCCTACTATTTGTTGGCGTCTTCGGAGGCTTCGTCCAACCTGTCGCGTTTCGACGGCGTTCGTTACGGCGTTCGCGCCGACCATGCCGGCAGCCTGCTGGACCTGTACTACGATTCGCGCAGCCAGGGATTCGGCCCGGAAGTGAAACGCCGGATCATGCTCGGTACTTACGCCCTCAGCTCGGGTTATTACGATGCCTACTATTTAAAGGCGCAAAAGGTCAGAACGCTGATCAAACAGGATTTCGATCAAACTTTTGCCAACTATGACGTGATTATCGGACCAACAGCGCCAACCACCGCGTTCCCACTGGGATCGCAGGTTGACGATCCGCTCACGATGTATTTAAACGATATTTTGACGATTCCGGTGAGCTTGGCCGGGGTTCCAGCCGTCAGCGTGCCTTGCGGATTTGCCGAAGGTCTGCCGGTTGGGCTGCAAATCATCGGCAAGCCGTTTGATGAAAGCACGATTTTACGCGTAGCTCACGCCTTTGAAGCGTCAACGGATCATCACAAGCAACGTCCCGCCTTGTAGGTTCCATATCAATGTTTTGCAGGAGGATAGGCCATGTCAACATCCAAATATGAAACGGTGATCGGGCTGGAGGTGCATGTGGAGCTGCATACGAAAACGAAAATTTTCTGCGGCTGCTCCACCGAGTTCGGCGCTCCGCCCAACACGCATACCTGCCCGGTTTGCCTAGGGCATCCCGGCGTATTACCGGTGCTGAATCGCCAAGCCGTCGACTACGCGATGAAAGCGGCGATGGCGCTGAATTGCGAAATCGGCGATATTAGCAAATTTGACCGGAAGAATTATTTTTACCCCGATTCGCCGAAAGCGTATCAAATTTCCCAATACGATCAGCCGATTGGCTTGAACGGATACATTGACATTGAAGTGGATGGGAAAACGAAACGGATCGGGATCACTCGTCTTCACCTGGAGGAGGACGCTGGCAAGCTGACGCACGTGGATGGCGGCTATGCTTCGCTGGTGGACTTTAACCGTGTCGGTACGCCATTGGTTGAAATCGTCTCTGAACCGGATATTTCCTCGCCGGAAGAAGCGCGGGCCTATCTGGAGAAGCTCCGGGCGATCATGTTGTATTGCGACGTTTCCGACGTCAAAATGGAAGAAGGCTCAATGCGTTGCGACGCCAACATCAGCTTGCGGCCGCAGGGGCAGAAGGAGTTCGGTACACGGGCCGAGCTCAAGAATATGAACTCGTTCCGCGGCGTGGTTCGCGGATTGGAGTATGAACAACTTCGCCAGGGCGAGATTTTGGACGAGGGCGGAGAAGTTGTGCAGGAGACGCGGCGCTGGGACGAAACCCAAGGCAAGACGTTCTCCATGCGCGGCAAAGAAGAAGCGCATGATTATCGCTACTTCCCGGATCCTGATCTAGTTACTCTGCATATCGACCAGGCGTGGAAAGATCGGATCCGCGCGTCGATTCCGGAGCTCCCGGATGCCCGGAAGGCCCGCTACACATCGGAATACGGCTTGCCGGAGTACGATGCCGGCGTCATTACGTCGTCCAAAGCGCTGGCGGATCTATTCGAAAGCAGCCTTGCGTATACGAAAGACGCCAAAGCGGTATCGAACTGGATCATGGGCGATCTGCTGGGTTACCTGAACAGCAATTCGCTGGAACTGTCCGACGTGAAGCTCACCGGTCAAGGTCTCGGCGAGATGATTGGCCTTCTGGAGAAAGGCACGATCAGCTCCAAGATCGCCAAAACGGTGTTCAAAGAGATGCTGCAAAGCGGCAAGCTCCCTCAGCAGATCGTTGAAGAGCAAGGGCTTGTGCAAATCAGTGACGAAGGCGCGATTTTGGCAATTGTCCAAGAAGTCGTGGCGAACAACCCTGCTTCCGTAGAAGATTACAAAGCCGGCAAGGAGAAAGCGATCGGCTTCCTCGTTGGTCAAGTTATGAAGCAAAGCAAAGGGAAAGCCAACCCGGGGTTGGTCAACAAGCTGTTGGTGGAAGTATTGAAGGGCTAGGACGCCTGCTGCTTTCGGGGCGAGCCGAAGATAGGTTGATAGCCATTCCGAGGGGGAAGAGCGTGTGATCAAGCCGTTGTCGCTGAAGGACACCGATCTCGTGGAACAGCTGTGGGGTTTGCAGCATGCGGCTTACCGGCTGGAGGCTAAGGCCGTAGGTCTGACGGAAACGCCGCCCCTGCCGGATACGTTTGATTCCATCCGCACGAGCAGCGATCATTTTATCGGAGAACTGTCAGAGGACGGCGAGCTGCTGGGCGCTATTGCGGTTCGCGATGAATCGCCCGGAATTCTCGAGATCACCCGCTTGATGGTTCACCCTAATCATTTGCGCCAGGGAATCGGGGGCAAATTGCTGGAGTACGTCCTTGCAAACCACTCTGACAAGCAAGGATTTACCGTTACAGCCAGCACGCTTAACGCCCCTGCGGTAGCGTTATATCGTAAGTTCGGCTTTAGATCAATCCGTCAAATAGGCTCCGCCGCAGGCGTTGAGCTGACCCTATTTCGGTTGGATCTGTCTAAGTGATCATGCACGCTTTCGAACCCTGGTTTCCGGGTTTGAGGGCGTGCTTTTTTTTGAAAAAGCGGGGGGATTCGTCAGGTCCAGTTCATTCCACGTTACAGATGAAGTTTATTTCGGTTATGATGAAGAGAACGGGATATCCGTGCAGATGAAGCCTAACGATAGAAAGGGGTGGGGAGATGACGCCGGATATGCTGCCATTAGGCGAGCCGTCAAACCAGGTGCGAACCAAAGGGTACCAGCCCCGGCGACGCAAGCGCAAGCTGGTAGCCTGCCTGCTATCCGCCCTGCTACCGGGTTTGGGGCATTTGTATTTGCGTCTTTATTTACGCGGCCTTTGCTTTATGTATTTCGTATTGATTGATGCCTCGGCGCTGATATATTTCTCTTCGGTTCGCACGGCCATTAACGTACCGCTGCTGATTTGGCTGGGCTTGCTGATTCCCGCAGCGTACTTCTTCAGCATTTATGATGTTCTTCAATCAACCGATGCACATAATGCCCGTCTGCGAAAGGAGCTCGAGGTGAGCTCAGCCCCCTTTACGGATACGCCGTCCAGCCGAAACGTCAAGCAGGGCCTCGGAGCCGGTGTACTGCTGATCGGCGGCGGCGCCGTCTTGTTTATGTTTCGGGTGAAGCCCTTTTGGCTTCAGCTTCTAGTGCAAAATGCCGGGGCTTACCTGGTCTCATTCGCGTTGGCGCTGGCGGCGCTTTTGCTGATCTTGCGTGAATTGAAGCGCGCGTTTTTACGGTCGGGACGCTTTACGGCAGCCGCGCTGTTAATGGCAATAGCAGTCATTCTTCTGCGCGATGCGATGACAGGACGGGATGAGATGCGGTTGCTCATCAAATGGTGGCCATTGGTGTTCGTTTTATGGGGAATCGAGCATATTTTGATATTAGCTTGGAACCCTATGAAAAAAACGCTAGCCAAACGCCGGCCGCATGTAGACGTCAAAGGACTGCTGTTATCTATGTTTATGGCCTTCTCCGTATTTGCGATTACGCAGCAGGATCAATATATGCATGTATGGAACCGGGTCAGCCTGGATCTGACGGCGGCGGGGGCGGAGTACAGTGCAGAGGAGGGTTATCGAGTCGAAAAACCTCAACTGGACATCCCCATTGATCTGGATACCGAGCGGATTGTCGTTGACGGGATGAACGGGGATATCGAGGTCCGTAAAGCGGAGATCGATCACATTATCGTTCGCTATACGGTTTGGATCGACCAGTTAGGTACGGAAGATGCCCGTAAAATCGCGGCCGTGACATCCGTCGAAGCCAAGGAAGGCAAAACGCTGGGCTTATCCGTTAAGGACAAGGCTTATGGCGAGACCGGCCGCCGCCACCCGCGCGTGAATCTAACTCTAATCGTACCGGAGAACCGGTTTCTGGATCTGGACATCACCACCTCAAGCGGTGGGATCACCCTGACCGGAGTTCAGACGATGAAGCAGGCGAAATTGCAAACCGGAAATGGGGATTTGCGGTTATGGGACGTGATTGGGGACGTATCGGCCAAGACGCTGAACGGGGACGTGGAGCTGTACCGAATCTTTGGCGAGGCTCAAGTCGATACGCAAGGCGGCAACATTAAAGGACGGGGGATCACCGGTAAGGCTTCCCTGTCCACCTTGGTAGGTGATATTACGCTGACGGAAGCTCAGGACGGAATTCAAGCGCGCACGAAAAACGGAAATATCCGACTGGATGGCGTTCCCCTGGGGCTGCATGCGGAATCGCTAAACGGCAAGATCTATATTACCTCCCGCCTGATCGGCGGCGATTGGGATGTGTATAGCGCGGTCGGCGAACTCCGGCTGGAGCTTCCGGAGGAAGGGAATTACGAACTGGAAGGTTCCAGCGGGTATGGCGATATTTTCACCGAGCTGCCTTTTGCGGTTGAGAACAAGGAAATTCATGGTACGGTCGGAAACGGCGATTACAAGCTCAAGATAGACGGCAACAGCGATCTATATGTGAATAAAAGCTGAACACCAGTAAAATCAGGCGATGACCCGGCTCTTTGCCGTTGATCTTGCGTTGACAAAAGTTTTGACCTAAACGTACAATAATCTTGCGAGCTATTTTAGCATAACTATTAATTAGGAATGAGCATTTAGAAGGCGGTGGACGAGATGACAACGCGCGTACAGCACGCCCTGGACCAACTGAAGAACAATGGTGTCCGCATTACGCCGCAGCGTCACGCCATACTTACGTATCTGATGGAATCGATGAGCCATCCGACCGCAGACGAGATTTACCGGTCCTTGGAGCCCCGCTTCCCGAACATGAGCGTAGCTACGGTATACAACAATTTGAAGATGCTGATTGAAGCCGGCATGGTCCGGGAGTTGACATACGGGGACAATTCGAGCCGATTTGATGCTGACGTGTCCAATCATTATCATGTAATTTGCGAGAAATGCGGAAAAATTGAGGACTTCATGTACCCGTCCTTGGAGGACGTGGAGCGTAAAGCGGCAGAGGCAACCGGTTTTGAAATTCACGGACACCGGCTGGAGTTGCATGGGGTATGCAGCGAGTGCCGCATCGAACATTAAACGTAACGATCCTGCGAGAATATTAGAAGACGTGCGGAATTCCTTCGGAGTTCTACACGTTTTTATTTTTATGGTAACTTTCTGCACGATTCATAAGTTATTATTAGTAGACAGAGATTTAGATACGGAGGGTTGTCCTTGAGAAGCAGAAAAGACATGTATCGCAAAAAAAGGCGCGGCGGGGGCAAAACCAAATGGTTCTTCGGACTGATCCTTATTATAGCGGGTTTGTATTGGGCTCAATCGGTATGGCTGCCGAATCGCGAGCATGTCGACCCTGAATGGTTGGGCCGTGTGGAGAAGCCGATATTTTCTGGCGGGCAATGGCTGGACGGAACCGGGATTGGATCGGGAGATAGCCTGAAGCTCCCGCTTCCGATCATTCAACAGGTGATTGAGCCAACGATCCGTTATGAGGAAGATACGAAATCGGTTATTTTGACGACGCCGCGGAAATTGGTCTTGCTCAAAGCGGACGAGAAGATCGCCAAAATTAACAATAAGCCGACTGAGCTACGATTTGCTCCTGAGGAAAAAGACGGCATTCTCTATCTACCTGCTCATCTGCTTCAGGAATTGTACGGGGCCGAGGTTCAAGAGGATGCCTCAACTGGCGCCGTGCTGTTGTACCGGGCAGGAGAGAGTCTCATGCCGGCTGCAGTAAATACCGGCTCAGGCAAGAAGGATGGCACCATTCCGCTGCGGACCGGGCCAAGCATTCATGAACCCATCCTGGCCGATATGAAGGATGAAACCAAACTGCGGATTCTACAGGCTCCGGATGATGAATGGTATTATGTTCAGCTGGATAATGGGTATACCGGATACGTCCGACAGAAAAATGTGGTGACAGGGGAGAAACGTTTCGTCCCCGAGTTAAAGCAGGAGTTGTCCGCGGCCAAACAGAAATGGCAGTCCAAAACGGTCAACATGACCTGGGAGGCGGTGTACCAGGTGGCTCCGAAACCGTCATCCATTGGTAAGTTGCCGGGTGTGAACGTCGTCAGCCCCACCTGGTTTTCGCTGGTGGACGGCGCTGGCAATGTACGGAGTAAGGCGGACAGCGTTTATGTAAAATGGGCTCATGGCCAAGGGAAGCAGGTCTGGGGATTGTTCAGCAACAGTTTTGAGCCGGATTTGACTTCCAAGGCATTGTCTAGTTTCGAGAATCGTCTGACGACCATAATGCAAATGCTTCATTACGCGAAAATTTACGATTTGGACGGCATTAACATCGACTATGAAAATGTTTATACCAAAGATGGGGACAATCTAACCCAATTCATGCGCGAGCTTCGCCCTTTGGCGGAGGAGCAGGGGTTGATCGTTTCGATCGACGTGACTCCGAAGTCGAACAGCGAGATGTGGTCGGCGTTTTTGGACCGCCGAGCCTTGGGAGAAGTGGTGGATTACCTCGTTGTGATGGCTTACGATGAGCATTGGGCGGCCAGTCCGGTAGCCGGCTCCGTCGCTTCATTGCCGTGGGTACGTTCGTCGATAACCCGAATTCTGGAAGAGGACGGCGTGCCGCCAAGCAAACTGATCCTGGGCATCCCGCTCTACACGCGGATTTGGACGGAAACCCAGAAGGACGGCAAAACCGAAGTCGATTCCAAAGCGATTGGGATGGATAAAGCCCAGCAAATCATTGCCGAGAAGAAATTGAAGCCGCGCTTTTCCGAAGAGACCGGTCAGAATTATGTGGAATACGAAGATAAGGAAGGACGGCACCGGATCTGGCTGGAGGATGCGGAATCGTTGCAACGTCGTGTGGAATTGGCTAAATCGCTGAAGCTGGCAGGCATTGCCACCTGGACTCGCAGCTTTGCTTCCGATAACGCATGGGAGACGCTGCGGCAAATTGAGAAGTAGAAAAACCAAGCGGACCGCTGCTTCATGAGCAGGGTCCGCTTTTTTACGCATTTGGGATCTGATAAGGGCGTGTTTGATCGGGTTAGCCTTGGCTTGTAACGTCGGCAGATTGTTGTTGTTCCAACTGATCGGCGGTGATCGTCGCTTCCGTCGGGTCTAGGGTTAAGATGGTTTTGCAGAACATGCAACGATCCGTTTTTCCTAACATTTTGGTTAGTTTGTGACATTCCGGGCACTCCAACTGCACCGCAGAGGTGGACAGCATACCCGCCCAAAAATAGATGGCCAAGCTCGCCAGCATGGCGATCAAGCCGATAACTAGTCCGATAGCAGCTACCACTTTGCCCGATTGCCCCCAGAACACGATACCGGCGGTTCCCAGAACCATTAGGCCCATCCCAAGCATGGTCAGCAGTAAGCCCCACAAACGAAATTCATTAATTTTGCTCGACTTAAAGAACATTGGCCCACCTCGATTCTTTAACTATTCAGGGGGAAGCATCCCCCGACTTTTTCCAAGCGCTCCAAAAAACAAGAAGGAAACTTAGACTAGGCGTAGAACTATATTATAACGAATCGGCAGGAATACGCCAAGCTGGGAGGGTATCCGTGGAAACAACCATTTTTTCGATCTTGGGCGAGGGGAAAGCTGGGCATGGGGCCATTGGAGCGGTCGGGTATCGCCTGGATCAAGCCGGTTCCCACGATTCGCTGCTGCATGATTTCGAGTTTCTCATTATGGTTGTGCACCATGGCTTGGAGGAGACGGAACAGCGCATCGAACACGGCATGAGCGGTGATTCGGCTTACCAGTTACTTCATGTCAGCAGTCGCGAGATTGAACGAGGAATATTGATTGGGGATCAGAGGGATTCCGTTAAATATTTTTTACATGGAGAAATCATTTGGGACATCGAGGGGAAGTTAATGGCATTCCGTTCTTATATCAATGAATTCGGAGAACCGATGAAGGAGCGTCGGAAGCTGAAGGAATTCGCCAAGTTTCTCAAAGTGTACGGAGAAGCCAAACGTTATACCGCTGAGAAGGATTTGCTGGATGCTTATTATTGCGTCCTGCAGGCGCTTAAGCACTATGCCCGCCTCGAATTGATTGAGCAAGGGATCCTGCCGGAAAGCAGTGTGTGGGAGCAGGTTCGCCCCTTGAATTCGGTCGTATATAAGCTGTTCGATGAGCTGACGGAAAATTCCGAAACGTTGGAGCAGCGGATTCAGCTTGTTTTGCTGGCATGTGAGTTTACTTTGGCCAGTAAGATGGCGGATTGCTGCGCTTTACTTTTAAGGATATTAGGCAGTCGCAAGGAAGCGTGGGGCATTCAGGAATTGGCGCAGGTGCAAGAGCTGGAGCATGTAAAGGACGAGCTGCCGCTACTACTGCGCAAGTTAGTTACCCGTTCCTTGGCGCAGGAGATCACGAAAGCGCATAAGGAAGGCGCCGGCGATAGCCGGGAACTGCGTTACAGAGCATAGCGTACCGCATGTCCCTAGCTTCCAGATTATACCTGGGACAAACGGGTTGACGCCCACCTTGGATCTGTGATAAATTATAACTCGCCCCTAAAAAGGCAGAGAAGTTCTGAAGTTCGAAATGGCTTAAGCTGAAAGGCTTCGAAAAAAACTTCTTGACTTAAAAGAGGCGAACGTGATATATTATAAAGGTCGCTGCTGAAACAAAATTCAGCAACGAAATGAAAA
>NZ_JADCNN020000040.1:0-16720 GCF_014947195.2 Paenibacillus rhizolycopersici | reverse complement strand
ATTCTTTTTATTGAACTAACGTGCAGTATTGGTCAATCGATTGACTCGCAATGCAAAGTCGCTGGGACCCTCATTGTATTGAATTCATCAACTCATAGTAATATTTAGATTCATTAGTCTTATTAAGGCTATACCAGGCGTCTAACGTTTTTGGAGAAAACACATCCAAAGCTTTCAAGATGTGCGCAGAAAATTCCAACGGAGCTATTCCAGATGCCGTGATCAGTTTTCCATCAGTTACAGCTGGCTCCATCTTGTAATCATTTTCTGCTGTATAGGTGGGACAGATCATTTTCAGGTATTCCAGATCATTGCTTGTATGCCCACGTGAATTCAGCAATCCTGTCTGGGCAAGTCCCATTGTAGCACCACAAATCGCTGCAACCCATATTCCTTCCCTTAAACACCTCTCAGCAATTTTTAAGATAGGGTGATGAATGGCTTCTGTCCATGTATCTCCACCGGGCAAAATCAATAGATCAGATCTTTCAATGCTGCACTCATCCAATTGGATGTCAGGCAGTATTTTCAATCCACCCATTGTAGTTACTGGAGTCTTATCAATTCCCATGGTGACAATTTTGGATGGGGCCAGCCCCTTTTTATAAAATCTTCCCGAGTTCAATTCGGCAGTTAAGTAGCCTATTTCCCAGTCTGCCATGGTGTCAAAAACATAAAGATATACCGTATTATCCATTTGCAAGTTCTCCTTATTTTCAATTCATCAAGTGATACCAACCGTCCATCGGTAATCCATGATTATCATCATAATAAAATGACTTCACTGACATACGCTGTCAGTGAAGCTATTAAAGTTGATAATATACCATTAGCTCAAGCAATGAACCCCGTCCTCGCCGACTAAACCAGGTAATAGATTTCAAGTCTCCTTATAAAGGTTAATATCAATTCTCCGAGTGAATCGGAAAATCTTAGAGTCGAACAAATTTAGTGCATATGCACAATTATATTCATTGGAATATCAATTGTTTGATGGCCTAAATCTTAATATAATGAAACCGTATTCAAGTTAGTGAATTTAGGAACTTTTAAGGAGGGATAACTTCACCACATCGCAATTACACAACTAGATAGAGACTGAGGCTATGTGAATGAGGTTTATTAGTACGGTGAATTTTAAATAGGGGCACCAAATTAGAACAATCAACATGAGGAGGATTTTTCAGATGACAGCAGCATTAGATATATCCTGGATTGGTGCTTTAGCGGGTTTAGCGCTAGCAATTATTTTAATTTTGTTTAGACTGGCACCCACTTATGCACTAATTCTAGGAGCAATAGTTGGTGCGTTTATCGGCGGGGCGAATTTTTCGGAAGTCATCAACATCCTGATTTCTGGAACTCAAAGTGTACAAGGTACCGTTATACGAATTATCGCTGCAGGTGTTTTTGCCGGCGTAATGATGGAATCGGGATCAGCCGGAACCATTGCAGAATTCATCGTTGATAAACTAGGTGGAACGAAAGCGATGTTATCCCTTGCGCTCGCTACCATGGTGATCACGGCAGTAGGGGTATTCATTCCTGTGGCCGTCTTGATTGTTGCCCCGATCGCGTTATCGGTAGGTAATAAAATGGGGTACTCCAAAATCGCTTTGCTCGTTGCCCTCTCTGGTGGAGGTAAGGCGGGCAACATTATCTCACCGAACCCAAACACTATTGCAGCGGCCGGCGGATTTCAGCTCGATGTAAACCAGGTCATGCTTGGTGGAGTCGTTCCTGCGCTTGTTGGATTGGCCGTTACTGTCATTATCGCATCATTCATTAAATTTAAAGGCACGAAAGTGACAGATCTGGAAGCAGCTGAATTGGAAAAAACCAGTTCAAAGAACCTGCCTCCTTTATCCAAAGCTTTGGTAGCTCCAGTCATCGCGATTGTGCTGTTGATGATTAGTCCCATTGGCTCGATGCTCGGAGCAGACTTTTTAGCAAAGCTTAAGATTGATTCATTGTTTATTTTACCGTTTGCCGGCGTAGTCGGTGCCTTAACCTTAGGCAAATCGAAAGAAATACTGAACTATTGCACGGCCGGTTTGAATCGAATGACTCCAACAATCTTGATTATTATTGGGGCGGGTGCCATTGGTGGATTGATTACGGCTTCTACCCTGCCCGCAGAGGTTGTTGCATTGGTTGAATCGTCGGGCATCTCCGGAGTCTTCCTGGCACCTATCGCAGGCGTGTTGATGGCCGGGGCAACCGCATCGACTTCAACAGGAGTTATTTTGGCCACAGGCTCCTTCTCAAATGCGATTCTCAATACAGGCGTTGCTCCTCTATCGGCCGCAGTAATGACCCATGCGGGGGCTACGGTCATCGACCACCTGCCGCACGGAACCTACTTCCACGTGACACGGAATGCGATGGGCATGAGCATGAAGGATCGGTTGAAGGTGGCCTTATATGAAAGCATCGTCGGTTTAGCAATGACGATCGTAGCCGTGGTTCTATTCGGATTTATCTTATAAAGGAATGGGGAATCCTCAATGAGTAAACTATTTATGCTGGCTCCGGACTCATTTAAAGAAAGCATGACGGCAAAAGAAGTGTGTGAAGCTATGGAAATCGGCATCAAAAGAGCTATTCCGGATGCGGAATGTATTCATGTTCCTATGGCGGATGGCGGTGAAGGCACGGTTCAGTCGTTGGTGGATGCAACAAGTGGCACCATCATTCAGAAAGAAGTGACCGGGCCTCTTGGAACACCAGTTATCGCGCATTATGGAATTTTGGGAGACGGCAAGACAGGTGTCATCGAGATGGCATCTGCTAGTGGAATTCATCATGTGACGAAGGAAACCAAAAACCCTCTCATTACGACTACCTTTGGAACGGGTGAACTCATAAAGGATTGTATTGAAAGGGGCATTACGGACATCATTCTAGGCATTGGTGGCAGCGCTACGAATGATGGAGGAGCAGGTATGGCTAGAGCGCTGGGATATAAATTCCTGGATAAGGAAGGGAAGGAATTGCCGTTTGGCGGAGGAAGCCTCCTTGCACTGGATACCATTGATCCCACTGACGTGCATCCGCAATTAAAACATATTCATATCCTGGTTGCATCCGACGTGACCAATCCACTTTGTGGTGATAAAGGGGCTTCCGTAGTCTTCGGGCCCCAAAAGGGGGCCACTCCGGAAATGGTTGCCTTGTTGGATGAGAGCTTAAGACATTATAGCAATGTCATTAAGCAGCAAATTGGAGCGGACATTGTAGATTTACCTGGAGCAGGCGCCGCAGGCGGCCTCGGAGGCGGATTGCTGGCCTTCACAAACGCAACCATGAAAAAAGGAATTGAAATTGTAATTGAGTATACCGGACTTAAAGAAAAACTCCAACATGTAGATTATTGCTTCACTGGTGAAGGCGGGATCGACTTTCAGACGAAATTCGGCAAAACCCCTTATGGAGTCGCTCAGGCAGCAAAAAGCGTGAACAGCGATATCAAGGTGATCGCTTTGGCGGGATCTATCGGCCAAGATATAGAGGCCTTATACGATGAAGGGTTTGATGCCATCTTTGGTATTGTTCCAAAGGCAGCCGATCTTGATACCTTATTAGCGGAAGGCAAGGAAAATGTTGCTCGTACCTCGGAAAATATTGCGAGACTGTTAAAATAACACTTGGAGGACGGCCTCAGCATTATACGGCCGTCCTCATTTATTCTACTCGGTTAATCAGCATCAAGATGAGTTCCATGAGCTCCATGACATTTTTGGGATCTTTGCCCGTAACTTGATGGATTTTGTTTAATCGATAGTTTAACGTGTTCCTGTGGATCATCAGTTTACTGGCAGTTTCATTTAGGTTAAGGTTGCAATTAATATAAATCTGTAGCGTTTTGATTAATTCATAATTTTGTTCAAGCACATGGGCTAGGCGCTCTAATCTGACATCATTTTTAAATGATATCAACATGTCAACGATTAAATCACAATTCGCGTAGGATATATGCTTTTGGTTCGTGTAGACCCCCTTCAGCACGCGCATCGCCGACTTGGCCTGCGCAAGCCCATCGGCAATCTTATCATTCCAATTACTCATCGATATCAAGGTGTTGGGATAGTGCTTTTCTAGCGTCTGTTGAAGATCCTCAATCTGATCTGCTACCTGAACGACGATACAAAGTGAAGTCTGCGTCATTTTGAAAAAGGGGACACTTATGGCAATATGCTCGTCAATCTCTGTGGGAGATTCCACGTAAATGATCTGGAAAGGTCTCGTCAACTGAATACCATAGATCAACGCCTGATCGATCATTTCCTGCGTATAAGCAGTCTCCACATTGATGACTTGGGTAAAAAACTCTAGCTTGAGATTTTTTTGAACGTTCTTCTTTTCCAAAGCGATGCTATTGTCGATTAACAAAATCACGGCTGACTTCAGAATGTTACCGAAGGGTCTCGTTACCTCTACTTCACCGCTGATTCCTACTACTCCAATAATGTTGCCATTCAGCTCAATTGGTAAGTTAATTCCCTTCTTTACGAATTCCTCATCTTCAAAAATTTCCACGATCCTTCGTTTTTGTATGGCTTGTACTGCACCATGGTGCAGCGTGCCGATTCTATCTTTATTTCCACTTCCGATGATCATGCCAGTTCGATCCATAATGTTAATATTATAGGGAATGTCTTTCATCATTCGATCGACAATGCTCTGGGCCTGAATATGTGTTAACTCATACATGGAAGCTTCTCCTTCTTCGTTCATTAATCGACCCTCACAATAACCCGTGCGATAGATGAATCTGCTTGAAAACAGTTCGCGGTTTCTATACTCCACGTAATCATAACACACGTTACAAATCACTGCTAACCCCACCTCTACTGGACCTACGACGACGCAGGAGGGGAATAAATGTGGCTCGTGTCGAATCTGCGGCATAGGGGATGTGCCTAATATATCCAGCTACATCAAGGCTTGTGAGTTATGAAATTAATTCAGTTAATCGCGGAGAAAAGAAAAAGCCGAGTGAAATCAGGAGTAAATACCTGAAATCAGCTCGGCTTGCAGTCATACTTTATAAGCTTTGTTCAAATGTCATCAGACATCACTTACTCTACCGTCACGCTCTTCGCCAAGTTCCGCGGCTTGTCGACATCGTTGCCGCGAGCCAGCGCTGCGTAGTACGCGAGCAGTTGCAGCGGTACAACGGACAAGGCCGGCGTCAGTAGCGGCAACGTCTTCGGAATGGCCAGCGCTTGGTCAACGGACTTCAGCAGGTCAGGCACGTTCTCTTCGTGCGTAATCGCCATGACGTCCGCCCCGCGGGCTTTCACTTCCTTGATGTTGCTGACGGTTTTCTCGAGCACGGTTTCCTGGGTCGCAAGCGCGATGACCGGAACGCCTTCCTCAATCAAAGCCAGTGTGCCGTGCTTCAACTCGCCAGCGGCGTACGCTTCGGAGTGAATGTAGGAAATCTCTTTCAACTTCAGCGAGCCTTCCTGCACGACGGAATAGTCAAGGCCGCGGCCGATAAAGAACAGATGCTCGTGGCTGGCGATTTGCTCCGCGTAAGCTTTCACCGTATCGGCTTGAGCCAACATGCTTTCCACCTGCTCCGGCAGCGAATGCATCGCGGCGATGACATGGGCTACATCGTCCGCGCTTTGGGTACCGCGCACTTGAGCCATGTACAGACCAAGCAGGTAGAACGCGATCAACTGGGACGTATAAGCTTTCGTCGAAGCAACGGCAATTTCCGGACCCGCCAGCGTCGCAATCACATCGTCCGCATCGCGGGCGATCGAGCTGCCAACCACGTTGGTGATCGCTAGTACATGCGCACCGTTCGCTTGCGCTTCACGCAGCGCCGCCAATGTATCCGCCGTTTCACCGGATTGGCTGACCACGATCACGAGCGTCTCTGGCGTGATCAGCGGCGAGCGATAACGATATTCCGAGGCAACGTCGTTCATCACCGGAATGCGCACCAGTTGTTCGATCGCCGTCCCGCCGACCAGACCGGCATTATAAGCCGTACCGCAGGCGATGACATGAACCGAGGTCAAGCTGCGGATTTTTTCGTCTGACAGTTTAAGGCCTGGAAGCACAACCTTCCGTCCACTTTCGTCGATGCGTCCCAACATCGTGTCGCGGTAAGCCTTCGGTTGCTCGTGGATCTCTTTCAGCATGAAATGATCGAAACCGCCTTTTTCCGCGGTCACGGCGTCCCAATCGACACGAATCATTTCCCGAGAAATAAAGTTCCCTTCGATCGTCATCAATTCGACAGCATCCTTCGTCAATACCGCCATTTCACCGTCATTCAAAATATACACGTTCCGCGTATAATTCAACAAAGCCGGAATGTCGGAGCCGATAAAGTTCTCGCCTTCACCGAGACCGATAATGAGCGGGCTAGCTTGACGAACCGCAACCAGTTTCTCGGGTTCATACTCGGTCAAAACCCCAAGCGCAAAAGCGCCGCGCATAAAACTGATCGCTTTCTGAACGGCTTTCACGATATCGCCTTGATATTCGCGGGCCACCAAATGGGAAATCACCTCGGTGTCCGTTTCCGAAACGAAGACGTACCCCTGCTCGATCAGTTCTTCCTTCAACTCCAGATAGTTTTCAACAATCCCGTTATGCACGACCGAAAACTTCTGAGTATGGTCGGTATGCGGATGGGAATTCACGTCAGACGGTTTGCCGTGCGTAGCCCAGCGGGTATGACCGATCCCGGCCGATCCCTTGAGCGGTGCACCTTCCAATTTCGACTCCAGATTGGCCAGACGTCCCAACGATTTCGCGATTTTCAAGCCATTTGACGTAAATACCGCGATCCCGGCTGAGTCGTACCCGCGGTACTCCAGCTTCTTCAATCCGTCAAGCAACACCGACTGCGTATCCCGATTCCCAATATATCCAACAATACCACACATAATAATTTATCCTCCGTTTCATTCTTACAAGATGGTTTTTGGCCGTAAGAAGCGGAACACGGAAGAAGAATCACGCAGTGTACTGAGACAGAACTATTCAATTGTCAAAAAAACACCTTGGTCAAAAGCAGACGATTCTGCAATTTTCAACCACCTTTTCACGAATGCCCAGATTGCTCCGTCCACCGCGGATTTCTTCCGCGTTGCTTGCTTACGTACATTCATGAAAATCCAATGAATGTGATGTTCCATCTGCCCGCACGGTTTGTGGGAACGGTCGCCCATTCCTTTTGCCGATGCGGTTACGGTGCGATGAAGCACCGGGAGGCCCCCGCCGAACATTCCGAACACCTCCACCTCGTCAACTTCGCTTTGCCGTACGTTTGGTTCGCTAACGCCTCAAGATTCTCTGCGGTCACCGGCAGATTGGCCTTCCGCCTCTGCCCTAGCGACAACGTCTCCTAAGAGCGCCTGTTTACCCTTTACGATCCCAACGCACGCGCACAATGAAGTTCTGGCGCTTAACTTCCGGTAAACCTGACAACCCTCACTTTCTTTGCTCGAATATGCTTAATTATATGCACCTTCACCCGATTTGGCAATGATCAACTTGTCCTGATTCATCAAATCGTGCTTTTTACCCCTCTGGCCCAGAACAACGTCTGACCCCTCCCCGTCGAGCTACGGCCTTTATGATCCTTAGGGTCCTTAATGCCCTTAGGGTCAACCTCACGCCTCTTTACACGATTATCCCTTTCGTTCAGAAATGGGGGAATTGTGTCTCAGTTGAAGTAGCTTCATGCCCCCGAGTCGAGTTGTTCCTGTTTACAGGACGACACCACGACTATGCATGACATGACCTGATGCAACGGGATAATCGTCAAAAGGAGTAAAAAAGATACTGTAGTCCTTACCAAACCTAAGCAAAAAACCGCCGAACAGGAAATCAATCCTGTTCAGCGGTCCTTGAAGGATCCTATATCCAAATAAAAAGTCAGGTCGTTACACCAATTGTTTCTCCACGACCTCCACGATCTGCGAAACCAGCTTCTCCAGCTCTGCCTTCTCCGGCCCTTCAGCCATGACGCGGATAAGCGATTCCGTCCCCGACGGACGAACCAGTACCCGTCCGTTATCGGCCAGCTCTTGCTCGACCTCGGCAATCGCTTCGGCAATCAGAGCATTTCCGGCAAACTTGCTCTTGTCCTGAACGCGGACGTTTACCAGCACCTGCGGATACTGCTTCATGACCTTCTTCAGCTCGCTAAGCGGCTTGCCGGAAGCCAACAGCGTATCGACTAGCTGAATCGCCGTCAGAATTCCGTCCCCGGTCGTATTGTAATCCAGGAAAATCACGTGCCCGGATTGTTCCCCACCAAGATTGTAGCCGCCGCGCAGCATCTCTGCCATCACATAACGGTCACCCACCGCGGTTTGCTGAGTAGCCAATCCCAGTTTCTTTGTTGCCTTGTAGAAGCCAAAATTACTCATCACCGTCGAAACAACGGTACTGTCTTTCAGTTTACCGGCTTTGTTCATCGCGTCACCGCAGATGCACAGGATGTAGTCGCCATCTACCTCTTCGCCTAATTCATCGATGGCGATCAACCGATCCGCATCGCCGTCAAAAGCAAGTCCGAGATGAGCACCTAGACGCACGACTTCCTCTTTGAGCCGTTCTGGATGCGTAGATCCGCAATGGTCATTGATATTGAGGCCGTTTGGCTCGGCGGCCAGTGTATGCACTTCGGCTCCTAGCTCGCTAAACAGCTTCGGTGCCAGCTCATAGGCCGCTCCGTTCGCGCAGTCCAGCACGACTTTCAGCCCTTTGAACGAGGAGCCGATTGTCGTTTTCAGATGATCCAGGTATTTCAGCTTCGATTCGTTATCGACCGTCACCGTACCCAAACCGCCGCCAATCGGCCGTGGCAATTCGTCGGTATCCTTGTCGAGCAGTTCTTCGATTTGCAATTCCGTATCGTCCGACAGCTTAAATCCGTCACTGCCGAAAAACTTGATCCCGTTATCCTCAACCGGATTATGGGAGGCAGAAATCATGACGCCCGCATCCGCTTGAAGCAAGCGGGTCAAATAGGCCACAGCCGGCGTTGTCACGACGCCCAGACGAATGACGTCCGCACCGATCGACAGCATTCCCGCCACCAACGCAGACTCCAGCATGACGCCCGAAATGCGCGTATCCATACCAATGACGACTTTCGGCTTGGAGGCCTGCCCAGTCAGCACGTAACCTCCGCAGCGCCCGATCTGGTAAGCTAGCTCAGCTGTCAGCTCTTGATTCGCAATTCCTCTTACGCCATCCGTTCCAAAATACTTCCCCATGGTTTCACTCCTTCAATATTTTGCCAGCCCCGTACCGTTCTCCACGTCTCCCGGGTGATGACTGTCCGGTCTATATTCTTGGTTGTCCGCTAATCTTTCTTGTTACGCACCATTGCCCGAGGTGATATCCTCTGTCGTATTGCCGCCTTCCTCCTGACGGGATGGCGTTCCGCTTCCAGCAGGGCTTTGAGCGCCGTCTGCCGGATCCGAATGTTCCACAGGCACACCGGAGGTTGGGTTTCCTTTCTCCGTCAGCTCCACGTCTACGGTTATTGAGGTTTCCGAGTCGGCTAATTCCACACCTTCTGGCAGATTCACCTCGATCGGTACCGAGTGGGTTCCCGCCCCCAGATGCGCCAAGTCCGCCGTAATCTGAATGTCCTCCGGCCGAAGAGCATCCAACGTCTCGTTGGGCCCGATCACCGTCAAGCTCAGCATTGCCTCCACCGGCCGGATCCATTTGACGTCGTACGAAGATCCCGTATTTTTCAACGTTACCGGCACGCCTTCAAGCTGCTTTTGCCCGCCTGGCATGACATGCAATGTGATCGTGACAGAGCTCGGCTCGATTTTCTCAAAACCTTCCGGAGGAGTCAAGTCCACCGAGTATTTAGTCTCAGTCGACCCGTCGGAACGACTCAGATCGACCGTCACCGGATAGGAGGATATACCCTCCAACGCTTCTTTGGAGCCATATAGCACGACGCCTTCCACATCGGTCTCGACACCGGTTAAAACATAACCGGAAGGCAGTTGCCCTGACTTGCGTACTTCGAGCGGCACGTTTTTGTAAAGTTTATTAATCGGTACTTCTACGTCCACCGAACTAGGCGAAATTTTCGCATTTTCCATCGGCTGCCCTTGTCTATCATATGCCGTCAGCTTGACGCTTTTGCCTTTTACCGAGTCCTTGAGTCCAGTGACGTCCACTGTGCCTTCAACTTTACTCAACTCTTGGACCTCACTTGCCGGCAGCGTTACATCTACGGTTCCTTCTCCAGCAACAATCGGAGTTCCAAGAACTAATCCATCGGCCGGCTCCCCTTTCGTGACAATGGTCACGGGGATCGTCCTGGTCTCTTTCGCTTCGATCGTCACCTTTACGATCGAGGGGTCCATCGAGATGAGTTCAACTCCAGGAGGAAGCTCATGGGTCAATGGGAGCGTGAACGTTCCGGGTCCTAGGTTTTCAAGATTTAGCCTCGCCTTATAATCGGAAAAGTTCGTGGTTAGGTCAATTCGTTTTCCTTTGACCTCCATACGTACTGTGCTAGGCTCAAGGTCATACAGAATGTATTTGTCCTCGTCAAATCCAGTCACTTCGATTTTGACGTTGTCGATGAATCGCGGCTGCGCCAGTGTCGTGGAGTCAACGGGGGTTCCGCTGTCCAGATGCACCATGGCCCACAAAATAATGCTAAACACAAGAGCGAGGACCTTGGCAAAATTGTTATGAGTGAGCCATTTATCCATTTTTGCCGGCCTCCTTCCGTCTGCGGAACGGGCTGCGTTTTTCTTTGGTGTTCGAGTTGGGACCTAATTCCGCATACAGCTTGGAAATCAGCGACTCCTCGTTGATGTCCCGAACGACTTGACCGTCAATCGCCAGAGAAATTTGCCCCGTCTCCTCGGATACGACGATGGAGACGGCATCACCGACCTCACTGATCCCGATCGCTGCCCGGTGCCTTGTACCCAACTCCTTGCTAATAAACGGATTCTCCGACAGCGGCAAATAGCAGGCGGCAGCGGAAATCCGGTGACCTTGTACAATTACGGCACCGTCATGCAAAGGGGTATTCGGGATGAATATATTGATCAGCAGTTGCGAAGAAATGATCGACTGCATCGGAATCCCCGATTCGGTGTATTCATTTAAACCCGTGTCTCGTTCAAAAACGATTAGGGCCCCTATCTTTCTACGTGATAAATAATTTACGGCCTTAATGATCTCGCCGATCTCTTTGCCGAATTCCTCTTCATCCGCACTATTCCGTCCAAACAGCTTACCTCGACCGAGCTGCTCCAATGCACGTCTAAGCTCTGGCTGAAAAATGATGAAGATCGCCAGCACCCCAAACGTAAACATCTGATTCATCAGCCATTTCAGCGTGTACAAATCAAACCAGGTACTCACGGCCCAAATAAACACCAGGACCAGAATCCCCTTGAGCAGCTGCACGGCACGCGTCCCCCGTACGAGCAAAATCAGGTGATATATTATATAGGTAACAATGAGGATATCGATAACATCCTTGATGGTATCCTGCCAAGTCAGATTCACAAAATAGTTCATGCTGCGACCCCCGGAATGTTCCTTGCGGACGTTTGGCCCGCCGACAAGGAAACGATATGTACAACCTACAAGCTTGTCTCTATAAGTTTCCCCTAACTACTAGGTTATAACGTTCACAAGTTAGATGCAAGCGTTCAGTAAAAATAGGCTCATTCCGTATCTGTTGTTAATTTTTCCCTTCGATCACCAAATAAAAAAGCGCCCATTCCCGAAGGTGAGGCGCCATTTTATTCTACATCGTTCGATGATCACCTATAGGCAACTTCCGTAAACGTATTGATAATCCTATACCAGATCCAATCCAGCGCTTGATCAATCTGTTTGACTTCGCCCGAGACATGCGCCGTGGAGGCTTGGTAATAGGAGCCGTCAATCACCGTCAAGTTGCCTTGCACTTCACCGTAGATCTCGGCTTTGCCGTTCTCGACGGTCAAGTTCCCGACAATTTTGGAGTCGCTGGGTACGGTGACCGTATCGCCTTGAATAATGACCTGATCCAGGTCCGCTCCTTTAACGACGAGTTGATCGTCGCTATCCCAAAGAGATACTGCACTGAACAGCATGACCAGTAAAAACATCGCTGCCGCCGTCAAAGCCGGATGGCGTCTGATCCATTGGATCCATGCCTGCTGCTTGGGCTGACTCGGGATCTGGCTGATGATCCGGTTCACCAGTTCATCGGGAGCCGATAGGTTAGCATGCTGTTTAATCGTTGCAAACAGCATCATTTCGGTTCTTTCCAATTCCCTGAATTCCTTTAGGCAATCCGGACACTGGTCTAGATGCAGCTTCAGCTGTTCGACATGGTCGCGGCTCAATTCGCCGTCCAGGTAATCATGCATCATGGATGAGGCATGTTTGCATTCCATATCAGCCAATCCTTTCAGTAGTACTAATCTATGCGAAAAAGCGGAGGGCACGGCTAGAGATCATAGTCGTCCTACCTTAACATACGTAACGATTCACATTTCGTTTCAAAAATAATATCGTTGGAGGGGTCCCCATTTTAAAGCATCTTATGCTCTAGCTTCTTACGCAGAAATTCCCGTCCACGGTGAACGCGCGTCTTGACCGTCGTCACCGGCATATCCAACACGTCGCTGATCTCTTGCAGCGACATTTCCTGAAGATAACGGAGCACGATCACCGACTTGTATTTGGCAGGCAAGCCGTCGATGGCTTGGTGGATGGTCTGTTGCGTTTCCGACAGCAGATATTCCGATTCCGGCGTTCGTTCGTCCCCGGGAATCAAGGTGTATCCGTCCATGCCCTCCTGATCGTTCATTTCGGCATCCAGATAATAACTTGGCTTCCGCTTCCGCAGCCGATCGATGCATAAGTTGGTCGCAATCCGGTAAATCCACGTGGAGAACTTCTGCTTATCGTCGTATCGGCTCCAATTTTTGTGCACCCTTAAGAACGTCTCCTGTACGACATCCTCCGCCTCGTGACGATTCGACAACATCCGGTATGCGAGATGATAAAGCTTATCCTTATATAGATCAACAAGTTCGGCGAAGGCACCCTGATCTCCTTTGCGGGCCAGCTTCACCAGTCTTGCATCAAAATGTTCCACCACCATATTTTCCCCCAAATCGGTTGGAAGGGCTCAGGTACATGATATCCTTATATACTTATACCCTGCCTGTCCGGCTATTCGTCCCTTTAGTAACCTGACTTTATGACAATTTAAAGGGTACTTCCAGTCGTCGGCACTTCATTCAAATGTTAAAGCAACTTTTCACAAAATGCAATACATTCAGCAAAAGCGGAATGCAAAAAAACGGACCTCCTCGTAGAGAAGGCCCGTTTTGACTTTCCTGTCGATAAATCTGCAGGTATCAACCCGTATTCCGGAGACCTGCGGCAATTCCGTTAATCGTAAGCAACACTTCACGCAGCAGTTCGGCATCATCCTGACCTTGGTCTCGCGCCGTGCGCAGCTCCGTCAAGAGCTGTACCTGCAAATAGCTAAGCGGATCGACATATGGGTTACGCAAGCGGATAGATTCTTGCAGCCCAGGTATGTTATCGAGGATCTCGGTAATGCCGGTGATTTTCAACACCATTTCCCGAGTCAAGCGGAACTCCTCTTCAATTTGGCTGAGGATGCGATCCTTAACCTCGTCATCCGAGCACATTTTCGCATACTCTTTAGCAATCACCAGATCTGCTTTGATCAACGCGAACTGTAGTGTATCAACCACCGTTCTGAAGAATGAGAAATGCTGATACATATTTTGAAGAACCTTGAGGTTCTCTTCGTTGTTTTGGTAGAAGTCCATCAGACCGGTCCCCGCTGCGTACCAGGCTGGGAACAAGTACCGGCTTTGCGTCCAGGCAAACACCCATGGAATCGCCCGCAGGTCCTCAAACCGATCGCTATTCTTGCGCTTGGAAGGACGGGAACCGATATTCAACTCGCCGACCTCGACCAATGGCGTCGATTCACGGAAGAATTTCAAGAAATCCGGTTCGCGGAAAACAAGATCTTGATACTTATGAAGCGATTTCTCGGAAATGCCCGCCATGATGTCTTCCCAACGTTGCTCTTCCGGACTTGTTCCTTGATGGAGCTTCGCTTGAATCGCCGCGGTAATCAGCGCCGAGGTTGCTTGCTCCAAGCTGCGGTACGCGATACCGCGTAAAGAATAACGCGAAGAAATCACTTCGCCTTGCTCGGTGATCTTGATACCTCCGCCAATCGTTTCTGGCGGTTGCACGAGGATACTGCGGTTCAGCGGCATCCCGCCACGCCCAAGCGCGCCGCCGCGTCCGTGGAAGAACTTTAGCTTAACGCCATATTCATGGGCTGCGGCCGTAATTTGCTTCAGCGCTACGCGTAGCTCCCAGTTCGCCGTAACGACACCGCCGTCCTTATTGCTGTCGGAGTAGCCCAGCATGATTTCCTGGAGATCGTTCATCGCCGCTACCGACTCGCGGTAAATCGGCATGCCGAATAGCTGGCGCATGATTCCCGGCGCTGCGTGCAAGTCGTCGATCGTTTCAAACAGCGGAACAGCTTGCAGTGTACATACGACCGATCCATCGGCTTCTTTGCGGAATAAGCCCACCTCTTTCGAGAAGACCATGACCTCGAGAATATCACTGGCCGCCTCCGCCATACTAATGAGATAGCTGGTAATGCACTGCTGGCCGTATTCTTTTTGCGCCAGATACACGGTGCGGTAAACATCCAGGCACTCTCTCGTATTCTCGCTGTAATCCTGATACGGAGAAGTGAGTGGCCGCGGGTCGTTTAACAAACGTTCCAGCAACTCAATCTTGTCTTGCTCCTCCAGCTCGGCATAATTGTCCACGATATTCATCTTCGCCAAAATTTCCGTCATGGCGTTCTCATGTTCTTTGCTGTGTTGACGGATATCGAGCGTGGCCGTATGGAAGCCAAACAGCTCTGCCTGACGAATCAGCTTCTTAATATGGGTATCGGCAACATAGTCGGCGTAGTGATGACGTAAGCTCCGGTCGATGATTTTCAGATCCTGGATAAACGCTTCAACACTTGGGTAACGCTCTGGCGTATCCCTCTTGCTGTCATCCAAAACATTGTGCAGTTTCTCCGTCATGTACGTCAGCTTGATACGATATGGTTCTTTATCGTTGTTCCATTGCTGCGTTTTGCGCAAAGTGACCTGAAGGCGATCCCGTTGAATGGAGGCCATCAGTTCGTCCGTTACGTCTACAATGCTGGTGCTGAAGCTGAGGTGCTTGAACAACTCGGACAAAATCCGTTGGTACTCGCGAACCGACAGTTTGCGTTGCATCCGCAGCGTCTCCCAAGTCACATCCGAGGTTACCGATGGATTGCCGTCCCGGTCGCCGCCGATCCAGGAACCGAAGCGCAAATACGTTGGCACGTGCCAATAATGCTCCGGATAGTATTTAGTCAGACAGCGTTCCAGCTCCTGATACACTTCAGGCAATACATGGAATAAGGTTTCATGAAAATAGTACATGCCGTTTCTAACTTCATCCAGTACGGTGGGCTTACGATCACGCAACTCATCGGTTTGCCAAAGGGTAATCACTTCGTTAAGCAGCTTCTCCCGCAGTTGTTCCCGTTCCCGGAACGTGAGCGTCGGGTTATCCAACTGCATAACATCGTCAGCGATACGCTTGTGGATGTCTAGAATCGCGCGACGCATCGCTTCCGTCGGATGGGCCGTCATGACCAATTCCAGCGACATGCCTCCCAGGATCTCCTGGGCTTCAGCATAGTTAAAGCCCTGCTCCTTCAAATCGCGGACAGCTGCCTCGATCGTGCCGGACTGAACGGTCTCCCCGGCAGATAGCTCGTAGTCACGTTTGCGGCGAATCCGGTGGTTCTGCTCTGCGATATTCACCAGTTGGAAGTAGATCGCAAATGCACGGATCACCTGATGACGGATTCCGGGCTCTAAAGAATTGATCATACCTTTAAATTCTTCATGCAATTCCGGCAAAAATACAGCCCGCAGGGATTTACTGGCTTCACGTATCTTCTCGACAATATCCAAGAGCTCATTGCCGCCCTGATGCACCAGGACCTCTCCTAGAATATTGCCCAAAAAACGAATGTCGCGCCGAAGCAAGTTATTCGAGTTGCCTTTTCCTGCGGTAACCGTTAACTCTGTCATGTTTCTCCCCCATTTCATCCCTAATGCAGCAAGCTTCATTCCGCATTGTCATCATCTTTGTCGTTTAGACCAAATGGCGTTCGCTAAGCGTTTCTTAACATCATACAATAAACTCCCCTGAAAATCTTCACTTAATTTGTAAGAAATTTTATCCTGGGAAGCTGTGATGCGCGTAGTGGAGCGCTATTCATTTCAACTTCACTTACCCTAACACGGTAAAGCAGTAAAATGCAAGGGTATAAGTTAATGATAGAAAATTTTTATACCCGGGAAGGAGATAATCCTCTAAAATTATAACAAAAAACATCATCTTATCCGATGATGTTGCTGTTATGTATGGAGCGGGTGATGGGAATCGAACCCACGCTACCAGCTTGGAAGGCTGGAGTTCTACCATTGAACTACACCCGCACCTTAAAGAAATGGTCGGGATGACACGATTCGAACATGCGACCCCCTGGTCCCAAACCAGGTGCTCTACCAAGCTGAGCTACATCCCGTCAATAAGGTGGTATTGATTTAAAAAATGG